>DAORUN010000064.1:11210-18731 GCA_035433205.1 Thermoflexales bacterium | reverse complement strand
ATTTGCGGCCAGCGGCCCGCTGGCGCAGGTTCACGCAGAATTGCGCGCTTTGGCCGCGCAAGACCCCTTGTTGGATGTGACCCCGGCCAACAGTTTGCACTTTACCTTTCTGGCTTTGGCGTGGGATCGCTACACCTTGCAAACCCTGCCGCCAGAGTTGGCCGCGCTAAAACCAATTTTTGCAAAACACACGCTGGGGATGGATTTTGCGGTGACCGATTTGCGCCTTTTGCCCTTGAAGAATGCGCTGGTGCTGGCTGGCTTGCCCTCCCCAGATTCTTTTGCGCGGCGCAATGCGCTGGCCCAGGAGTTGCTGGCCTCGGCATGGGGGCCGCTTTTGCAAGGCCGGTATCGCGGGTTTGATATTCCCCCGCTGTTCTGGCACACCACTCTGGCGCGGTATGGCGCGCCGTTCGCGTCTCAGCCGTTGCGCGATGTGTATGCCCGGCACAGCGCCATCGGCATGGGCGGCCTGCATTTTGGACAGCCGCTGCTGGCGGCGGTGAATTACAACTGGCAGCAGTGCCATCCCCTTTGAATTCCAAATTCAGCGTACAGTAAACTATGCGCGGCCATCATGCCCGCACAAGAAAACGCCGACCCCGCCCCGGAAGCCATCCCCAAAAACGAGAGCCTTAAAACCCTGATCTGGCGTTATCGTTTTGTGCATTTGTTCCAATCCACAAATGCCATGTCTTACCAGATTGCGCTGGGCAGCCCGCTGATTTTGTTCGCGCGGGAGATGGGCGCCAGCGCGGCGGCCATTGGGCTGATTTCGGGGTTTACGCCGCTGCTTTCTACCTTGCAGTTGTTCATGGCGCGGCGGATGGAGCGCGTGGGCTACCGCCAAACCATGCTGAGCGGCTGGACGGCGCGGGTGCTCACCTTGCTGGCGTTGTGCGCCATGCCGTTTTTGGCGGTCAGCGTCCCTCACGAGACAATTGTGTGGCTGATTGTGGCCGCCATGTTTCTGTTCAACTTTACGCGCGGTCTGGCCACCGGCGCGTGGCTGCCCTGGGTCACCGCGCTTGTGCCGCGCACAGACCGGGGCGGTTTTCTCTCGCGCGACCGCATGTTTATCAACATCGCCAGCGTGGTCTCGCTGGGCATTTCGGGGGCCATCCTCAGCAGCGCGCACAACCCGCCAGATTCCACGCATGGGATGGGATACGCGGCCATTTTTGGCTTGAGCTTTGGCGCGGGCGCGGTGAGTTTGTTTTTTCTCTCGCGCATCCAAAACCCACCCTCTGCGCATCAAAGTGTCGGCAGCAACGGGCTGGCCTGGCGAGAAATTTTGAAAGACAAAGAGTTTCGCGCATTCACGCTTTTTACGCTGGTCTGGCAGGTTGTGGTGGCGTCATCGGCCACCTTCACCATTGTTTTCTCCAGAGAAGAAGCGGGCTTGAGCGATGGCGCGCTGGTTTGGCTGAGCGCCGGGGCGGCGCTGATGGCGATGATTGGTTTGCAGGTGACGCGCCCCAACCTGGATCGGCGCGGGAGCAAATTTTTTATGCGGCTGGTGTTGGGCTGGTGGGCGATTCATTTCTCAGTCTGGCTGCTGATGGCGCTGCGGGTGATCCCGACACGCGGCGAAATTGCGGCGGCGTTGATGCTGGGCAACGGCATATTTTTAGTGATCTTTGACACGGCAGCCACGCGCCTGCTTATGAATTTGGCCGGAGACCGCCCCGGCACAACTCAATACTTTGCCGTGCAGCAAGTGCAAATCAACGTGGCGGGAGGTCTGGCGCCCATCCTTTGGGGCGTGATTTTGGACAGCCTGCGCGATACCGCGTTTGACCGCTTTGCCGTGTTTTTTGCCGCGCAAATTGCGCTGGTGGGCGTGATGGCCTTGATGCAACGCCGCGTGCGCGAGGCTTGAGGGCCGCCCATGTGATAAAATAGCGCGCTTTTAGAAAAGCGGAATAAAATCCATTTGGCCGCCGCGTGGCAGCCAAGTTCTGACTAAGGAGTGATTGTGGACAGAAATGATATTCCGAGCGCCGATGGAGCAGAGACCTCTGGCGGCGGGTTTGGAAAATTTAACAAAAAGAAGCCCGGATACCGGGGCACGGCCAGCAACTATGACCGCAATGCCGCGCCGGTGAAACGGATTGACGAGTTTGCGACATCTGGCACTGTGCCGGATTACAAAGACTTTGACAAGCTGCGCCGGTATGTGAACCAGCAGGGCAAAATTATGCCCCGCCGCCGCACGGGCCTGAGCGCAAAGAATCAGCGGTTGCTGGCTGTTGCCATCAAGCGCGCGCGTCATCTGGCGTTGCTGCCCATGGCTGGCGCTCCCAGATTCTATTAGATCGAATAGATTGAAACGAGGTGAACTATGGCACGCAAGAAAGGCAATCGCATTGTCATTAAACTGAAGAGCGCCGAGACCGGGCATGTGTATTGGAGCGAGAAGAATCGCAAGAATGATCCCACCCGCCTGGAGATCAAGCGCTACGACCCCAAGCTGCGCAAGCATGTGGTCTACAAAGAAGAGAAGTAATTCTTTCTTCGCAATTAAAACGGCGCGGGTTCAATTGAATCCGCGCCGTTTTTTTATTTCTAGTTTGGTCTTATTTCAGTTGTCGCCAAGTTGTTATAAGACTGTTAACCTCGCGGGTTGGCCTATGCCACTTGGAAGGGCAAAATTTTGCAGGCCAACCCGCGAGGTTGAGAAGCGTTCTTTCTGTCCTAACCCCGCGCTTTGATGGCGCTCTTGAGGATGTCTGGAATTTGGGTGGGCAGGTCGGCCACTTTGATCCCCGCGGCTTCCATGGCCGCAACTTTGCCCGCCGCCGTGCCCACGTTTCCTTCCACGATGGCGCCCGCGTGACCCATGCGCCGCCCTGGGGGTGCGCTGCGCCCGGCGATGAATCCGGCCATCGGCTTTTTGACATTTGCCTTCACAAACTCGGCGGCTTTTTCCTCGTCGCTCCCGCCAATTTCACCAATCATCACAATCGCCTCGGTGGCGGGGTCATCGTTGAACATGCGGATCACATCCACAAAATCAAGGCCGTGCACCGGGTCGCCGCCAATCCCAACAATTGTGGTTTGGCCCATGCCGCTGTTTGTGAGGGCGTACACCGCCTCATACGTGAGCGTGCCAGAGCGCGAGACCACGCCCACGTTGCCGGGTTTGGCAATGTTGGCTGGGATGATGCCGATCTTGGCTTGCGAAGGCGTGAGCAACCCCGGGCAGTTTGGCCCCAGCAGCGTGGCGCCTTTGGTGTCCAAATACGCGCGGGTTTTAATCATGTCTGCCACCGGGATGCCCTCGGTGATGCAGCAAATGAACTTCAGCCCGGCATCCGCGGCTTCCATGATGGCGGCGCTGGCAAACTTGGCGGGCACGTAAATCACGCTGGCGTTTGCGCCAGTTTTGCGCACCGCCTCGCCAACGGTGTCAAACACGGGCACACCGTAGTCCAGCGTCAGGCCGCCCTTGCCGGGCGTGACCCCGCCCACGATGATGGGCGCGTGAGCCTGCATTTGGCGGGCGTGAAAATCGCCCTCGCGGCCGGTGATGCCTTGAACAATCAAACGGGTGTTTTTATCTGCAAGGATAGACATGGCAATTTTTAATTACAAATTACGAATTTACGAATCAAGAATTCTGATGCCGTTCTGCCAAACGCTCCAGCACAGCGCGCATTGGGATATTCCTTTCGTTTAACAATACCAATAAATGAAACAGCAGGTCGGCGCTTTCATCAATCACGCGGTCATCGTCTTGCGCCACGCCCGCCATCGCCAGCTCAACGCCTTCTTCGCCCACCTTTTGGGCCATTTTATGCCGCCCTTTGGCGAACAGTTTTGCAGTATAGCTCTTGTCTGGGGATGAAGCCCGCCGCGATGCGACGATTCCCTCCAGCTCATCCAAAAAGCCAGAGCGCGGAAGAGCGCCATCGCCCAAAAGCGGCTGATGAAAACAGCTTTCCTGGCCGGTGTGGCAGGTTGGCCCGGCGGGGTTGGCCCGCACAAGGATGGCATCCGCATCGCAGTCGGTTCGCACTTCGACCACGCGCAAGACGTTGCCGCTGGTCTCGCCTTTGTGCCAAAGCTGCTGGCGGCTGCGCGAATAAAACCACACCTCGCGCGTGGTTTGCGTGCGCCCCAGCGCCTCCGCGTTCATCCAGCCCAGCATCAGCACCCGCCCGGTGATGGCGTCTTGCACAATCGCGGGGATTAGCCCGCGCTCATCGGTCTTAATTGAGGTCACGTTGCGGAGATTATACGTGGCTGCAAATATGCAGGCGCAAACGTGAACATAGACGTAGACACAAACACCCGCGCGGCAAATGGACACTTTATAATCGCCCCAATATGTCTATGCGTCCACCAGGTGGTGAAGGCGGTCGTGGAAGTTTGATTGACTTCGCCCTCATCCTGATTTTGTTTGCGATTGTGCTGGTCGTCATCCTTGTGTTGCTCGGCCCGGCCATCACAGACTTTCTTTCGCGGCTGGTCTCCAAATAATTACCAATTACGAATTACTAATTGTCGAATCTGCATTCGTCATTAGTAATTGGTAATTAGTAATTGCTAATTGAATTACATGCGCTTAAAACGATTGACCCTGACCGGGTATAAAACCTTTGCCTCAAAAACCATGTTCGAATTTGCCGATGGCATCACCGCCGTCATTGGCCCGAACGGGAGCGGCAAATCCAACGTGGCCGACAGCATCCGCTGGGCGCTGGGCGAGCAGTCATACTCGTTGTTGCGCGGCAAGCGCACCGATGACATGATTTTCTCTGGCAGCGCCCGCCGCCCTCGCGCCAGCATGGCCGAGGTCTTGCTCACCTTCGACAACTCAGACGGCTTCTTTCCGGTTGAGTTCAGCGAGATTGAGCTGGGACGCCGCGCCTACCGCGATGGCAGCAACGAGTACATCCTGAATGGCAACCGCGTGCGTCTGCGCGACATCGCCGAACTGCTCAGCCACACCGGTTTGGCCGAGCGCACCTACACCGTGATTGGGCAGGGTTTGGTAGACACCGCCCTGACCCAAAAACCCGAAGAGCGCCGCGCCTTGTTTGAAGAAGCCGCGGGCGTGGCCGTGTACCGCGACAAACGCGAGGACGCCCTGCGCAAGCTGGAAGAAACCCAGGGCAACCTAAACCGCGCCCGCGACATTTTGGCCGAGATCACCCCGCGCCTGAAACAACTGGAGCGCCAGACCGAGCGCGCCCGCCAGTTCGAGACGCTGCAATCCGAGATGAACGGCTACCTGCGCACGTGGTTCGCCTTCACGTATCACAAATTGCGCGGGATGGCCGCCGCGAGCGCCGCCAGCCGCGATTCCCTGCGCGGCGAAGCGGGCGCCGCAAGAGCCATCGTTGAAGAGAAAGAACAAATAACCCGCGGCCTGCGCGAGAAGCAAAACGCGCTGCGGGCGCAAATTGCCCAGGCCTTGCCCCAGCGCGATGAAGCCCGCCGCAACCGCGAGGCGCTCAACCGCGATTTGGCGGTTCTGCGCGAGCGGGCGGCCTCGTTTAACGCGCAAATGGCCGCCACCCAGCGCGAGATGGAAGAGCAAACCGCCGCGATGGATGGTCTCTCGGTGCGCGTGGCGCAGGCCGCGGCCTCCCTCACCGCCGCGCAAGATGGGCTGGCCCGCCGCCAGCGCGAGATGGAGGCCGCCCAACTGGCCGCCGCCGACCAGCAAGCCGCCCGCGCTGCGCTGGAACAACAACGCGCCGAGGCGCAAAAAGAACTCATGCGCATCAACGCCGGGCTGGTGAGCGCGGCCAACCGCGCCCGCGAGCTGCGCGGGCGACAAGGCCGCCTGGCTCAGCAACTGAGTGACCTGACCAAACGCGCCGAGCGCTTGACCGGCGAGCGCGAGGCCGAGATGAACCGCGCAAAATCTTTGGATGGGCAGGCCCAGCAAGACGCGGACAAAATTCAAAACCTGAACGCCGCATTTGAGGCCGCTGCGCACAACTTGGAAGCGGCGCGGTCGGCCATGACCAACGCGCTGTCTGAGCAAGCCGCCGCCGAAGCGGAAGAAAAAATGACCGCGCGCATGACCCTGTTTCAGGAAATGCGCGCCCAGCAAAGCTCGGATGATTTGGCCGCGATGGCCCAACGCGCAAAATTGCCCGGTCTGCGCGGGCCGCTGGCCTCGCACATCAAAATTCACCCAGATGACCAACGCGCGGTGGAAGCCGCATTTGGCGAAAGCCTGAACGCGCTGGTGATTGAAAGCGGCGAGGAGTTGGGCCGCGCCCGCGCGTGGCTGGCCTCGCTCAACTCCAGCGGCAAATTGGTGGCCGCAACTTTGCGCGATCTGGCCCGCCTGAGCGAAGGCCGCGCCGAAGCCGACGCGCGGCTGGCCGAGCAGGCGCGGGCGCGCAACGCCCGCCCGGTCATGGATGTGATCACCGCCCCGGATTGGCTGAAGCCATCGCTCAAGGCCATCGCCGGGCGGGCGTTCATCACCCGCGATTTGGATGCCGCCCGCGCCCTGGCCGCCGAGCTGGGCGAAGGTTGCGCCTGCGTGACGCGAGATGGCGAGGTGGCCGGGGCCAACGGGGTGTTGCTGCTCCGCGCGGGCAAGCACAAGGTGATGGAATCCGCGCCGGTTGCGGAAGCGATCACCTTGATTACGCCGGAAGAGGCCAAGGCCAAAGCCGATGCGGCGCGAACCGCGCGGGCGCAAGCCCAAACCGCGCTGGATGCGGCGCGGCGCAGGCAGGATGAGGCCGCGCGGGCGCGGGATTTTGCCAGCCGCGAGATGGCCTCGCGCCGCGCCACGCGCGATGATCTTGACCGGCGCATCGCCCGCTACGAGGATCAACTGGCGCAAACCGCCGGAGAAATTTCATCGGTGGATCACGAGCAGGCGCAACTGGTTGAGCAAATCAACGCGCTGGAGGCGGCCATCGGTCAGGATAAGCTGGACCAGGTGACGGCGGAGGATGCGCTGACCGCGTTTGACGCGCAACTTCGCGAGCAACTCAAAATTGCGCTTCAGCCCTCGTTGTTTGAGGAGTCCTCGGCGGTGAATGAGGCGGGCTTGGCGGGCGCGGGCTGGATGGGGCAACTAAACGCCGCCTCTGCCGCGGTGGCATCGGCCAGCGAGGGTGTGCGCAGCGCGGCCAATTTGCACCGCGAGCGCGTTCAGGCGCTGAACGATGCGCAAGCCAGAGGGCAATCGCGGGCGACGCGGCTGGAGCAGTTGCGCAATCAGCAGGCCGACGCCGAGGCGCAACTGGCGCAATTGACCGAGAACGCGCACAAGGCCGAGGCCGCCGCGCGGGAAGCCGATGCGCTGATTACGCCAATTCAGGGCGAGCTAAACGCCTCGGAGGCCGAGATTGTGGCCGCCGAGGACACCCGCCGCGAGCATGAACGCGCCCTGCGTGAGAAGGAATCGCAGCTCAACGCGCTGGAGCTTGAGTTGCTGCGCCATCAGGATGAGCTGGATTCGCTGGAGGAGCGGGCGCGGGATCAGTTGCCGGAAGAGGAGGACGCAAACGCAGACGGGAGACGGAAGACGGAAGACGG
>DAORUN010000064.1:0-11110 GCA_035433205.1 Thermoflexales bacterium | reverse complement strand
GACGGAAGACGGAAGACGGTTTGGCGTTGGACGATGGACGACAGACGATAGACGATGGTTCTGCGCCTGCGGACGTTAACCAACAACCAACAACCAGCAACCAGCGACTAGCAACTAAACTTGCCAATCTGCCGCCGGTGGAGGAATTGCCCGAAGGCATGGAGGAACGGATGAACCAGTTGCGCGGGCAGATCAAGCGGCTGGGCGCGATCAACTTTGAGGCGGCGGGCGAATACGACGAGTTGTCTAAACGCTTCACCTTCCTCACCGAACAAAGCGCCGACCTTGACCGCGCCAGCGAAGCGCTGCGGCAAGTGATCACCGAGTTGAACGAAGTGATGAACGTGACTTTCCGCCAAACGTTTGAGGCGATTGCCAACGCGTTTGCGCAAACGTTCAAGGTGTTGTTTGGCGGCGGGCAAGCCAAACTAACTTTGGTGAACGCGGAAAATATTGATGAGGCGGCGGTGGAGATTTCGGCTCAGCCGCCGGGCAAACGCCCGCAAACGCTGGCCTTGCTCTCTGGCGGCGAGCGCTCGCTCACAGCCGCGGCGCTGCTGTTCGCCATCTTGCGGGTAAAGCCCACGCCGCTGTGCGTGCTGGACGAAGTGGATGCCGCGCTGGATGAGGCGAACGTGGGCCGTTTCCGCGGGATGCTGCAAAACATGGCGGATAACACGCAGTTTGTGGTGATTACGCACAACCGCGGCACGGTTGAGGCGGCCAACACCATTTACGGCGTGTCCATGGGCGCGGATGGGGCCAGCATTCAGCTTAGCCTTCGGCTGGAGGATGTGAAGGCGTAGGGAATGCTGAATTCTGAATGCTGAATTCAGAAATTTGGAACGTGAAACGTGAAGTTATAGTTGATAGTGATAGTTATAGCGGGCAACGCGAATGCCACTATTAACTATCACTCTCAACTATCACTTTTATTTGTTGCGCAAAAAGATGGCCCAGTAGGCCGCGCCAACCAAAAAGCCGCCGCCGATGATGTTGCCGATGGTGACCGGCACAAGGTTGCTCACGAAGAAGTTGAACAGGGTGATGTTGTCCACCGCGGCGTTCATTTTGGTCACGAACGCGGGGTCAAATGTCTTAATCAGCAGCCCCATCGGGATGAAATACATGTTGGCCACGCTGTGCTCAAACCCGGCGGCCACAAAAGCGGCAACGGGGAAAATAATCGCGGCGATTTTGTCTACCGTGCTGCGCGCGCTAAATGTGAGCCACACCGCCAGGCACACCAGCACATTGCACAAAACGCCCAGCATCACCGCGGGCACAAATGCTTCGCCGGTTTTTGTGTTGGCAATGGAAAGCGCCGCCGCCCCCACGCTGCCCGCGCCAAATGTGTAATGCCCACTGAGAAAAACCATGATGGCCGTGGCGACCGATCCGACAAAATTGCCGGTGTAGACAATGAGCCAGTTGCGCAATAATTCCAGCGTGCTCACGCGGCGGTTGGCCCACGCCATCACAATGAGCGTGTTGCCGGTGAACAGCTCTGCGCCGCCCACCACCACCAAAATAAGCCCCAGGCAAAAGGCCAGCCCGGCCAGCAAACGGGCCACGCCGTATGGCAATGCGCTGGAGCCGGCCAGCATGACGGTGGAAAAGATGGCGCCCAGGCTGATGAAACCCCCGGCCAGCACAGCCAGAGCGAATAGCCGGAGCACGCCGGTGTGCGCTTTTTTTACGCCAATTTGTTCGGCGCGCTGCGCCATTTCTGCTGGGATGAGGGCGTCAATGTTGAATTCGGTCATGATTCTTTGGTTTCACCGCAGAGGCGCAGAGAAACGGAAAGAAATAAGAAACGGGAAACAAGAAATTGCGCGACACAAAAATTCTTGTTCTTATTTCTTATTTCTTATTTCTTTGATACTCCGCATCCTGGCGGCGAAAAGCTATGTTTTTGCCATGCCGCGCCCCGACTCTTGAGCAGCGCGGCTTGTGTTTACAAAGAATAGTATAGCAAGACCGACCACAAAAAAGATGACGACCGAGAGCAACGCTGGGCGCAGGTTGCCCATCGTTTGGTTGACCGCCGCGAATACAAATGGCCCCAGCCACGAGGTGCCGCGCTCGGAAATTTCGTAAATGGCGAAGAACTCGGCTTCCTGGCTGACCGGCACCATTTGCGAGAACAAACTGCGGCTGAGCGCCTGGCTGCCGCCCATCACGGTGGCGATGAAGAAGCCGAGCACCCAAAATTCCAGCTCTTGCTGAGGCAGCCCAATGCCCGCCACCACCGCCGGGTTGCGCATGCCCACAAAGGCGTAAATCACGGTCATGGCCCAAATGATGATGCTGATGACCAGAGCGCGTTTGCTGCCAATTTTGCGGGCCAGCCAGCCATAAAACAACGCGCCGCCAAATGCCACAAACTGAATCATCAAAATGAGAATGGTGAGGCGGCTGACCGGCATGGCCAGGCCGCCGCGAGACACCGGCGCGGCGGCAAACGTGGCCGAGACGCCAATCACGGTTTGGATGCCATCGTTGTAAATTAAATAGGCCAACAAAAATTTGGCCGTTTCTGGCAGCTTTTTGGATTTGCGCCACAAGAAGATGCCGATCATGATGACCGGGCCAAACATGGCGAGGAACACAAATTCAATGGGCAGGTTGAGCGCGATGGCGAGCGGGAGCAGCACAAAGATTGCCAGCGGCGAAAGCAGCAGGAAGGCGATGGTGCGCGGCGGGGTTTCCATCGTGTGAGACAACTGCTTGAAGGCCACCGTGAGCACCGAATCTCCGGCGGGCAGCTCGCGGGCAGAGTAGCGCGAGCGCAACCGCGCCCAAGTGATGAATGACCAGAGCAGCCACCACACGCCCGCCGAAGCGAGGTTGATGCGCACAGCCAGCCCGCCATCAATGCCAAATTTGTCGCCAAACATGAACAAAATCAAGTTAAGCACCAACAGCAGCCCGCCGCCCAGGTAGCCCATGGCCCAGCCGTATGACGATACGCGGTCGCGCTGGTCCTCACTGGCGATGTCTGGCAGATACGAGTTGTAGAACACGATGGATGCGCCAAAGGCCAGGTTGGCGATCACATATAAAATGCCGCCCAGCCACCACAAACTGCCCTGCACAAAAAACAGCCCAATTGTGGCGATGGCGCCCAGCGTGGCGAAGAACTGCATCATCTGCTTGCGGCGGTGCGAGTAGTCGGCTATCGCCCCGAGGATGGGGAGCAGGCCGGCCTGAAACACCACCGAGAAGGCGATGCAATATGGCAAAAACGAATCTGGGGCGATGGGCAAGCCGAGCAGGCGCACATGCCCATCGGGGTTGCCTTGCGCAGCGGCGGTGACGAGCGTGGCCAGGTATGGCCCCAAAAACACCGTGCCAACCGTTGTGCTAAAAGCGCTGTTCGCCCAGTCGTACATCGCCCAGCCAAAAATTTCGCGTTTGTCGTTTACGTGTGGAGTTGCGGGTAGGGTTGCCATGAAAAAAAGTGTACGGCCTAAAGATTAAGTTTTGTTGATGGGGCGGTAGTGTATCTTTACATTGGGTTTGTGGCAAGGGCGAAGAACGCGGTGCATTTTTATTTGGGTATTCGGGTACAATTCGGCACGCGCGGTTAATGCGCATTTAATCAAGTCAAAGTATTGCTGTCAGGTGGAGGTTTAGGAGTGACGACACTGCACGCAAAAACGCCGGACAAACCCCGTCCTCGCTCTGGTTTGAGCAAGGGCGCAAAAGAGGCTTTGATGGCCTATGGTTTTCTTTCTCCGGCATTAATCATCCTCATTGGTTTTACGCTGATCCCCGTCATCATTGGTTTTGTCATCAGCTTGTCCAACTTTCGGGTAATCTTTCGAGAGTGGATTGGGTTTGATAACTACACCCGCGCTTTACAGCCAGATAGCGAATTGTGGCCGTCGTTGGGCGCCACGATCACCTACTCGCTCATCAGCGTGCCTTTGCAGCTCAGCCTTGCGCTGGGGCTGGCGCTGGTGCTCTATCAAAAGCTCAAGGGGCGGGCGTTCTTTCGCGTGGTGATGTTTTTGCCATACATCACATCCACCGTTGCCAGCGCGGCGGTGTGGGCGCGCATGTTCAGCCCCGATCTCGGCCTCATCAACGCGGTGATACGCGCGTTTGGCGGGGTTGGCCCCAAGTGGCTGCTGGAGAACAAAGGCATCTTCACGTTGATGTCGCAATCCATGAATTTGAACTTGCCAGATTGGCTGACTGGGCCGAGCCTGGCGATGACCGCCGTGATTATTTACACCACCTGGGTGTTTGTGGGCTACGACACCACCATCTTTTTGGGCGGTCTGGGCAACATCCCCAACGAAATGTACGAGGCCGCCAGAATTGACGGCGCGAACGCGTGGCAGATTCTGAAAGACATCACCATCCCGCTGCTTTCGCCCACCACGTTCTTTCTCTCGCTGGTCACCATCATCGGCACGTTCAAGGCGTTTAACCATATTTGGGTGATGACGCGCGGAGACAACGGCACGATGACCGCCGCCTTGCTTACGTATAAACAAATGTACGAATTTCAACGGGCGGGATACGCATCTGCGTTGGCCTTTCTTTTGTTCACGCTCATCCTGGGCGTCACCATTTTCCAGCAGTGGTATGGCAACCGCCACACGAATTATTGACACGCCGCCCGCGCGGTGAAATAAAAAAAACGGGATTAAATAGATGGCAAACACCTACGCAAACGCGCCGCAAATGAAGTTCAAATTTGGGCGTGTCGCGCTTTACCTCATCCTCATTTTTGTGGGCATTTTGGCGTTGCTGCCCTTTGTGTGGATGGTGCTCTCGTCGTTCAAAAGCTTTGGCGATTTCATCAACATCGAATTCAGTTCGGTGCCCAGCGCGCTCAAGTCGTTCTGGCCGTGGCCGCCTTTTGGCACATCTCCACCAGAATTTGGCAACTACCCAGAGGCCATCCGCCGGATTGACCTTAGCTCCACCTACAAAACATTGACCGGCATCCCTTTGCTGGCGCGGCAGTTTTTCAACACGTTTTTGGTCGCGGCCGTTTCCGTTACGGGCGTCCTCATTACCTCGGCGCTGGCCGCGTATGCCTTCGCCATGCTGGAGTTTCCCGGCAAGAAAATTTTGTTCGTGGCCGTGCTGGCCGCGCTCATGATTCCCGAAGAGCTGGTGCTTGTGCCGCGCGTGATTATGATGTATGAGCCGTTGAGCGGGGAGGCGCTGGCGAGTCAGGATTTCATCATCTCGCTCATTCCGCGCACGGGCTGGCAAAACACCTACGCCGCGCTCACCATCCCGTTCATGGCCAGCGCATTCGCCATCTTTTTGCTGCGCCAGTATTTCATGCAAATTCCAAAAGATTTGTTTGACGCCGCGCGGATTGACGGGGCGGGGCACATGCGCTATTTGGCGCAAATGATGATGCCGTTGGCAAAACCGGCCTTCATGACGGTGGGCCTGCTCACTTTCATTGGCGCGTGGAACGAATTTAAGTGGACCCAGCTTGTGACTCGCGATCTGCCCATGCGCACGCTCTCGGTCAGCTTGCAAAACTTTTTGCAAACCGATGGCGGCGCGGAAGGCCAGCTTGCCATGGCGGTGGCGGTGATGATCGTGCTGCCCATCGTCATTTTGTATTTGTTCACTCAGCAGTACTTCGTTGAAGGTGTGGCGAAGTCTGGTGTGAAGTAGGATTTAGAATTTGTGAATGCGAAGCGCAGAGCGCAGAAATACGACTAAAATTCCTACATTCTGAATTTGCATTCTAAATTCAAGAATTGGCGGGTGGCGCAAATGCAGCCTGCCGAAAAAAGGAAAAGGAGAAAATATATGAATTTCCGCACAATAGTCCCGTTTGCCGCGGCGATTGCGATGGCTCTGTCTGCCTGCACAGGCGCAGCAGCCCCAACCGCCGCCCCCGCCAAGCCCGCCGAGGCGACCAAGGCTCCCGCCCCCGCTGCGGCTGTGAGCAACCCGCCCAAAACAGCGGCAGAGGTGGATTCCATCACCCTGACCAAAGAGAAGCCCACCGAGATTCTGTTCTGGCACCGCTACACGGGCCGCACCTTCAGCACCGTGCTGGAGATCGTGAACGACTTCAACGCCAAGAACCCATACGGCATCAGCGTGAAGCTGGAGAATGCCGGCGCCAGCTATGACGATGTGTTCAACAAAGTGAACGCGGCCATCTCGGCTGGCGGCGCTTTGCCCGATGTTGTCATTGCTTACCAGAACCAGGCTGCCAGCTACCGCGATCTGGGCAAAGCCGTGAACCTCAACCCGTTCATGAGCAGCGCCAAGTACGGTTTGAGCGCCGATGACCAGAAGGATTACTACAAGTCCTTCCTGGACAGCGACAACGCGCCGCAGTTCCCCGGCGAGCGCCTCGGCTTCCCCACCCAGCGCTCGATGGATTCGCTGTATGTGAACCTCGACCTGCTCAAGGCCGCCGGATACAGCGCGCCGCCCAAGACCCTCAAGGAATTTGAGGAAATGGCCTGCAAAGTGAAGGGCATGAAGACCGCCGATGGCAAAGACATCTCCGGGTGGATTTGGCGCAACGATGCCAGCAACTTCGCCTCGATCGTGTTCGCCAATGGCGGCGACATTCTGAAGGCCGATGCCAGCGAGTATGTGTTCAACAGCCAGGCTGGCGTGGATTCACTCGCGCTGATCCAGCGCCTGTTCAAGAATGGCTGCGCCATCCAGTTGCCAGCAGGCGAGACCAACGGCGAGCAGACCCGCTTTGCCAACGGTCAGTTGCTGTTCGTCACCTCCTCTCAGGCCGGTCTGCCGTTCTATGCCGATGCGGTTGAGAAGGGCGCGAAGGTCAAGTGGACCATCACCCGCCACCCGCAGGCCGACCCCGCCAAGCCAGGCACAAACCTGTTTGGCGCGTCCTGGTCGGTGATGAAGAACACCCCGGAGAAGGAATTGGCCGCGTGGCTGTTCATGAAAGCCTTCGGCGAGAAGGATAACACCACCAAGTTCTCCAACATCTCCGGCTACTTCCCGGTGCGCCAGAGCGCAGCCGCGGGCGTGCTTGAGGCGACCAAGGCCAACAAGGCGTTTGCCAACTATCCCGAAGCCGCCGCCGGTTTCGCCAGCCTGTTCACCGAGGCCCTGCCTTACGGCAAGATCGAAGCTCCGGTTGCGGGTTACGATCCCGTTCGCAAGCTGATCGCCGACACGGTTGTGGCCGTTGGCGTGAAGGGCGAAGGCGACCCGAAGGCCGCGCTTGACACCGCCGTCAAGAGCGCCAACCAGATTTTGAAGGAAAACGCCCCGAAGAGCAAGTAATCTTCGGTTACGAAGAAATGCAGAGAGACGGAGCGTTATCTCTCTGCTAAAAAACAGGCCCGCCGCCAGAAGCGGTTGGGCCTGTTTTTTGTCAGGCGTCAAAAAAAACCTCGCGGGTTGGCTTGCCTTCTAAAGACGCAGGCCAACCCGCGAGGTTGATTAACACGATGCGACAAAAAACTCAGACCTTTAGCGAGCCGCGGAACCCCCTGCTGGCATAGTATGACTCCGCGCCGTTGTGATACGTAAACACCGTATCGTAGCGGCGGTCGCAAAAAATGGCCCCGCCGCGTTTGCGAATCCCCTCGGGCGTTTTTACCCAGCTTGAGGTTTTTGTGTCAAACTCACCCAGCTTTTGCAATTCGCGGTATTCCGCCTCGGTTAACAACTCAACACCCATCGCAGTCGCCATCCCGATGGCGCTATTGGCGGGTTTGTTCTCTTTTCTGGATTCCAGCGCTTCGCCATCGTAACAAAAACTTCTGCGATCTTTGGGGCTTTCTGCGGCGCAATCGTAAAAAATATATTCGCCGGTTTTGAGGTCGTGCCCAACCACATCCGGCTCGCCGCCGGTTGATTCCATTTCGCTGAGCGACCACACTTTTTCTGCATTGGCTTCCAACCTGGCCTGCACTTTGGCCCACTCAATCCCTTTGTGGCGTTTTGTGTTTTTCTCAAAACGGGCTTTTAATGTTTTGAAAAAATCTTCGCGCTGTTTCGGAGATAAAAGATTTTTGGTGTTATTGCTGCTCATGCTTTTTATATTAACGCTGTTTGCGATCTAAGTGCGAGAATTAAAAATTCTGGTTTGCGCGAGGTGTGGGGAGAACTCGATCATTATACGCGTTTCACTGGCTTTGATATGACTATCAACAAGAGAATTGTGTTAATTGATGTTAAACCTAATGCAAACTCCATCGCGGTCAGTATTTTGCCGGTACGAGATTGGCTGACCTTCTCTGAAGCTATGCTATCCAAAGCCGAAAATTGCCAGGTGTGTTTTCTTGCCTAAGGGGCACCTTTTATCAATCTCGCCAAACAGATTTCCTGTTTTTTTTAACTGACTAACAGTTTAAATCCCTCGCCGCGAACATTCTCAATGGAGAGGTGTTGAATTTCCTTGCGTTTGAATTCACCGCGCAAACGATGAACGACTGCCTCCAATCCTCTTTTTGTTGCGTTGTTATCACCCCAAAGCGACAACAGTTCTGCAAATGAGCATACCTGGCCTGAATGAGCCAGCAAATATTCCAGCACAACTCTATCAATGCGGGTTAAGTCTAAAATCCCAACAACACGGTTCAATCCTTGGGCGGGCGCGCCAAGCGATAGCGCATGCCGCCGATAAATTTCGCTAAACGGACGGTAGCTGCCTGTCTCAAAATCACTCACCATCAAACTTTTCTGAACAGCCAAACGCGCATCTTGATGGTCAAGCTGCTGACCGGATAAAACTTTGTTCAGCGCAGCGATGGCTGCCGGGCCAGCTGTCTCATCAATAAGGCGCAATACCTGTTCAATAGTAGAAGAGGATTCAAGCGCAACAGAGACTTGCTCTTGCAGCGTTTGGTTTTTGTGCAGGCTGTCGCGCAAGTTCGCATAACCTTCATTCAGGCGAGCCAAATTAAAAAGATATTCGCAACCCAGTGTCAGTAATAATGGGTTCCCGCCCATAAATTGCGCGATATAGTCAATCTCAGCCGTGGCGAACTTTTGACCCGCTTTGGCGGATGGTTTGTCGGCCAGTTCCTTGCATTCGTCCAGAGACAAAAGTTCAATTTGCCGCGGTAATAGCACTTGCACAAAAAACGATTCCACCCGCGCGCCCTTAGCCAATAACTCTGAAAGCTGTTCCTCAGAGGCAATCACGTAACTGTGAATGTCGGTCAGTTGGCGCAAGAAGCTGTCATCTGCCGCAGAAATATTGCTAAAGGCGCGGTCAAAATGATCAATGCAAAACACCAGCCTGTTCTGTGGCGCAATCGCGTTCAGATACCGCGTCAGATCTGCGCGAAGCTGTTCTGTATTATCTGCGCGGATGTCTTCGCGTCTAAATGTGGGTGGCGCAGATGATTCACGCATTGACACAAAAATCGCGTCTGCCAATGCGGGCACAATCTGTGAGCTGGACACATTCCGAAAATCCGTGTAAATAAACCTCGTTGTCGCCATCTCCAGATGGTGTCTTTCTGTATGGCAAAGATATCTGAGCAGAGAGGTTTTACCCAGAGTTCTTGGGCCATAAATTGAAAAAGAAGCCGGTGTGGGCGCGCTTAAACTTTCCAAAATGGCGGCAATCAGAGACCGGCGGCCAAAAAATAAATCTGGCGGCAAAGATGCCAGCATAATGGAAAATGGATTTGTTGTAATAGTCATATAAACGCCTCAGACGTGTCCGCGCCTTCTTTGCCACTTTGCGAGTAAAGGAACACTGATGAAATATCGAGATGACATTTTCGCGTCGTTTGACAGCGAATCAATCACGCCATAACCACATAGCGTGTCTACAATATCCTTCAGCTCATAAACGCTTGTTTGCAGCCCCTTGCGCTGCCAGTCTCTTAAAAGTTCGGTTATCGTAATTGTCTCCGAATTTGCGGTTAGCCCGGCAATTGATGAGAGAACCGTTCTTTCCCTCTCAGATAAATTGCTTACCAAATGGCTGAACTGATATCCCCCAGAATCAAGGAGTCGTTCCATGGCGATATTCACATCGGCTGTTTTTACCAGACGCCCAGAACCGGCATTCACCTCGGCCACAATGCCAAACAACAGCGAATGTAAAAAATAGGGATGGCAGCCTGTAAGCCGCAAAATCTCTTTTTCCGCGTCTGGGTCATATGTCAGCTGGCTTACCAAAGGCTCGCGAATCAAGCGCAAGGCCGCGGTTTGATCCAGGTATTTCATCGCAATTTGGAAGGCCATTTTTAGGATGGGCCTGCTGGCGCTTTGAATGTTTTGATCTTTAAGCAGCGATTCATGCGCACATAACACCCAGCGCATGTCTGGATGTTCCTCGATGAGCTGTATCATGTTAGCTATGAGGCGATCTGCCTCGCTGCGCGGCCAAGTCGCGCCATTTTCCAGCGCTCCAAGCTCGTCTACAAATAGCACAGGATGGTTGCCGCCAAATATTGGCCAAATTTCCTTTAACTCCTGGTTGAAAATGCGAAAAGCCTCACCTTTTCTGGCCCGAAGCGTTCGCTCAAACAGCGCCCGCCGTGTCCGCACCCGCCGCTGCTCAACTGCTGTCTTGTTTATGGCTGATGCCAGTTCCCGCCAAAGCTCATCATCGGTTTTTTCAGCCAGTTTTTGCAAATCTACATACGAAGCAAAATGATTTTTCTCTGGCAACACCTGCTGAACAGCATGATGGGCCAAAGAAGTTTTTCCCACACGCAATTGACCATATAACACTGCGATTCGTTGCTCGCTGCCAATTACTTCTTGCAACTGGCCCAGTTCTTTTTCCCTGCCTTTGAACATTCGAGCCTCTTTAACAGGCAATGCACTATAAGGATTGTTCAAAGTTGCTCTGGCATTTATCTGTCGCTGAAATGGAGACTGATCCTGAAAAGCAACATAGGCTATTTTGCGCCCTTCGCGCATCAACCGATATGAGGCCTCCAAATTTTGGATGGGCAGGAGTGAAGGGCTGTTCACTTCCAGTTCTATATGCGCCATCTGCTCCGAGGTTCTTGCCACAACATTGGTGAGATATACCCCCGCCGTATAGCTTTCGTACACAGGGCGAAGTATGTCCTCCAGCAGCATCGAATAATCTGGGGATTCAATCACTATCTTGCGTGAAATCTCGCTGGCATCCCGCCATTTAAGAGCTACA
>DAORUN010000063.1:17958-19938 GCA_035433205.1 Thermoflexales bacterium | reverse complement strand
CCCGGCCACCTCAAACGGCACAATCACCTCCTGGGTGACCGCATCGCCATCCAGCATTTGCATGACAGCCAGGAGCTTTGTGCCGGGCGCAAGTTTTGGCAAATGCAGCGTGGGCGCGGGGCGGCGCTCCAACGCGCCCAAATACGAGGTGTGCCGCAGCACCTCGCCCGCCTCGCTCACAATGAGCATATCCAGCGCGGGCAAGACGCGGAAGGGCGTGAGACCCATCTCCAGCGTCACCCGCGTACCATCCGGCCAGGGCATCACGCGGTAATCGGTGATGCGCACATTTTCTTTTGGTTGTTCCATGTTTACTTATGAGTGCTCGGAGCGCTTTGAGCGCTCCGAGCACTAGTGTTTTTAAGAGGTCTGACCGCGCCGCTTCGCTTACCGAGCGGTCAGGCCCTTAACGAGACTCTTAATCAAATCATTCCCCAGCGCCAGCGAGGCCGCGCCATACACAACCGCCGCCAAAACAAGCGCGGCCAACGTCGCCAGAGCGCCATCGCCCGCAAAGCGCAGCCACGCAACCAGCGCAAGACCCATCACCCCGCTGGCAAGGATGGATTTTGCCGCGCCCGCGCCCATGCGCCCCAGCCCGCGCAGACCCGCCCGCCCACGCAGCCAGGCCAACATCCACGCGGCCTCGATGAGCGTAGCGATGGAGTTTGCCAGCGCCACGCCGCCAAAACCGGGCAGCCCCGCGCCTTCAAACACGCGGGCAAGGATGAGGCTGAGCGCGATGTTGAGCAGCACGCCGCACACCGCCACGATCACCGGGCGCTTGGTATCTTTGATGGCGTAAAACCCGCGCGTGGTCACTTCCAACGATGCGTGACCGATCAGCCCAGGGGCGTAGCAGGCCAGCGCAAACGAGACCGCGCTGGTGGAGTTTGCGGTGAACGCGCCGCGCTCGAAAAGCAGGCGCACCAGCGGCCCGCCCAGCAAAATAAGGCCAACGGTGGCGGGCGCAGAGAGCGCAAAGGTGATGCCCAGCGCTTGCGTAATTTTTGCGGAGAACGCATCTTTCTCGCCGCGGGCGGCGTGGGCGCTGAGGGTGGGGAACAAGGCCGTGCCAATGCTCTGGGCGATGGCCGCGATGGGCAAAAGCAAAATGGCGAAGGCCAGCGAAAGCGCAGACACGGCCCCCTCGCCCATGCCCGACGCGATGCGGGTGTTGACCAGAAAGTTGATTTGTGATGCGCCCAGCCCAATCACGCGCGGGATCATCAGGGCCAGGACGTGGCGGATGTCATGCTCGTCCAGATCGCCTTGCGTGTCTTGCCAGCGCGCGCCGGTGCGGAACAGCGCGGGCAGTTGCACGGCCAAATGCGCCGCCGCGCCAATCACCACGCCCAGCGCAACACCCATCATGCCCAGCGGCCACAAAAACAACGCCCCAAACATGATGCCCAGGTTGTAAAGCGATGGGGCAATGGCCGGGGCGATAAACGAGCCATTCGATTGCAGCACACCCATCAGCAGGCCGCTCACGCTAAAGAGGATGGTCGAGACCAGCATCACGCGCATCAGGCTGGCGGCAAGGGCGGTTTGCGCCGGGCCAAACCCGGCATCGGTGATGGCGCTCACAATCGCGGGGGCCATCAGCCAGGCGATGGCCGCCCCAATGGCGACCACCCCAAACACCAGCATGGCGGTGTAACGGGCCAGCGTCCACGCCTGCGTTCTTTCGTTTTTGCCCAAATACCCCGCAAAAATGGGGATGAACGCCGAGGCCAGCGCCCCGCCCGCAAACAAGTTAAACAGCAGTTCAGGGATGCGCGAGGCGACGTTGAAGGCATCGTATTCCGCGCCGGTGCCAAACCGCGCCGTGACGATGATGCGCTGGCCAAAGCCAGTAAGGTTGCTCAGCACATACATCACCCCAATGATGATGGTTGTGTTGAGCAGTGAGCGCGGTCGCATAACACGCAGATTTTAGCGGAGAAACAAAATAAAAAGACGGGAGACGGAAGACGG
>DAORUN010000063.1:12657-17858 GCA_035433205.1 Thermoflexales bacterium | reverse complement strand
CTGCGCCTTGCATTCAAACCAAATACACGATAAATATGCGGCTGGCCGGCACAGTGGTGCGCACTGAGTTGCAGTTTAGATTTTGAGATATTTTGATATAAGAAAGAACTTTCAGGAGGCAAACATGAAGCAATTTAGCAGACTCTTTTTTTCGATGGCAGTTGCGTTGGGGATGGCTACTCCCGCGCTGGCGCATACCGCCCACGCGCCCGATGACGCCGTGATTGGCAATGGCTCACCGGGCAGCTGCACCAACGCCGCGCTAGCGACGGCACTGCTGGCTGGCGGGAGCATCACATTTAACTGCGGGCCGAACCCGCTCACCATTTCCATCACCGAGAAAGTGGTTTTGGCAAACGCCGCGCTGGACGGCGGGGGGAAAATTACGTTAAGCGGCGGCAACGCCAACCGCCACTTTTTTGTCTCTCCGGGGGCAGAGCTTGCGCTCAAAAACATCACGCTGGTGGATGGCTTTTCCGCCGTGGGCGGCGGCTCCATCGAAGCCACGCAATCCATCCTGCGGCTGGAAAACGCCCAATTGCGCAACAACCAGGCGCTCACGCGCGGCGGTGCGGTGGTGGCCGAAATTAACAGCGAGGTTTACATCTCTGGCAGCGTTTTGGAGAACAACATTTCGCCCGCCGGGGGCGCGGTGTGGGTATCTGGCAGCGGCAAGTTGTTTGTCTCAAACAGCCGCATCGCGGGGAATGGCGTTGGGTCGGGCATCAGCCAGGGCGGCGGCATGTATGTGGAAGGCAGGAGCGATGTGCGAAACACCACCCTTCATGGCAACACCGCGCTGGACGGGGCGGGCCTGTTTGTGGCCTCTGGCGCGAGCGTGGCGGTGTATGCAAGCGTCATCAGCCAGAACAGCGGCGGGTATGGCGCGGGGATTGAGACCATCGGCGACCTGTATGTGAGCGACAGCCTCATCAGCCAGAACACCGCCACCGGCAGCGGCGGCGGTGTGTGGAACGTGGGCGGCTTTGTCAACATCACGCGCACCACTGTAAGCCAGAATTCGGCCTACGAAGGCGGCGGCATTAACAGCTATGGCAATCATGTGGAATTGTGGGATGTGAATGTGGTGAACAACACCGCCAGCGGGCCGGGCGGCGGGGGAATCTGGCACGGGGCCAGCACGTTTTTTGCGCACAATGTCACAATCAGCGGCAACCGCGCCACTGGCTCCACGGGCGATGGCGGTGGGATTTACCAAAACAGCGATGACAATCTGTTTTTTGTAAATGCCACGGTTGCGGGCAACACCGCCGGGCGCTTTGGCGGCGGGTTGCACCATGCCGCGCGGTGGGGCATTTTTGTCAACAGCACATTTGGAGACAACACAGCGCTGGCGGGCAACGCCATTTACGAGGATGCTGGCGGCGTGGGCAAGGTTCAGCTTTACAACACGGCCATTTTTGGCGCGGCCAACAATTGCGATGGCGGCATGTTTGCTGATGGCAGCAACAACATCACGGCAGGCGCCTGCGGCCAGCTTGGGCACCCCAGTGACCGCACGGTGGGACAAGGCCAACTATTTATGGGTGCGTTGGGATATAACGGGGGAATCTTTGCCATGAACACATTTATGCCCGCCGCCAACAGCCCGGCGGTAAACGCGGGGGATGCGGCCTCGTGCGCAACTTACGCCCCGCGCGATCAGCGTGGCGCAACCCGCGCGGGCGCCTGCGACGTGGGCGCGGTCGAGCACGGCGGCATGTTGGCGCGGGTACACATGCCAATCATTCAGAAATAAGAAAAAGTCGGATTGTTCAGGCTGGGTAAGCCAAAAACGTGCCCAGCCTGAGCAGTCCGACTTCTCATCGTGCTACACCCTGAGAGTGATTAACCCGTTGTTATCCCGAATGTAAGGGCAATGCAGTTGCATAGAACAAAACACCTGAGGGGATGTGAGCGTGGCCGGGTTAATCACATCCAACCCCAGCCAACTGCCACGCGCGGCCAGATTGGTGGCGCTGGAATCTGCCACAAAACAACTCTTCCCAGAAAAATTGAACTTAATGCGGCCTGTGTTGGTGCAAGGTCTTCTCAATCGCGTCGGCAGATTCGGCAACCGTGTGGGTTTTGTCATCCACCGCGTGTTCTATCATCTCGGATGGGGCATCCCAATATAACGGCCCCATCTGCGCGCCAAGCAGGGCGCGGCGCAAATTCACCGCTTCGGCGCGGGCGCGGGTCATATTTTCGATGCGTTCGGCGTCCAGATACGCCTGCAATGCCTCGCCATGCGCGTCTATTTGCTGAATAAGCGCGAGGGCGGCCTCGTCAATTCTCTCGATTGCGGTCTTGAACATGGTTGCCTCCCTTGAAAACAACGTGTAATGTGTAATGCGTGAGTGGCGCAAAAACTTGCTCCACCTCACCAGAGGTTACATCTTACACGTTATTCATCTGCTTTTGCTCTTCATACTTCACGCGTGTTCATCCAAACTTATACGCCACGCCATACCCGCCGCGCGGCAAAACCCAGCCAATGTTAAGGAATGGGCAGCCCACGCGGCAACTGCCGCACTCCACGCACGCCTGATACCCCACCAGCACTTTGCCCTCGTTGTCGGTCTTATACACCTCCACCGGGCAGAAAAACAAACACGGCTTGGCCTTGCACTGGGCGCACACATCGTGGCTCTTGATCCACAAATGCGACTTTTCCTCATCCACGTAATACTTGACCGAGGAGATCATGTCGTCCACGTTCACCTTGGGCAGGCTCTCGCGCAAGGCGGGGTCAAGGGGTTGAAAGTTTTTATCCATGTTTTTGTCGGCAGACCTCACAGGTCTCGCAGATCTGTGAGGTCTACTCGTTTCAGATTCCCATCCCGCGCATCAACTTCATCATGTCTTTGGCCACGCCCATAAAGTTGCGGCGCTGGCCCAGGCTTTTGACGATGCCCTTTTCCATATCGCGCTTGGGCAAGCCGTGCGCATTAAAGTAGCGCATCGCTGCGTCGTTGGCAAAGTCAATGTAAGTCTTCATAAAGTGCGGCGTCTCATCCAAAAAGTCGGTCATGCGCCGGTATTGCTTAAGGTCTTTCATCACAAAGCTGTCATCCAGCTTGCGGCGATACTCGCGCAGGAATTTGGCGCTAAAGTCATTTTGTTTGTGCGCTTCGATGGCCGTCTCGCCGGCCATGCGGCCCGCGGTCATCGCCAGGTTGGTGCCCTCGCGGTGAAGCGCGTCCACCATTCCGCCCGCATCGCCAGCGACCAGAACGCCATCCGCAAACAGCTTGGGCATGCGGTCGTAGCCATATTCCGGGATGAGATGCGCCCCGTATTCCAGCGACTCGCCGCCTTGAATAAGCGGTTTCACCACCGGATGGCTCTTGAAGCGGGCTAACACCTCGTGCGGGTGAAGATTGTGCTGGACAAATTCCTCCAGCAAAAGCCCCATCCCAATGCTTATGCTGGTTTTGCCGGTGTAGATGAACGCCGTGCCGGGCAAGCCCAGCGTGGCATCGCCAAAAATGTCAATCGCCACGCCTTCCTTCACGCCATTCAGCCCAAAGCGCTGTTCAATTTGCGGCTGAGGCAGCCCGATGACTTCCTTGACCGAGAGCGCCACGAGGCGCGGCGGCAAATCCATCTTTGCCAGCCCCAGCTTTTGGGCCAACAGGTTGTTCACGCCCTCGCTCAGCACCACGATTGGCGCGTACACGTCGCCTTCTGGCCGGTCGGTTTGCACGCCCACCACGCGGCCTTTCTCGTCTTTGATGAAATCGGTGACGGTGGTTTTGGTAATGAGCAGCGCGCCCGCGGCAACGGCCTGCGCCGCATACCATTCGTCAAACTTGGCGCGCAAAGAGATGTAGGCATCGGCTGGCTCTTTTTTGTAACTCTCGCTTTTGTGCATAAACCGCACCACGCTGTCTGGCGAGAGCAGCCAGTAGCCCTGCTCGGTCACCGGGCGCTCAAATGGCGGGCTGGGGATGCGCTTGGCAAAATCGGGCAACACTTCTTTGATCGCCTCGGTGTAAAGCACGCCGCCGAACAAGTTTTTGCTCCCGGCGAACCGCCCGCGCTCAATCAAAATCACTTTTAGCCCGCTTTTTGCCATGGTGATGGCCGCGCTTGTTCCCGCTGGCCCCGCCCCCACGACGATGGCGTCGAATGTTAGTTTGGTCATGTTAGTTGCTAGTTGCTAGTGGCTGGTCGCCAGCCGCTATTTGCTTTGTCAGTTCCGGCACCACCTGAAACACATCGCCCACAATCCCAAAATCGGCAATGCCAAAAATGGGCGCGTTGGGGTCGTTGTTGATCGCCAAAATAAAATCGCTGCCGCTCACACCCACGCGATGCTGAATGGCCCCGCTGATGCCCGCCGCGATATACAACTTTGGCCGAATGGTTTTGCCGGTTTGCCCCACTTGATGCGCATAGCTGATCCAGCCCGCATCCACCGCCGGACGAGACGCGCCAACCACGCCGCCCAACGCATCCGCGAGTTCCTTCAACAAACCAAACCCTTTGGGGCTGCCCATGCCGCGCCCGCCCGCCACAACCACATCCGCGTACTCAATGCTCTCTTCTTCTTCAGATGGGATGAAGTTGAGCAAAACAGTTCCAACCTCCGCCTCGGTCATGCCGAGGGGTTCGCTGATGACTTCGCCCGCCACGGGGACATCCGCCGGTTTTGGCGTGGGCAACACCCTGGGCCGCACGGTGGTCATTTGAGGCCGCGCGGTCTTGCACAAAATCGTGGCCATCAAGTTGCCGCCAAAGGTGGGGCGGGTGGCCGCGAGGATTTTCTTTTCCTTGTCAATCGCCAGCTCGGTGCAATCGGCGGTCAGGCCGGTGCGCACGCGGGTGGCGATGGAGCTTGCCAGGTCGCGGCCCAGCGATGTGGCGCCAACCAAAAAGATGTTTGGCGCATACTTCTTGACCACGTTAGAAATGCCAAAGCTATACGGGCGGTTGCGGTAATACGCCAGCGCCGGGTCATCAATCAGGTAAACGCGAGACGCGCCATATCGAAACGCCTCATCGGCGATGCCGCGCACATTTTGGCCCAGCAAAACGCCCTCCACGCTGGCATCGGGCAAATCGTGCGCCAGCTTTTGCGCCGCGCCCAGCAATTCCCAACTCACCGGGTGCGCCACACCGTTCTCTTGCTCAATAAAAACCCAAATGCGATTTTTTGTGTCCGACATAGTTTCACCCTTCACCCTTCACCCTTC
>DAORUN010000063.1:0-12557 GCA_035433205.1 Thermoflexales bacterium | reverse complement strand
TTCACCCTTCACCCTTCACCCTTCTCACCTCTGCCAGCGCCATTTTGACCGTCTCCGCCACGCCTTTCTCGCTGGCGGTCACTTTTGCGCCCGCCTTTTTTAGCGGAGGTGTGCCCGCGCTACCCACGATGGTCGGCGACCCTTTGATGCCAATTTGCGCCACATCAAACGCCACCGGCGCGCTGGCCGTCCACATTTCTGGCTGGTATTGCGCCGCGCGGATGATGTTTGGCAACGGGGCGCGCTGCACTTCGGCAATTTCCTTCTCCACCGTGAGCAAAGCGGGCAAGGTGGTTTGCAAAATTTCCACGCCCCGCTCCACCTTGCGGTGAATGATGGCCGTCCGGTTTTCGGGGTCAAACTTTTCCACCTTGACGGCGTAGGTAATCAGCGGCACGTTCAGCCGCGTGGCAACGCCAGGGCCAACTTGCGCCGTGTCGCCATCAATGGCCTGCTTGCCAAACAGCAGCAGGTCAACCGGGTCTTCTTTGTGGATGGCCTCAATCGCGGTGGCGACGACATACGAGGTCGCCAGCGTATCGGCTGCGGCGAACTTGCGGTCGCTCACCAAAATGCCGCGATCCGCGCCCTGCTCCACGCACTCGCGCAGGGCTTCCACCGCCGCTGGCGGCCCCATCGTAATAACGGTGACCTTGCCGCCGTGCTGCTCCTTCAGCCGCACCGCCAGCTCCAGCGCGTGAACCTCATACGGGTTCAAAATCGCGGGCACACCCTCGCGGATGAGTGTTCCCGTTTGCGGGTTGATGCGCACATTGGACGTGTCTGGCACTTGCTTGATGGCGACCACGATGTGAATGGGCCGATCCGCCATAAATTTTCTCCTTGAATTTGAGAAAGAAATTCTTTCTTCCCCAAACTAAAGAGGATGGCACAACATGCGCCCAAAAGAAACCCCGCCTCGCCTCATGCGGGGCTGGCCCTTTGGCTAGAAAAAAGCTGGCTATTTGGAGAGGCGCGAAACCCGCGGGCGCAAGCCCGGTCAGGCTTGGCGCAGCTCGGCGGCTTTGGCCTCTGGCGAGGTGTCAGACAAAAAGTTGCCGCCCCCAATTTCTGGCCCGGCCAGATATTTGAGCAAACCCGGCTGGCGCAACGGCGGCAAAAAGCCAATGAACGCGTGGAACGCGCTCACATCGCCGCTGTTCACCGGGGCTTGATGGAGCGGCATGACATACGGAAATGACATATTCCACAACCGGTCATACCGCGCGGTAATATCTTTTAACCCCCGCGCCAGCGATTGCGATTCGGCATCGCTGAGCAAGTTGAGGTGCGGCACGCGCCGTTTTGGCGCAAGATACACCTCATAGGCGTAACGCGCAAAATACGGCACAAAGCCAATCGCGTGCTCATCCTCAAACAAAATGCGCCGCCCGTCCTTTTGCTCGGCGGCGATGATGTCTTCAAACAATGCGCGGCCTGTTTCGCGTTCGTAGGCGCGTTGGGCGTTTAGCTCAATTTCAAACGTCTTCCACACAAAGTTGGTGGCGTAAATCTGCCCATGCGGATGGGGATTGGACACGCCCACCACCTCGCCCTTGTTCTCAAAAATCAAAATTTGTTTGATGAACTCTCGCGCGGCCAAATCTTGCATTTGCCGCTGCCATGCCTGCACGATGCGCTCAACATCACTCACGTTCATCTCGGCCAGCGTCAGGTCGTGGCGCGGCGAATAACACATCACCCGCGCAATACCGTTTGCCCGCGCTGCGCGATACGGCGGGGGCGGCGGCTCAATCTCCAGCGGGGCGTCCTCGCCCACGCACGGAAAGTCGTTATCAAACACATGCACATGCGTGTAATTTGGGTTTGCCCGCCCGCTGGCGCGGGTGTTGCCCGGGCACAGGTAACACGCGGGGTCGTGCGCGGGCGGGCGGGCGGGCGCGGCGTCTTTGCGCTCGCCAATCCACGGGCGTTTTTGGCGGTGCGCGGCAATAATCACCCACTCTTCGCGCAGCGGGTGCCAGCGTTGCTCCCAGGGCGGGGCGGCGGTGTCGGTCATGAGTTACTTGCTTTTAGCCAGGCTTTGCTCGTGGCGGGCAACCGCGTCGCTCATCCGTGCAAATGTTGCGCCCTGCGCCGCGCCGTTCAGAATAAATTTCTCCAGCATGGCAATGCGCGAGCCGCGCCCGATCACCTGCGGGTGCATGGCAACGGTCAGAATGCCGCCATCCACATTGGCGTCCATCCAGTTGAACTCTTCCGTCCAAACCTCCAGCACCTTGCTGGGCGCGGATGTGCCGTTGCGATACGGGCTGAACATGAACTGGAAGTGCACCCAGTCATCAAACTCAAAACTCATCGGCAATTCCCAAATGCGGCTCTCGCGCCCCATCACCAGCGGCGCGTATTGCCCCACCTGGTCGCCAATGCGCGGGTGATACGGGCGGAAGTCATCGGCCATCAGGCTGGAATCGTAGACAAAACCAAATTCCTCCAGCAGCGAAAGCGTGACCGAGGAGTAATCTGCCGAGGGCGAGCGAAAACCGGCTGGCTTCACGCCGATGCGCTCCAGCGCGCGCAAGGCCAGCTCCATATCCGCGCGTTCATCTTGCGGCTTTTGCCCGCTGGGGTCCACGTGCGCGTACGAGTGATGCGCGACCTCGTGCCCATCGGCCAGAATTTTTTCAACCTGTGCGGGAAAAGAATCTACCGTGTGGCCGGGCACAAAAAAAGTGGCTTTGATGGAATGCCGCCGGAGCAGCTCCAGAATGCGCGGCACGCCAACGCGAGCGCCATATTCCCCGCGCGAGAGCATGGCGGGCGTGGTGCGGTCAAAGCTGAACCAGACAGAGAGGGCGTCAAAGTCGAAGGTGAGACAAACGGTGGAGTTGGGCATGGCAAAAATATGTTTTTGGATGTGGGCGCGCAAGCCCAACCGCCCTGAAAGACGACCAGACTTGCGCGCCGCGCCGTTTTACAAGACATCCAAAAAGCGTTGAATTTCTTCTTTGGTGTTGTAATGAGCAAAACCAATACGCACCATGCCGCCGGTCTCTTCCACGCCCAGCCGCTCAGTCAGGTTCAGGGCGTAGTAATTGCCGTTCCACACGTTTATGCCCTGCTCGCCCAATCGTTTGGCGGTGGCTTCGGGGCTTTCGCCGTGCTTGCGGATGGCGAACGTGGGCGCGCGCTGGTGCACGCGCTCTTTCTCGCGTATGCCGTAAAAATCAAGGTCTTTGCGGCTGAGGAGGCCATCCAGCATGAACTTGCTCAGCTCGGCCTCGTATTCCTGGGTCGCGGTCATGCCAGCGTGCAGGGTGGCCGCCCGCTCAGAGCGGAATTTGCCGGTTGGCGCTTTGGCTGGCGGGTAGGTCTTGCCAATCCACGAGATGTAATCCAGCGCGCCCATCGTCCCGGCCTCGGACTCAATGCTCTGCGTGCCGGTCTCGAACTTGTGCGGCGGGCGGGCATCGGCTGGGCGAACTTTGTAGGCAGGCAAACGATCCAAAATATCGTATTTGCCATACATGATGCCCTGATGCGGGCCAAAAAACTTGTAGGCCGAGCAGGCCAGAAAATCGCAATCCAAGTCTTGCACATCAATGGGGGCGTGCGGGGCAAACGCCACCGCGTCCAGGTAGGTCATCGCGCCCACCGCTTTCGCCATCCCCACGATTTGTTTGACCGGGTTGAAGGTGCCAACCGCGTTTGAGCAGCAGCCCACCGCGATGAGTTTTGTGCGGTTGCTCAAATACTTCTCAAAGTCGTCCATCTTCAGGGTGCAGTCTTCGGGGTTGATGTCAATCACGTTGACTTTTACGCCGCGATCTTGCGCCATGAGATGCCACGGCGAGAAGTTGCCCGCGTGATCCAGCAGGGTCAAAATAATTTCATCGCCGGGCTGCAACGTCTGGCCAATGGAACGGCTGATGGCGAAGGTCAGGCTGGTCATATTTTGGCCAAAGACGATCTCGTTTGCGCTTTTGGCGTTCACAAAATCGGCCATGTATTCGTGCGCGGCGGCGATCACCGCATCGCTCTCCTGGCTGGTGATGAAATTGCCGTGCGTGTTGGCGTTGCAGCGATGGTAGTAATCCACCATCGCGTCTATGCACTCGGTGGGAACCTGTGTTCCGCCGGGGCCATCAAAATACACCAGCGGTTTGCCGTTAAATGTGCGAGAAAGTGCGGGGAAGTGGGATCGGATGCGGTTTACGTCTAACATGGGCCGATGATACCAACGAAATAACAAAAGTCAGCGCTCAAAACCCCAGTATGCCAAACGCGCGCAGAAACAGCCAGAGCGCGGCCACGCTGCCAAAAATCACCACAAACGCGCGGATGGCGGGCTGCGGAATGTGTTTTGCCAGGCGGGCAAGGATGTAGCCGCCCATGCTGGCGCCCACCGCGCTCACCAGCGCCAGCGGCCAGTGAATCAACCCATCCAGCGCAAAAAAAACGATGGCCGTGCCATTGATGCAGGTTGCCAGCGCGGTCTTGAGCGCGTTCATGCGGTGCATGTCTTTCATGCCCATGATGCTGAGCGAGGACAGCATGAGAATGCCAATGCCCGCGCCAAAATATCCGCCGTACAGCGCAATTACAAATTGCAGGGCGCAGCCCAGCGTGTATCCCAGCGGGGTGATGTGACCCTCGTGCCCCGCGGCGGCGCTGCCCGCCACCCGCGTGAGCAAGGCCACCACCTTTGCCCGAAACGCAAACAGCAAGGTTGCGCCAAGCACCAAAAAGGGCACAATCCGCCGAAAAACATCCGCCGAGGAATGCGCCACAATCAACGCGCCCAGCAAACTGCCGATGACGGTGGGCGCGAGCAAAATAAAAAATGTCTTGAGCTGCGGGCGCAGATTCTCGCGGTAGGCGAACGCGCCCGCAAACGCGCCGGGCGTGAGCGCGGTGTTGTTTGTGGCGTTGGCAACGATGGGGTTCAGGCCGATAAACAGAAAACCGGGGAATGAAATGGCCGTGCCGCCGCCGGCCAGCGCGTTTACGCCGCCAGCGATAAAACACAACACAAAAGGGATGAGGTATTGAAGCGGAGATGTGGGTTCAATCATGCGGGCGAGAGTATAGCCGCGACCAAACACAAAGGCGGCGATAACCAGAGCAGTTTGGCAAATGTGATTTTTTGATGAGCCGCGCCCATGCAGAGCGCCGCTCTCTTCATTTACAATCCCATTTCGTCAACATCGAAAATTCTTCACCCACACCCTTAAAAGCTCTCCATGAAATTAGACACCGCCAACCCGGATGCAGGCATTGACCCTTTTATCCAGCAGGTGCAGCTTGCGCTGGAGCATTTTAACGATCCGCGCTGGCTGGCGGATGAGTCGCCATTGGCTGCGCCATATTTGATGGCCGGGTTTGTGGTTTCCAAAGAAGACCGCGATTTTGGGATGGCCTGCGTGCAAGCCTTGCAACGCCAGATCAGCCTGGCGGTGGAAAATATTGCGGTCAAAGATGCCAGTTTTGACCCGGCGATCCTCCTTCGGCGCACGTATTTGCAGCCCAAGCCGTATCTCAAGCGCGAAGGGGTGGCCGTTGATCTGGGGTTGTCGCGGGCGACCTATTTCCGCTACCGCGCTGAATCTGTGCGTTTGCTGGCGCTGGAATTGTTAACCATCCTAAAGCCATCTTTGCGAAGCGAACAGCCGCTGTTTTTGGATGATGCGGCCATTTTGCCCAGCCGGGCGCGGGTAGCAGAGGCGGTTCTGGCCGACCTGAGCGCGGGGCGCAGCGCGCACTTGACCGGCGGGGCTGGCATGGGCAAAACCAGCGTGGCTGGATGGGTGACGCAACGCTGGGCGGTTCGTCCGGTGTTTTGGTTTACGTTCAGGCCAGGCACAGCCGATTCTTTGCAAACGTTGATTTTTGCGCTGGGGCAATATCTGCACCGCCACAAACAACCCGCGCTCTGGGCGCAATTGCTCAGCCAGACCGTGCGCGTAACCAGCGATTTGGCGCTGGGTTTCATACGCGAAGGGCTGACAAAGATGGGCGCAGACCGCCCCTTGCTTTGTTTTGACAATTTGGATGTGTTCTCTGCCGAGCCGCAAGCGCCATCCACCCAAAGCGGAGATGTGCTGGGGTTTATCTCGGCATTGGCGGCAGACCCGGCGGGCGCGGCGCTTTTGCTGGTGGGGCGCAGGCCGATGGCGACCACGAATGCCATACATCATCTTGGCCCGGTTTCGTATGAAGAAACGGCGGCTCTCCTCTCACGGTCGGGGATGGTGGCCGAGCGCGGCGATATTCAGCGGTTTATTCAAACTGGCGGGTCGTCTCCGCTTATGCTGGGGTTACTGGCAGCCAGCGCTGGCCGCGCCGCGCCTGGGATGGGTTCGCTGCGTTCGCCGCTGGCGGGGTTATCGCCAGAATTGCTGGTGGACCGGCTTTTGCGTGATCTTGCGCCAGATGAGCTGGATGCGCTGGAGCAATTGAGCATTTTCAACTCCATCGCGCCAGCAGATGTGTTTCCGGCTCACGCAGAGGCCATCCACACCCTGGTTGAGCGCGGAATTGCCCTGCTGGATGGCGCAGGCGGCGCGGGTCTGCCGCGCGTATTGCAAGACATGGTTCGCGCCAAACTTGGGCCGGAACAACGCCAGCGTTTGAACTTGATCGCGGGCGATGCGCTGCTGGAGCGCGGGCAAATCACCGCGGCGGCGCAACATTATCTTTTGGCTGGGCGGGCAGATGTGGCTGTGTGGGTGTGGCACAACCAGCGCGCGCAAGAGATCGCCGCCGGGCAGGCCGAGACCGCTCTGGCGATGTTTAGAACAATCAAACCAGAGTCTTTGTCAAATGAGGATGACCGCCGCGCGCTGGCGCTGGTTTTGGCAGAGCTGCACATGAACGCAGGGGATGCGGAACGCGGGTTGAGCGATATTCAACAAGCGAAATGGCCTTCTGCTGGGATGGCAACGTATCGCGCCGAGCGGCTGCAAGGAGACTTGCTGACGCGGATGGGACAGATGGATCAAGCGGTTGAGACGTTTCGGGCGGGGTTGAATACGCTGAACTCTTTGCCAGATGTGCTTGTGGCCGGAACGCGAAGCCGGGCGGGCCGCGTCCAATTATTTTATGGGCGGCGGTTTGAGGATGCGCGCCGCGAGGCCATGACCGCGCAAGCGGTATTAAGCAACTTGCTGGGCGAGATTGAGGATGAAACGGGGTCGCCTGCCCGCGCGCGCGAGCATTTTTTGGTGGCGCTGGAACATGCGCGGGCAGCGGGCGCGGCGCAAGAGATCGCGGTGGCGTTGCAAAATTTGGGGCTGCACGAAGCGCGGCTGGAGCAATTGGATGACGCGCTTGAGCATTTTGGCGAAGCCATCACGCATTTTGAAGAAGCAGGCAACATTGTTTGTTCTGTGGGCACAAAAACCAATATCTCGTACGCGTATTTGTGCGCCCGTCAATATCAGAAGGCTGTTTTGCCATCCTCTGAGGCGATGGCATATTTTGAGCGGGTGCGGCATCCGTATTGGCTGGCGTTGAATGCGGCAAACCTGGCCGAGGCGCACGTAAATTTGGGTAACTTGCGCGAAGCCGAGCAATTTGTGTGGCAGACGTTGAAGCTGGAGGAAGTCTCCAGCCGCCCGTATGCGCTGACCACGCTGGGCCAAATTTATCGGCTACGCCATCAATATGAAGAAGCCGAGCGAAACGGGCGACTGGCGATTGAGATGGCCGAAGCCAACAGCGACCGATGGGCAGAGGGTGCGGCGTGGCGGGTGCTGGGTGAAACATACGCCAGCCAATCCAAAACAGATGATGCGGCCAGTTGCGCCGAGATCGCCATCGGCATTTTTAGGTCTTTGGGGGCAGAAAACGAGGCGCGGCGCACCCGCGAACTGCATTTTTGAGACTGGAATGGCACATTTTGAGACTGGTTTTGAGACTTGGGGGGTAGTCTTCTTTGCATCAGTTGAGAGGACAAAATGAAAAAGACAAATTCGCCTAAATTTGGCAAGATATTTCGGATACTGGCAGCATCTGGGCTGGCGTGCGCCATTTCAATTTCAGGTCAATTTCCCGCATCCGTTGCGGCCCAATCTACAAGCGTAAACTCTATTCCACCAGAATGTTTGGATGACAATGGTGTAGCGCTTACTCCAGACCTATCGTCAGGATGGTTGTTTTTGGTTAATTTCAATGTGCCAGTGCTGGGCGGTGTGCGCGGGTGTATGGTGCAATCCAACGCCAGCGGTCAGATAAATCGGACTGGGTTTATGTGTTCCACAATGGGCAGCGTGGACGTAGCCAATGGCAATGCCGTGTTGAATGGAGCAGGATATTTTTCTTGTCCATTTGATATTTCAAAGTCGGCATTGGGCAGCGCGGTTTCGTATAATTATTATTGGATGCGGGCGCGTCTTCAGCCTTCAACCTCGACTACAAACGGCGTGCAAATGCCTTTATTTGTTCACCCCAGCGCAGAGTTGCGCGCCACGCGAGACGATTACACGGTCAAGATGACATCCAGACTCAACACCTGGTCTTTTATCAGCGGCACATCTGGCCGATTTGCAAAGATTCCTGTCAAACTAGACAGCACACTGAACAATGGTTTGGTGGTATCGCACTGGGTAAATGATGTCGTTGGCGCATCTACGCCTTACGGTCACCCGGTTGTTTTTTCAACCGCGCCCACTACCGTTCAAATAGGAGCAATAATGACTGGCAGCAATGTGATTCTGTCTGAAATTATTGTAGACCCGGGTGGTCATTGTTGCTACTAGCCGATTTAAAGAAAATTTCGTTTGTAAAAGACGGGCGCAGTTAAAACGCCCGTCTTTTTTATTGGTTGATACGGATTGTGTTTTGCGTGAGACGCTTTTGACTTCTCTTGAAATAAGATTCTTTTACGGTGATCACATCGGAACTGGATGTGCGAGAAAACCAACTGATTCTTCTTTATGGTTCACACGCAAAATCCGTTGAACTTGCTTTGGCAGATGAGGGCTGGTGTGCCCCTTTGCTGCGCCTCTTAACTGATCCGCACACCCTGAACCGAGTCAGCTCTGAATTCAATCAAAGCTGGCTCGGTGCCGTTTTTCGCAAAGCCAGAAGCGTTCTTTAACGTTCTTTGAAGTGATACTGGTTTTTCATCACTTGAGACGGATATTACATCGCGCTCGTTATTCTGTTTGCAACGAATCTGCGCGGGATTCAAAAGGCGATCCATAAAAAAACAAATTCAAGCAGGTGACAATTATGAAAACAGGAAGTTGGTTGAAAAATATTTCGCAAAAAAGCGCGATGCTGGCATCCGCGGCATCTATTGCTGTTTCTACGATATTTGCCCCAGCGACAATGGCACAAACAGCCGCAACGCCATCTATTGAAGTTTCTCCTCAGGTGTTTCATGTGCTTTCACTTTGGAGCACGCAAAGCGGTAACGATCTGTCTCTGGCAACCTATCTAAAGGCGCAATCGCCAGAACTGTTGGCAAAATGGGCAGAGAAAAGCATTGGCGATAATTCGCTTGATGGCGAGCTTGACTCAATTTACCCCGGCCTGCTTGACACACAAGACAGTGATGTTGACCTGCCTGCAACTGAGATTTTGATTCGCAGAAATAATGGCAAAACAGATCAAAGCCTTTCCAGCTTTGTTAAGGTTAAGTCGCCAGATATCTACTCACGTTGGTTGAAAGAAACAACCTCGTTTCCACAAAACGGCGGCGTGATGGACTTCGCGAACAGGTTTTTCCCGAATTTTGCATTGGATGTTAGCAATGCTTTGGCTAAACTGGGCGCAGGCGATGGAGGGCGTGGTGGGGATGGGGAATGCGAATGTTCGTTTGTCTATACCCGGATGAAAAGCAGCTGGTCGCATGAGATGTTCACGGACCCCGAAAATAGTTCGAGTAATTCGGGTCACATCGTGTTTGAGGGGATACGCACCATGAATGGGCCGGCGCACAGCGGAAACATGTATCTGTATCGGTCTCATGGCGAGACAACAAAAGAATACAAGGGTGAAAGCCTTACCAACTATGTAAAGCTGGGCGCAAAAATCTTTTGTCATGAAAAAGGCACAGATAGACCCTGCTATGGCGCCCTTTGCAGCGGGCAAATGTTTGGCCGTGGCGAGTGGAGCGCTCAGACAATGGTATTGGCGTATGAATGGGGTGGTTGGTTCCGATCTACGTATGCGAATGCTGCTGCCTCGGATGCCGCCATTTTTAAATATGAAACACCCGCCGGAGAAATTGTGAAATTTCAGAAAGGCGTAGCTCAAAAGGCAGAGCTTAAGCAAACATTTGATATTTCGCCTGTGATTTCTTTTGCGCAATCTGTGATTGGCATGATTGCCACAACGAATTTCTCAGCTTCTCAGTTGACAAGCCTGAATGTGAAGCAGTTGTTTGGGGTTGTCAGCCACAGCGGCAGCGAAGGAACTTGGCTGCAAGATGTGAACGCCATGGATGCGCTTAATCAGAATCAGCCAATCAACATTACAAACAACTATGATTACTATGCCACACTCACTTCTTCTGCAAGCACAATGGTAAAGGCCAAAGGTAAAACAGGCGGTAATGCCAAGGCAGGTGCAGCCTATGCTGGCAGCTATGGCTCCGGGGTTGTGTTCAAGGTTGAGCGCTGCACCATGCCTTCAGGCGCGTTGATACCCACACCCGCACCCGTTGCGTTGTGGAGCTATGCCCAAGAAAACACGGTGAATGTACCATTCCACAATCAGGGTGCTACAGCTCCTGTTAGCGAAAATACACTTAAAAATAACCTTGCGCAATATCTGTCCTTTACCTATGGAAGTAACTCCGGGTTGTCTCAGGCGGTTTTGTCTCAGCCAGATGGCTCTTATCCCTAGGATTTCCAGGGCTTAATCCCATACGACTTCAAAAAAGAGGAGCTTTCAAAGACTCCTCTTTTTTTGCGCCAACTATGTATACCCAAGATTGATGTTTCCCTACACGTCGTAAATTCGGATAAAATATCGCTCATCCATGACGATTTCACCTTCCATTCCACATTTTTCAATCAACCCCGACGTGGCCCGCGCGGCAACCCTGCCCGCCAATTTATATACCGACCCCGCCATGCTGGGCATGGAACAAGACAAGCTGTTTCGCGGCACGTGGCAATATGCCGCCTCGTTAGACACGCTCCGGCATCCGGGAAATTTTGCCGCGGTGGATGTGATGGGGACGCCGCTGGTGCTGACGCGCGATCTGAACGGCGAGCTGCGCGCGTTTTACAACGTATGCCGCCACCGCGCGGGCACCGTGGCCAAAGGGTTTGGCAACCGCAAAACCCTGCAATGCCAATATCATGGCTGGTTGTATGGGCTGGATGGCAAGCTCAAAAACGCCCCGGAAATTGAGGGCACAGAAGACTTTAACCCCGCCGATTTTTGTCTTGTGCCGGTGCGGGTGGAAAGCTGGGGTCCTTTCGCCTTTGTGAACATGGATGGCCAAGCGCCGCCGCTTTTAGAGGTGCTGGGCAAAATTCCGCAAGAAACCGCCAAATTCGATTTCTCGCACATGCGCTCGGTCAAGCGCCACGATTATTTTGTGGAAAGCAACTGGAAAGTGTATGTTGACAATTACCTTGAGGGTTATCACGTTCCCATCGCCCACCCCGGCCTCTTCCGCGAGATTGATTATGCCCAATACCGCGTGGATACGTTCCGCTACTACTCCTCTCAATACGCGCCCATTCGCCCGGCCCGCGCCGAGGACGCCAGCGGGCGGGTATACATGCAAATGACCGGCGACGATCAGGCGTTGTATTACTGGCTCTTCCCCAATTTCATGCTCAACATTTACATGGGCATGCTGCAAATCAACATCGTTGTGCCGATGGGGCACGACCGGACAAAGGTCATCTTTGAATGGTTTTTTGCGGATGACGCGTCTGCCCAGTCGTGGGACAAGTTGAGCGAATCCATTGAGTTTAGCGATGAGATTCAGCGCGAGGACGCCGAAATTTGCGCGAATGTGTGGCGCAACCTGCAAACCGGCGTGTATTCATCTGGCCGATTTGTAGCCCAGCGCGAAAACGGCGTGCATCATTTTCACACGTTGTATGAGGAGTTTTTGAAGCGCTGACCTGGTGACAAGAGTGACAAGGATGATGAATCAGTCAGGTCACCCCTGTCATCCTCTTCATCCTTGTCGCCTTCGGAAAAGTGGAGATGCCGGGAATTGAACCCGGGTCCGAAAGAAATCCCCCGCGAATGACTACGAGCGTAGCTGGTGTTTTGATTTAATCGCGCGAATCTCCACCTGCAAAGTAAGCGCGCGACGAACTCATGAGATCGGCTGTCAGCCAGCGTTTACCCGCCTATGAGTCTCGGCGAAACGCCCGTTGGCATTATTACATCGCTGCCACACCCCACCAACGCGAGGGCGTGGACGACGCCGGAGCTGTGCCCCGGACACCGAAACGGTTCAACCGCGATTAGGCGGCGACCGGAACGGCGTTCCAGTTGACTTTCGCACTTGCGTGCTTTGCGCTGTTTAACGAGAGTCGCGTCTCGGCTCGCCACTCGGAGTAAACCTCTCCCGTCGAAGCCATTACATCCCCGTGACCCCTAAATTATCTCAATTA
>DAORUN010000062.1:11184-20314 GCA_035433205.1 Thermoflexales bacterium | reverse complement strand
GCCGCGCCGACCCGACCTTTGATGTGCTGATTGAGATTCAAGACCGCCACAAACTGGTAGTTCACCCCAGCGTAAAAGACGCGGTGGATTCGTTCTTGCGCGGGCGCATGCCCGGCACCGAGATTCGCTCGCTGGACGCGCAAGGCAACGTCTCGGTGGAAAAAACGGTGCCCGCCCGCAAACCGGGCAGCCCGGCGGATGGCGCCTCGGCGGGCGAGGGCCGCTGGCAGCGCGGCGACACGAGCGAGTGGCGCGGCAGCCGCAACCGCAGCATTGGCGCCCAACGGGCAGATGAACTGTTTGGCGCGGCGCTGGCCGATGCGGCCCCAAACGGCAACGGCATCTCCGAGGAAGACGAGGACATGCTGGATGAACTCAAACGCCATCGCCCGCGCACCATGCAATTGTTCGCGTTTGGCATTGCCCGCAACCGGCTGGTGCAGGCCGTGCGCAATTTGGGCGTGCCAGCAGATGTGGTGGACAGCCTTGAGGATGCCGATGTGCTCATCACCGCCAAGCCGTATTACCGCCAGCGCACAAAAGTGATCACGGATGCGGAGAGCCGCAACGTGCCGATTTACGTGTTGCGCTCCAACTCATCGGCGCAGATGGAGAATTGTTTAATTGACCTGTTTGACCTCTCCAGCGGCGCAACCGTGCCGTTTGAGAGGGCCATCAAAGAAACGGAGGAGGCGATAAAGCGCGTGCAAAGCGGCGAGCGCGATGTGGCGCTGGCGCCGCAAAACGCATTTGTGCGCCGCCAGCAGCACGAGATGGCCCGCATGTCCAACCTCGTCTCGCATTCGTATGGCAAAGAGCCAAACCGCAGGGTGAGGATTTTTAGGGATTAATTTTTTTTGACGGGAGACGGGGGACGGAAGACGGCGAAATCGGTCTTCCGTCCTCCGTCTCCCGTCTTTTGCAAAAATGTTCATCACATTCGAAGGCGGAGATGGGAGCGGCAAGACCACGCAGGTGGCGCGGCTGATGGCGTGGCTGGCCGCGCGCGGGCATGACGCGCTGGCGTTGCGCGAACCCGGCGGCACCGAGGCGGGCGATGTCATCCGCGAGTTGTTGCTGCACCACAAAACGGGCGGCCAGCCCATGCATCCGCGCACAGAACTTTTGCTGTTTTGCGCCTCGCGCGCAGAGATTGTTGAGAAGCGCATCCGGCCCCATCTGCAAAAGGGTGGGGTGGTGGTGTGCGACCGTTTTGCAGACAGCACGCTGGCCTACCAGGGCTACGGGCGCGGGCTGGATTTGCCCACGCTCAAAGCCATCCTCAACTTTGCCACCGGCGGGCTTGCGCCAGACCTCACAATTTATCTTGATCTTGACCCCGAGGCTGGGATTGCTCGGCGCAAGACCAACGATGTGGAGTTTAACCGGCTGGATGCCGAGACGCTGGAATTTCATGCGCGGGTGAGGGCGGGGTATTTGGAGCTGGCCGCGCAAGAGCCAGCGCGCTGGCTGGCGCTAAACGCCGCAGATGACCGCGAGGCCATCGCGGCGGCCATCCGCCAAAATGTGGAAAGCAGAATAAACAACACGGGTTTGCAGCGCATCTAAAAATATGACATATTTTCTCAACGGATGGGCAAGCATTTGACAAGAGTTTGCCTTTTTCACCGCGGAGGCGCAGAGACGCGGAGAAATCTTTTTCTCTCTGCGTCTCTGCGCCTCCGCGGTGAAAAGATAAAAATATAAAACGATCTTATTTTTCCTCAGCCCATTTTTTCAGGAGATGAACCAAAATCTATCGCAACGCGCAGAGTAAACGCCAATTTTTTGCGAGAGAACAAAAGTGAAATGACCTATGAACAGCAAAAAAGAGTTGCGCCCAAAAATACGCGCCCTGCGCTATGCCCTGCCAAAAGAAGAACGGGCCAGCCGCAGCGCGGTTGTTTGTGGGCGGGTGATGGAACATGCGGCCTTCGCCGCGGCGAACGCCATCCACTGCTTTATGCCGATGATTGACGAGGTGGACGTGCGCGGCATCATGGCAGGGGCGCTGGCGGCGGGCGAGCGGGTGATGGCGCCCTTGTTTGTCAAAGGCAGCAGGTTAACCGATGCGTATTGGGTGCGCACGCTGGACCCCGCCGAATATAAACGCGGAGACTGGGGCTTGGCCGTGCCGCGAGATTTGGAGTTGGCCGTGCTGAGCGAGGCTGACTTGGTGGTTGTGCCGTTGCTGGGGTTTGCGCCCCGCGCCGATGGAAAATTTGACCGGCTGGGCAACGGCATCGCGTATTACGACACGCTTCTCACGCGCTTGCGCCCAGATGCTTACAAACTTGGGGTGGCGTTTTCGTTTCAGCAGTGCGAGCCGTGGCTCACCGACCCGCACGATGTGCCGCTGGATGAAGTGATTTACGCGTGATTACAACGCGGTGGCTTCAAAGAACGACCAAGCATCAATGTTGGGCGGTTCAATGCCCATTTGGGTGAGGGTGGTCATTATTTGGGCGCGGTGCTCGGTGGCGTGGTTTATGGCCTGCGTCAAAATGATGGAGCAGGGCACCATGCGCGGCGTGCCGTCCCAATCAATTTCTACCTCATCCTGCCCCAGAACGGTGGGCGCAAAACCAATGAAACCCTCGCCGCTGGCGCGAATGGATTCTTGCAATTCGGCCACAGTTGGCGGCGGTTGTCCCGCTGGCTGCGCATAGGGTTTGCCGGTGGTCAGGCGATGCAGATACGAGCGTTCTGATCTGGCGATGTGCCAGAGCGTTTCGTAAACCGAGCCATACGCGCCCACGATGCTGGTTTGAAGCTGCTCCGTGGTCAAACCTGCGCAAACCGCAAACAGCACGGTGTTGGCCCAAACGTTGTGCCGAAACAAGGCGACAATAGGGTGTTCGGAAGAATGTTCGGAATTTGCTGGTTGAGTTGACTTGGTCATTTTGGGTTGGCGCTCCTGCGCAAAACGGCTGCGAAACGGCGACGGAAAGAGGAAAAATAAATTGGGTATTGGCAACAAGCCATGTGCAACGCACAGGCCAATCACCAATACCCAATATGTTTTTTTAGCTCGCCGCGGCTTCTTCGGCGGGCGCGGGGGCCGACGCTTCGGCAACCACCGGCGCGGCGGGTTGTGCCACCACACCACCCTCTGGCGAGACCACCACGGTCACGCTGGGGTTAATATCTGCCGAGAGGCGAACTGGCACGGTGAAGGTGCCCACTTCGCGGATTGGCTCGCGCAAGGCCACCTTGCGGCGGTCAAATTCCTTGCCCAGCTTCTTGCTAATTTCATCGGCAATTTGCGCGGATGTAATTGAGCCGAACAACTTGCCCTTCTCTCCGGCGCGGGCCGTAAGATTGAACACGCTGCCATTGATGACTTGCGCCACTGCGTCAATATCGCTTTGCTCTGCGGCGCGCTTCTTGAGCGCGGCGGACTTGAAGCCCTCCACGCGCTTGAGCGCGGTCGCGGAGGCGATTTCTGCCAGACCGCGCGGCAAAAGATAATTGCGGCCGTATCCATCGGCGACCGTCTTCACATCACCGGCGTGGCCGAGGTTATACACATCTTGTTTAAGTAAAACTTTCATCTTGCCCTGCTCTGCTTTCTATCCTGATTCGTTATCTCCGTGCAAATCTGTTTGATTCACAAGGCCATGCATTCTACCAAATTAAAAACCGCGGAAAGTTTGGGGCGTTTTATAACCCGCGATAAATTTATCCGCAGCAAAAGATGTTGTTATCCTTATCTAAATTCGCTCCGTTGGTTTTGTAATGGGATTACAATACGCCACAAGACAAATGTCGAAATAACTCTTGAAGAAAAGGAGAGATAAATAAAACATGGCTCACGTAATTACTGCTCTATGTCTGCGCGATGGCGCGTGCCGGGATGTATGCCCGGTGGAGTGCATCGTCGCCGGCAAGCCAGAGGATCAGTTCCCTTGGTTTTACATTGACCCCAACACCTGCATTGACTGCGGCGCCTGCGTGCCAGAGTGCCCGTTTGAGGCCATATTCCCGGCAGACGAAGTGCCCGAATCGCACACGCTCAAGGCTGGGCAGAAGTATCAGCGCCACGGCGAAGCAGTTGCCGAAGGCCCCGCGGGCGAGGCGATCAACCTGACCGAAGCCGCCGCGTGGAACGCGTACTTCTTCACCGATGGCCCCGGCTACGGCGCCAAGAACATGTAGGCAAAACGCCTCACACAGGCTTAACATTGCTCTGCATATAATCAGCCGGACGGGCAACCGTTCGGCTGATTTTTTTATGAAATATAAAGTGTGATTTGTAAAGCGGCAAACCTTGCATCTTTTTTACACGTTACACATTTACATCTTACAAACCAAACAATGTTCAAGCGCTCTTTGTTCGACCGCGAGCTGACCGAGATTCGCGCGGGGATTGCCGCGCTGGGCCAGCAAGCCACGCAGGCCGCGCTTTTGGCAACCCACGCCCTGGTCGCCAACGATTTTGAGGAAGCCCGGCAGGTTAAATTGAATGACCGCGAGACCGACGCGCTTCGGTATCACATCGAAAATATTTGCCTGACCACCATTGCCACCCAGCAGCCGGTTGCGCGAGATTTGCGCGAGCTTTTGGCCGCAACCTTTGTGGCGGTGGAGCTGGAGCGTTGCGGCGATTACGCCAAGGGCGTGGCCAAAGCCGCCCGCAAAATCAATCGCGCCAATGCTGATAGCACATTTGCCATTGAGCCATTCGTGGCTCTCTCAGACGCCGCGCGGTCTTTGCTGGAGCGCAGCATTGCCGCGTATATGGCGCACGATGAGGCGGCGGCGCGCCAGGTGATTGACGACGACGCAAAACTGGATGAGTTGTATCAGACGCTGATTCAAACGGCCTCATCTGCCATGAGCCAGAAGCCCAGCCTGATTGAGAGCGGCATTTGGTTGATGCACGCCGGGCACTGCCTGGAGCGCATTGGCGACCGCGCCACAAACCTGGCCGAGCGCGTCATTTTCATTGAGACCGGCGCTCTCTCGCAAGATTTGCGGGTGGAAGACGCGCATAAATTACGAATTACAAGTTAGAAATTGCGCGGCGCAACTTCTAACTCATAATTCGCACTTGAAATGATTGTTTTTGACACAGACGGAACGCAGGCATACCGCGCGGGGGTCATCGCCGCAGTCATTTGCGGCGTGGTGGCCTTGCTGGGGCTTGTGGCGATGGCGCTTTTGCCGGTCACGATTTTGACCGTGATTTTGGCTGCGCTGGTTGTGGCCCTCATTCTGCTTGCGGCATGGGCCTTGTTCCACGCGCGGGCGCTGAACACCACCAGTTACGCGCTGGATCGAAACGCGTTTGTCATTCGTTATGGCTCCATCAGCGAGGTGATACCGATGGGCGAGGCGCAGCAAGTGCTGCCCGCCAGCGAGCTTGCCGCCGATCTTAAACTGCGCAAAATTCCGCTCACCAATTGGTGGATTGGCACAGGCCGCGCGCCCGGCCTGCCACCCATCCACTTTTATGCCAATGCGCCATTAGAAGACCAGCTTGTGCTGGTTACGCCAGAACGAGCCTACGCCATCTCGCCATTTGATGCTGATGGACTGGTGGATGCGTTTGAGGCGCGGCACGAGATGCGCCCAACTCAGATGGTGCAACACACGCGGGTGCTGCCATCATTTTTGCGCTGGGGAATTTGGCAAAACAGGCTGGCGCAATTCTTGCTGGCCGCGCTGGGCGTGTGCGCATTTTTGCTGATGGGTCTGGCGGCGGGGCGATTCCCCGCCTTGCGCGGGAGCATTCCTTTGCACTTTAACGCCGCCGGTCTGGCAGATCGGTTCGCCGGCGTTAATCAAATTTTTACGCCCGCCTTGTTTGGGGTTGGCCTGGTCGCCCTGAACGCCCTCATTGGCATTGCGCTTATGCGGCGCGGCGAGCGCGCGGCGGCCTATTTGGCGTGGGGCGGCGGCGTTTTGGTGGCGCTGGGTTTTGTGGCCGCCATCATCACAATTGGCTTTGGCGCGTAGCAAAAGCCGGGATAACAAAATTGTGCCGCGATATTTCGCGGTTCTTATTCTTCTTTTTTGTTGACCGATGGAAAAGCAGCCAGCCACACGCCATCTTCGTGACTTTCCGCATATTGAGCAGGTGCGAAAGAGCGCGCAGAAACGCCATGCTCATCTAATTCTGGTGGGGGGCGCGGTGCGCGACGCCCTGCTTGGCCTCATCCCCCACGATTTGGATTTTGCGGTGATGGGCAACCCAATTGCGGTGGGCCGCGATGTGGCCGGCGCGTTGGGCGGCGCGTTTTACGTGATGGATGAGACACGGCACACCGCGCGGGTTATTTTGAATAAATCTGACCCGTATTTGGAGATGGATTTTGCCATGTGCCGCGGCGAGACGTGGGAGCAGGATTTGCGCGCCCGTGATTTTTCCATCAACGCGATTGGGCTGGATATTTTTAGCGGCGACCTGATTGACCCGCTGAACGGCGCGGAAGATGTGCGCCAGCGCGTGGTGCGCATGGTGAGCGAGACCGCCCTGACAGATGACGCGGTGCGCGTGTTGCGAGCCACGCGCATGGCGCTGAGCCTTGGCGCGACGATTGAGCCATTTACCCGCGCCGCCGCGCAAGCCGCCGCGCCGCGCCTTGCGGCGGCCAACGGCCCCAGCCCAGAGCGCGTTCGGGATGAGTTGATGGCAATTTTGGCGTTGCCCAATGCGGCAGATGGGGTTTGGCAGGCCGAGGACTTGAGCTGGCTGACATTTGTGCTGCCCGAGGCCAGCCCGGTGAGCGCGGGGGTTTTTGACGTTTTGCAAAATTTGGATGGGATTCTGGCGCGACCCGACCCGGCGCCCATCAACAAAAAAGCCGAGACGCGGCTGGCGGCGTTGCTGGCGCACCTTGAGCCGCATGAGGTGGAGAAGCGTTGCCGCGCGCTCAAATTGTCTCGGCAAGAGGTTGACGCGGTGAGAACGATTGCGGAAGAAAGCGCAAAGTGGCGGGCGAAAGGTGACAAGGCGCCGGATCTGCGCGAGATGTATTGGCTGGCCCAGGCGGCGGGCGAATTTTCGGCGGAGGTGGCTGCGCTGGCCGCGGCGCAAAACCCATCTTGCGCCAATGCCGCGCGTGAGTTTGCCCGCGTTTATGCTGCGCGTTTTGCGGCTAGCGTTGCGCCCGCGCCGCTGGTTGCGGGCCAGGACGCGCTGGCGCTGGGCGTGAGCGCCGGGCCGCGCGTGGGCATTTTGCTTGCGCAGGTGCGCGAGGCGCAAATGATGGGCGAAATCGCCACGCGCGAGGAAGCGTTGGCGCTTCTCGCCACGCTGGTGAGTTAAGAGATTGCTTCTCAATTCCACAAACGCGCATAATGTTGGCGTTTAACAGCAGCGGATTTATCTGGTGGCGGTGACACGCAGGTTTCGCATCATTTTGCGCTTTGCCAAGTTCGGTTATGAATTGAAAGACAATTTCTAAGGTGCGGTTCATCGCGCGCATCTTGCCAGATGCTAGAATCTCGCTTTCAAAACAATCATGGCAGAAACACAACAGGTTATTTATTCGATGGTGCGGGTGGGCAAAGTGGTGCCGCCGCAAAAGCAAATTTTGCGAGATATTTCGCTGGGGTTTTATTACGGCGCAAAGATCGGCGTGCTGGGGTTAAACGGCGCGGGCAAAAGCACGCTGCTCAAAATTATGGCTGGGCTGGATGATGATTATCTGGGCCAGACTGTTCTCTCGCCGGGGTATACGCGGGGAATGTTGATGCAGGAACCGCAACTGGATGCCACAAAAACCGTGCGCCAGGTGGTGGAAGAAGCCGTGCAGCCGCTGGTAGACATTCAAAAAAGATATGACGAGGTGAGCGCCAAATTTGGCGAGCCGGACGCGGATTTTGACGCGCTGGCCGAGGAGCAGGGCAAGCTGCAAGAAGAGATGGACAAGCACGACATCTGGACGCTGGACAGCCGCCTTGAGCAGGCGATGGACGCCCTGCGTTGCCCGCCCGGCGACACGCCCGTGACCGTGCTTTCTGGCGGCGAAAAGCGCCGCGTGGCGCTGTGCCGCTTGCTGCTCACCGAGCCCGATATTTTGCTGCTGGACGAGCCAACCAACCACCTGGACGCTGAATCGGTGGCGTGGCTGGAGCGCCATCTGCGCGATTACAAAGGCACGGTCATCGCCGTCACGCACGACCGCTACTTTTTGGACAACGTGGCCGAGTGGATTTTGGAGCTGGATCGCGGGTATGGCATTCCATGGAAAGGCAATTACTCATCGTGGCTGGAGCAAAAACAAAAGCGCATTGCGGATGAGGAAAAGGCCGACAGCCGCCGCCAGAAAACGCTGGAGCGCGAGCTGGAATGGATTCGCGCCAGCCCCCGCGCCCGCCAGGCCAAGAGCAAAGCCAGATACACCGCGTATGAAAAGCTGCTCTCGCAAGAGATGGAGCAGCGCCGCGAGGAACTTGAGATTTACATTCCGCCCGGCCCGCGGCTGGGCGACATCGTGATTGAGGCCACGGGCATCGCCAAGGCGTATGGCGACAATTTGCTTTACGAGAATCTCACGTTTAGCATCCCGCCGGGCGGCATCGTGGGCATCATTGGGCCAAACGGCGCGGGCAAAACCACCTTGCTGCGCATGGTGACCAATCAGGAAAAGCCAGACGCGGGTTCCTTCAAAGTGGGCGAAACGGTGAAGCTGGGCTATATTGACCAGAACCGCACCCTGAACGCGGATAAAAACGTGTGGGAGGAGATCAGCGGGGGCGAGGATTTTGTGACGCTGGGGCCGCGCAAAATGCAAAGCCGCGCGTATGTGGCCGCGTTCAACTTTTTGGGCGCAGATCAGCAAAAGAAAGTGGGCGTGCTCTCTGGCGGCGAGCGCAACCGCGTGCATTTGGCAAAAATGTTGAAGGAAGGCGCGAACGTGCTTTTGTTGGACGAGCCAACCAACGACCTGGATGTGAACACCCTGCGCGCGCTTGAGGACGCGCTGGAAGATTACGCCGGCACGGCGGTCATCGTGAGCCACGATCGCTGGTTTTTGGACCGCGTGACCACGCACACGCTGGCGTTTGAGGAAGATGGCACAGTTACTTGGTATGTGGGCACGGTTAGCGAATACGAGGAAGATCGCCGCAAACGGCTTGGCAAAGCCGCCGATCAGCCACATCGCGCGGTGCACCGCAA
>DAORUN010000062.1:1969-11084 GCA_035433205.1 Thermoflexales bacterium | reverse complement strand
TTCGCTTCGCTGATCTTTTTTGCCCCAGAAACAACCGTGTTCCACACCGGTTGGCGAACCTTTAGCGTGCTGTGCCGCGCCAGCAAAATGGTGGAGGTAACGTGCGCAAACCCCAGCGCGTCAAACGCGGGCAGCGCCCAGCTTTCGTAGGTGGGAATGCAGGCATACACGGGCCGCGCCGCGCGGCGGCAACGCGCGGCCAGCGCATATTCAATCGCCGCGCGGGTCAGTGGCTCGGCTTCGGGCCGCATCAACACCCGCAAGCCATACGCCCGTTTGCCCTGGCTAATTGAAATGTGGCCGAGCGGTTCGTTATCGCGCAAGAGCAGGTAGCCCCAGTGCGGCGTGTGCAAAACGCGGTTTGGCTCCATGCCGGTCTCTGTGCGTTGGATGGGTTTGGGGACGACTTTTTGCGCCAGCCAATAGACCAGCGCGTCATCGCGCTCATCTTTCAGGTTTTGTTCGCGCAATCCGTCCGGGCGCGGCGCATCGGTCTGGTCGCGGCTCTGCGCCAGTTTTAGCACATCCTGATGAATCAAGGGAATGAAGCCCGTCGCCTGCAACACCTCGGCTTCGCGGCTGCCATCTGGCGCCTCGGCCAACATCACGCCCGCGCCGCGCTCGCCCGCCACCCGTGTGGCCTCTTCCACCAAATTAGCCCACGCCTCTGCCCGCGCCTGGTTATCTGGGTGGGGGGCCATAAACATCAGGGCGGCGCAACCAGGATATTTGTCTTTTTCCGCCGGGTGGATGAGTTTGAGCAGGGCGAAGGCGTCTTCGCCATCACTTCCGCGCCGGATGAGGGTGAGGGTGTCCTCGATCACCGGGGTCATGTAGCCCCGCGCGGCCTCGCGCAGCGGGTTTAACCCATCAATGGCGGCGGCCTCAAACGCAAGAGACCGACCCAGCGGCGCCAGCCTCTGGATCACATTCAAATCGCGGATGTGAAATGGCCTGACCAAAGAATTACGAATTACGAATTACGAATGACGAATTACGAACGGGTGCGAAATCAAATCCTTGCATCAATTCGTCATTCGTAATTTTTAATTCGTAATTGAAAGAAACAGCCCGTGCATGCGCGTGTCTCGCGTGAGTTCCGGGTGGAAGGACGTGGCGAGCATATTGCTTTGCCGCGCCGCCACAATTGTGCCATCATCCAGTTTGCACAGGGTTTGCACGCCTTCGCCCACGCTCTCAATTAACGGGGCGCGGATGAACACGCCCAAATACGGCTCGCCTTCCATGCCCGCCACGTTCAAATCGGTGGTGAACGAATCTACCTGACGGCCAAAGGCGTTGCGCTTGACCTTGATGTCCATGAGCGCGAGGGTGGGCTGTTCGCGGCCCACATCCTTGGCCAAAAAGATGAGACCCGCGCACGTGCCCCACACCGGTTTCCCGCTCAAAACAAACTCGCGCAGGGGTTCCATCAGCCCAAAGCGCACGGCCAGCTTGCCAAATGTGGTGCTTTCGCCGCCGGGGATGATGAGCCGGTCAATGCCTTCCAGATCGCGCGGAAGGCGCACCTGCGCGGGCGTTGCGCCCAGTTGGTGCAGCATCCACTCGTGTTCCGCAAAATCGCCTTGAAGGGCGAGAACGCCTACTTTCATTTTTTAAGTGCAAAGTGCAAAGTGTCAAGTGCAAAGTAAGCTCGGCGGGTCTCGCTTTGCGCTTTGCACCTTGCACTTTGCACTTTTAGATTTACCAGCCTCGCCCGGCCATTTTCTGGCCTTCTTCCAGCGATGAGATGTTGATGCCCACCATCGGCTCGCCCAGGTCTTTGCTAATCTCTGCCAGCAGTTTGTAATCCTGATAGTGCGTGACCGCCTCGACGATGGCCTTGCCGCGCCGGGCTGGGTCGCCGCTCTTGAAAATGCCGGAGCCAACGAACACGCCATCCATGCCCAGGTGCATCATCAGCGCGGCATCGGCGGGGGTGGCCACGCCGCCCGCGGCAAACAGCACAACGGGCAAACGCCCCAGGTCGGCGGTCTCTTCCACCAAAGCCAGCGGGGCCTGAATTTCTTTGGCGTAGGTAAACATTTCGTCGCGGCGCATCCCTTTCAGGCGGCGGATATCGGCCATGATTTGCCGCGCGTGGCGCACAGCCTCGACCACATCGCCAGTGCCAGCCTCGCCCTTGCTGCGAATCATCGCCGCGCCTTCGCCCACGCGCCGGAGCGCCTCGCCCAGGTTGCGCGCGCCGCACACAAACGGCACGGTGAAGTCGCGCTTGTCCACGTGGTTTTCCTCGTCGGCGGGGGTGAGCACTTCGCTCTCGTCCACAAAATCCACGCCCAGCGATTCCAAAATCCGAGCCTCAACGTAATGCCCAATGCGGCATTTCGCCATCACCGGCACGGTGGTTTTGCTGATGATGCCCACGATCATGCTGGGGTCGCTCATGCGGGCCACGCCGCCCTGTTTGCGGATGTCGGCGGGGACGCGCTCCAGCGCCATCACCGAGCACGCGCCCGCGTCTTCGGCGATCTTGGCCTGCTCTGGGGTGACCACGTCCATGATCACGCCGCCTTTTAGCATTTGGGCCAGCCCGCGCTTGATGGCTTCGCTTCCGATTTCGCGGCCTTTGCCATTCGCGCCGCTCTTGTCCATTTTTTCATACAGCCGATTGTTGATGATCATCGGCGGTTGAGAGTTGTCTGCCATGTTCGTTGCCTCCGTTGAAATAGAAAAGTCATTATACCGATGCCGGGGGTCAAAACGGTTGCGGCACTAAAATTTAGTTCAACAAGCTAAAAATTTAGCTTCTCAACTCTCGCAATCGCTTCATCACGTCATTTCCGCCGCGCCCAAAGTAATCCAGCAGCGTCAAATACTCGGCATACAATTTTTGGTAGATGGCTTGCCGGGCGGGGTCGGGTTTGTGCGCCACATCTTTTGTTTTGGCCATCGCTCTGGCCGCATCGGTGAGCGAATCGTACCCCCCCGCGGCTGCGCCCGCCGCCCGCGCGCCCAGCATGGCCGCGCCCAACGCGCTGGTTTGCGGCGACCCAGCCTCTTTGATCTCGCGCCCGGTGACATCGGCGTAAATTTGCAAAAGTAATTTGTTGCGCTCTGCAAGGCCGCCGCAGGCCACAAGCTCCTTCACGTTCACGCCGTTTTTCTCCAGCGTGTCAATAATCAACCGTGTGCCAAAAGCGGTGGATTCAATCAACGCGCGGAAGATGTCTGGCGCGCGCGTGCCGATGCTGGCGCCCACGATCATGCCGCTCAGGGCCGCATCCACCAAAGGCGTGCGGCAACCGTTCCACCAATCCAGCGCCAAAAGCCCGCTTTGGCCGGGTTTTTGCTTGGCCGCTTCCTGCTCCAGCAGGGTATACACGCTCACCGCGCGTTCTTCGGCCATCTTTTCGTAAGTGGCGGGCACGGCATGTTCCACAAACCACTCGAACATATCGCCCACGCCAGCCTGGCCCGCCTCGTAGCCAAAAAAGCCCGGAATAATTCCATCGGCCACAACCCCGCTGATGCCCGGCGCGAGGCGCTGTTCGCTGTCCACCATCATGTGGCAACTGGATGTGCCGAGGATCATCACCATGCGCCCGGGTTCGGTCACGCCCGCGCCGGGAACCGCGGCATGGGCATCTATGATGGCCGCCCCAACCGCCGTGCCGGGCCGCAGACCCATCCACCCGGCGGCCTGCGCGGTGAGCTTGCCCACCAACGCGCCGGGCGGCACAATTTCGCCGGCCAGTTTTGTTTCGTTCAAGCCGTTCAGGCGCGGGTCCAGCGCGTTTAGAAAATCGTTGTTCGGGAAACCCATCCCCTTGACCCACATGCCTTTGTAGCCCGCGGCGCAGGCGTTGCGTTTCATCACGCCGGTCATTTGCCAAATCACCCAGTCGCCCGCCTCAACGATGGCATCCGCCGCCGCGTAAACCTCTGGCGCGTCGTTCAGTATTTGCAGGGTTTTGCTCAGCAGCCACTCCGATGACACGATGCCGCCATAAATGGGCAGCCATTTCTCGCTGCGCTCTCGCGCCAGCTCGTTGATGCGTTGGGCTTCGGGCTGGGCGGCGTGGTGTTTCCACAATTTAACCCACGCGTGCGGGTTGGCCTTCCACTCGTCCATCTCGCACAAAGGCTGGCCGCTGGCGGTGGTGGGCAAAATGGTGCAGGCGGTGAAGTCCACGCCAATGCCAATCACGTCATCCGCGTTTATTTTGGCGTGCCGGATGGCTTGCGGGACGGCGATTTTTAGCACCTTCAAATAATCGCCGGGCGCTTGCAAGGCCGTATCTGGCTCCAGCCGCGCGCCGGTGCCGGGCAGGGTTTCGTCAATCACGCCGTGCTCGTAGCGATGCACCGCGCTGCCCACTTCCTCGCCCGTGGCCACATCCACAACCAACACGCGACCAGACTCGGTGCCAAAATCTAAACCGATGACATATTTGCTCATGTTAATTACGAATTACAAATTACGAATTACGAATGAAGCCAACTCGTAATTCGTAATTTGTAATTTACTCTGGTTTCACCACGCCAATGGTCAAAAGCAGGTTGGCGTATATGCGTTGTTCGCCGGTGGCAATCAGCAAAGCCGTTTGCGGTTTGCGGGCCTCATCATAAAAGGCAAAGCGATCATGCACGGTGAGCGGCATATCTTTACCCAAAAGCTGGCGGAACTCGGCAAAAATGCCCGGTTCCGGGCCTTCGCTGGGGGTCATCACTTCGGCTTTTTCAATTGGAATAAAGTCCACCAGCACACTCAGAACATCGGTTACATTTAATTTTCCTGGCGCAAAGTTAAGATACACGCGTTTGGCGTTCGCGTTGGCCGCCGAGCCAAACTGGTAGTTGCCATCGGCGATGAGAACCTTCTCGCCATGCCCGGCGCTGCCCAGGGCCTGCAAAATTTCTGGATGTAATAGTTTTGTTTTTAGCATGATTTTTTAACAAATAAGAAAAGAGAAATAAGAAAGAAGAAATATTTTTGACGAGCAATTTCTTATTTCTTGTTTCTTGTTTTTACAAATCTCTCAAACGCTTCATCCCATTTTTCTGTTTCGCGCGGCGCATACTCAATCGGGCTAAACGTTGCGCGAACAATCTCGCGGGCCTCGGCCCAGCCCGCGCACTCGCCCGCCGCGATGGCTTGCGCCAGCGCGTTGCCAATTGCGGTGGCCTCCACCGGGCCAGCCAGAACGGGGCGGTTGCAGGCGTTGGCGGTGAACTGGCACAGCAAGCGGTTTTGCGAGCCGCCGCCCACGATGTGAATCACATCCAACGGTTGTCCCATCACGATTTGCAATTCGTCCAGCACTTCCCGATATTTTAGGGCAAGGCTCTCAAACGCCACGCGCAAAATTTCGCCTTTGCTTTTTGGGATGGCCTGCCCGCTGGCCGCGCAAAAGGCCTGAATTGCAGCGGGCATATCGTCTGGGGCGTTAAACGATGCATCGTTGGGGTCAATAAACGCCAAAAACGCGGGCGCGGCTTGGGCCATGCTCACCAGCGCGTCGTAGCTCAACTCCTCGCCCGCGCTGGCCCACACGCGGCGGCACTCTTGAATCAGCCACATGCCGGTGATGTTCTTGAGCAGGCGGGTGGTGCCATCCACGCCGCCCTCGTTGGTAAAGCCAAACGCAAAGGTTTGCGGTGTGATGACGGGCTGTTTTGCCACCGCGCCCATGAGCGACCATGTGCCCGAACTGATAAACACAAACCGCTCCGACCGCGCGGGCACGGCGGCCACCGCAGAGCCGGTATCGTGCGCGGCGGGGGCCACAACCTGCGCGCGCTCAAGCCCCATCACCCCGGTGTGCGCGGCCAGTAATTTGCCCAGCCGCGTGGCGGGCGCGGCAATGGGCTGCAAAATGGCCGATGGGATGCCGAGCCGATTGAGCATCCCATCCGCCCACGCGTTTTGGCGCGGGTTAAAACACTGGGTTGTGCTGGCAATCGTGGCCTCGCACGATTTTTGCCCGCACAGCCAAAAGTGAAATAAATCGGGCATCATCAGCAATGCGCGGGCTTGTTCCAACGCGGGCGTTCTGCGCATGGCGGCCAACTGGAACAGCGTGTTAAAAAACATGAACTGGTTGCCGGTGGCGTTATACACGTCTTGCGCCGGAACCTGCGCGAACACACTTTCCATCATGCCATCGGTGCGGTGGTCGCGGTAATGATACGGGTTGCCAATCAGCGTATCGGTTTTATCCAACACGCCAAAATCCACGCCCCAGGTGTCCACGCCCACGCTGGCAATTTCGCCATGCTGTTTGGCAGATAGCGCCAGCCCGCGCAAAATCTCCTCGAACAGACGCAAAACATCCCAGTGCAAATGTCCATTCACCCGCACCGGGTTGTTGGCAAAACGATGGGTCACATCCAGCGCAAGTTTTCCGCCATCCAGTTTTGCGGTGATGGCGCGCCCGCTGCCCGCGCCCAGGTCAATTGCAATGAAGTTTTTTGGCATAAGCCGGGATTTGGCTGCTAGTGATTGCTGGCAAACACCAACCACCAGCAACCAGAAACTAGCGACTAAAAGACGCTCTGCTTCACATCCCACAACTTGCAAATAGACAAAATTTCATCCACCGAGAGCGCGTCGGCTTTTTCGCCCGCCAGCAAGTTCATGTATTCGTAGTTGGCGATGGTCTCGGCGTAATCCAACTTGTCTACCGCCGCCTTGACCGAGTGTTCTGAGCGGGCCATTGCGCCATGTTTGCACCACACCACCACGTGATGCGTCTTGAGCGCGGCCACGTTGGCGGCCATCAGGTCTGGCGAGCCGGGCACAAAGAATGGCACCACGCCAATGCCTTCGGGCAAAAACACAATCGCCTCTGGCTGCCAGCGCAACAAGCGGTAATTTAGATATTTTTCATCGCGGTAGCTGGGGATGTGTGTGAAGTAGGTGAGGTGGCGCGGCTGGGCGTGAACCACCGCGTTCATGGGCGTGCCTTCCAATTTGTTTTGCTGGTAATGCACTGCCAAATGCGAGTTGAACTCGCTGGTGAGCCGCGCAAACAAACGCCGCGGCGAGGTGAACAACTGGCCGGTCTTTCCGTCTTTGTTGATCACCAAACACCCCAGGTTTGCGCCCGGGTCATCTTTAATCTCGCGCAAGCGGCGACCAGAGCCGGTGACGACAAACGTGTGACCGGCCATCTCTGGCACGGCCTGAGGCAGGGAAATTGTTTCCTCGTTGGGGAACACACCGCGCGGGTCAATGCTCCATCCCATATACACCGAGATGTTGCCCGCCGCGCCTTCGCAGGCGTCTATATCGCACAATCGTTTTCCGGCATCGCCCATCGCGGCGATGATTTCTTCTAGTGAGGGTTGTGATGTCATGATTGGTTGCTGGTTGCTAGTTGCTGGTTGCTGGTTGCTGGTGACTAAAATCTCTTGCTCAGCATTATCTTCGCGTTGGTCTCGCCGCCGTTTTCAATGTAAAGCAGCGGGGTGGGGCGGTCAACGCCTTCAATAAATCTGGGGCGGGCGACCCATCTGGCCTCGTTTAGCACATTGTTCAAATCCATCCAGTATTCAAAGCGGGCGGGCGACAAGCCCTGCACCATGTGAAAGTGATTGGCGGGCGGGTAATGCTTGTATTCATACATGCTAGCGTATTTGGGCACAACAAATGTGTGCGGCCATTCCGGGGTGGTGGCGCGGCACAGCGCATCTGCCAATTTGGATGGAACCTGGGCAGTTGTGGCTTCGTCCCAAGACATCCCAAACATGCCAGACAGGCTGCTATACGTCAGCCGCGCGGCAATCCCATCCAACCCGCCCGGCGAGAGGAACGTGACCGAATTGCCCAAACCGGGGAAGTAACCCTTGTCTGCAATTGGCATGCTCACCCCAGCCATGATGTCTTTGATGCTTGCGCCGGGCTTCGCGGCCCAGTCAAAGGCCGCGCTGCCAGAGTTATCCCCATCCACCAAACCTTTTTGCGCCCAGATGGCTTTTGCGGGGAGCGTTACGCCCAGTTTTTTCGCCAACGCCTTCAACTCCCAAGGCTCCCAGACTTTGCGAAAATCCATAAACAGCGGGGGCTGGCCGCCACTGAGCGCAGACATGAACAACATGGTCAGCAAGCCTTGCACATCGGCCTCGGTGGCAAATGGCACCGGCACTTTGCGGCCGTTGTGGTCAAACGTGGAGTTGAAGAACGATTCCATCGCATCGGCCACCGGCAAGGGCAGGCCGCGCAAATCCGAACCCCACTCAAGCTGGCTCATGAACCCGCCGCCCACCGCGTCCAAATCTTTGAGCAGGTCGCGGGTGATGAGATACAACGCCAGGCTTTGATTAAATCGCTCGGAGTCGGCGTCGTCGCGCAGGTGCAGGCGCTTGCCCAAATGTTTATCCACAAACCCGCGCAGGGCTTTTAGCTCTTCGGCGTCATACGCTTTTTTGTTCAGCATATCGGCCAGCAGCTTCATGTCCAGCCGCGTAATTTCAATGCCAAAGTTGGCGCGGGTGGGCAGCACATGTGCCAGCGCGGTCTCCATCCCCATTGAGTCGTGACCAAACACCACCACCCGCCGCCCTTTGAGCGCCTGAGTTGTGATTGCGGCGGCTGCCCAATCTACCAGCGCCTGCGCGGTGTTTTCGGTCATTTGCGGGTTAAGCCCCGTGTCGGGCCAGGTGCCCACGTTCAAGTGCGAGAGCCGCCCGGCTTGCGCCAACGCGCCGTTCACCGCGTGGGCAAACACCACGCCCGGGCGCGGGCCGCTGTTCCCGCACGTAAAGTTAATGGGCGTATCTTTGGGGAACTGCGCCAAAAGCGAGATGACCGAAAGTTGCGGGAACGCCCATGTGTCTGGCGCGGCCACCAGCACTTTCACGCCCGCATCCTGAAACTGTTTGGCGACCAAATCGGCCTGCGCTTCGCCATCCACCAAAACGGAGGAATACACCACGCGGGCCGGGCTGCCATCCGGCATTTTTACCCGCTCGGCCAACACATCGGCCACCATTTTGGCGATGTTCTGGCAGCGCAGGCGGCTGTCTGCGTCAATGCGCGGGTCGCCGGGCACAAACACGCCGATGGCTGGCTGGTTGCGCTGGTATTTGGCCGCGCTGGAAAGTCTGGTTGCTTCTGGCATTTTTTGTTACTCCTTTTAGCTTCACCGCA
>DAORUN010000062.1:0-1869 GCA_035433205.1 Thermoflexales bacterium | reverse complement strand
CCTCTGTGCCTCTGCGGTGCAAAAATTTACGGTTTCAAAATAATTTTTCGATGGCTCAACGCGTGTTCGCCAATTTGCTTAAAAACGGATGGCGTTTGCGAGAGCGGAAAACGATGCGAGATCATGGGCGGCATGCGCAAGCCGCCATTCATCAGCGCGGTCACGGTCTCGGTCCATTCGTGGCCGGGGAACGGCGCGGAATACGACATGAAACACCCGTTCATGCTCAACTCTTTGCGCATCATCTCCTCAATCAAGGCCATGGGCAGGCTGGCATCCAGCGGCTGATTTCCCCCGCACACCACCGCGCCGCGCGGGCGGGCGGCTTGCACGGCCTGCGCCAACGTTTGCGGCACACCGGCCACTTCCAGCGCCACATCCACCCCATCACCGGTCAGGCGTTTCACCTCCGCGGCCACATCCACCTGCTTTGCGTTGAGCGTGATGTGCGCGCCAAGCTCGCGGGCGGCTTGCAGGTTTTCGTCCACCACATCGCTGCAAAAAATCTGGCTCGCGCCCAAAATGCGCAGCCATTGCACCGTCATCAGGCCGATGGAACCCGCGCCCAGCACCAACGCCGTCTGCCCGCGCATAAACCCGCCGCGGTCCAAAAAGTGCCGCGCCACGGTCGAAGGCTCAATCAGCGCGGCGTCCTCAAACGAAAGTTCATCTGGGATGATGAAGGCGTTGCGCTCTGGCAGCTCCACAAACTGGGCAAACCCGCCCGCCCGCCGCGAGCCAATAAACGAGTATTTCTGGCAGGCCGAATACAACCCGCGCTGGCATTGCGGGCATTCAAAACACGGCACCAACGGGATGATGGCGGCGTGTTTGCCCAGCTTGTCGGCGCTCACGCCCGCGCCCACCTGCGCAATCACCCCCGCGCTCTCGTGGCCCAGAATCATGGGGTATTCGCGGTGGCCGCGCACATACCGGTGAATATCTGACCCGCAAATGGAGGAAGCGTGAACCCGAAGCAGCACGTTGCCCGCCGCCGGGGTGGGGGTTTCCACCTCGGCCACTTCCATCACGCCTTTGTTTTTTAAAATAACCGCTTGCATGTTAATTACGAATTACGAATTACGAATTACTAATTACTAATTACTAATTACAAATTTGCCTCAAGGCAACTCAAAAGTCTGTCTGTCATGCTGAGCGAAGCGAAGGGTGACATGCCAACTTTGATATTAAAAAACACATTTAGCATAAGCAGAGTTATTTCTCATTTCTTATTTCTTTCAATCTCCGCCAACGCGTCAAACTCTGGCAGCGCCTTGCGAGAGATGCTCAAATAAATCTCAAACAGGTTTTTGTAATACGCGTGGTTTTTTGGGGATGGCTCATAGGTCGTGCGACGCGCCAACAACCCATCTACAAACGCGCCTGCACTGGGGCACAGGCCAACCGCCTGCGCGGTGAGCGCGTATAGCCCAAGCAAATGCCCACCCTCGCTGCCATCTGCGCATTGGGCCACCACCAGCGGTTTGCCATACACATCGGCTTTGATCTGACACCACACCGCGCTGCGCGTTGCGCCGCCAGAACCCAAATACTCGCCGGCCTCCGCGCCGCTCTGCGCCGCAATTTGAATGTTGTCCATCACCGCAAAGGCGCACCCTTCCATCATGGCGCGAATCATTTCTGCGCGGGTGGTGGCGTAGCTCAGGCCAAAGAAAATGCCCCGCGCGTTGCTGTTCCAAAGCGGGGTGCGCTCACCGGCCATGTATGGCACAAAAATCAGGCCGCCCGCGCCGGGTTGAACGCCCGCCGCCTCACGCGAGAATTGCTCAAAATTGGTCTGGCCGCCGTCCGAGTGGTCAGACCAGTTGGCGGTCAAAATATCTTTGAACCACACCAAAGACCCGCCGC
>DAORUN010000061.1:3299-20329 GCA_035433205.1 Thermoflexales bacterium | reverse complement strand
ATCGGCGAGGTCGTCTCGCAAATCACGGGCATTCCCGTGACCCAGATGATGGAGGCTGAGAGCAAGAAGCTTTTGCAAATGGAGGATCGCCTGCGCGAGCGGGTGATTGGGCAGGAAGAGGCAATTGTCGCCATCAGCGATGCCATCCGCCGCGCGCGCAGCGGGTTGAAAGACCCCAGCCGCCCCATTGGCTCGTTCATCTTCCTCGGCTCATCGGGCGTGGGCAAAACCGAGCTGGCCAAGGCGCTGGCGTGGTTCTTGTTTGATGACGAAAACGCGCTGGTTCGGGTGGACATGAGCGAATACCGCGAAGGTCACACCGTGAGCAAACTCTTTGGCGCGCCTCCGGGATACGTGGGCTATGAGGAGGGCGGCCAGCTCACCGAGCGCGTGCGTCGCCGCCCGTATCAGGTGGTGCTGTTTGATGAGGTTGAGAAAGCCCACCCGGATGTGTGGAACGCCATGCTCCAGCTTTTGGACGAAGGCCGCCTGACCGATGGACAGGGCCGCGTGGTGCACTTTAACAACACGGTCATCATCATGACCAGCAATATCGGCACAGACTTCATCAAAAAAGGCGGGGCGCTGGGCTTTATTGCCCCAACCTCTGCGGTGGCCGATGGGTCTAAGAAAGATGCCGACAAGCCCGACACCAAAAAGATTGAGGACGGGCTGAAGAAAACCTTCCGTCCAGAGTTTCTCAACCGTGTGGATGAGGTCATCATCTTCCGCTCGCTCACGTTGCAAGACGTGGAGCGCATTTGCGAATTGCAACTGCGCGAGATCCGCGACCGGCTGAGCGAGAAGGGCCTGACGATTGAGATGAGCGAGGACGCCCGCAAGTGGTTGGCCAAACAAGGCTTTGATACCGCGTTTGGCGCGCGCCCGCTGCGCCGCGCCCTGCAAAAATTTGTAGAAGGCCCGCTCAGCCTTGAACTGCTCAAGGGCACATTCAAGCCCGGCGACAACGTGGTTGTCACCATGCGCGAGGATGGCCTGGGCGTGATGTTCAAGAAAGAGGGCATTGAGGCCGAACCTGCCCCCGCGCCCGTGAGCGTGACGGCGGGCTAGAAAGCGCGTGCGCAGAGGCGAACGCGCCGCCTGTAAGTGTGAGAAACGCTGGTGTGGTTAACAACCCGCCAGCGTTTTTTATTGATGGGCATCCTGTTTACACGAAGAACGACGTGGTAGGGGCGCGACGTGCCTCGCCCTTACGTCTAAACCTTCGGTTTTGCTTCTAAACAAACTGCGCAAATCGTTTTCAAAATCTCCTTAAACCCAAAAACAAACAACTCACCACACGGAACGCAATTGCGATGGATAATATGGGCATGAGCGAAGTCGGCTTTTCTGATTTGACCCTGCATCAAGCGCTGCAAAATTTGCGTGTTGCAGAAGGCGACGAGCCTGCCTCTCCAACGCCGTTTGACCGCCTCCTGATTTCTTACCCGGACGCGGTGGGCGTGATGCGCGAGCGGGCGCGGGCCAGAGAAGCGGCCCAAAACTGGCACGCCGCCGCCGAGGATTACGCCCGCGTTTTGGAAGTCTTGCCCGACGACGCCCAATCCATGACCTCGCTGGCGCGCTGCCAAATGCGCGCCGATAACGCCATTGAGGGCAAAATCACCGCGCTGCAAGCGCTGGATCACGACCCGGCCAACCGCGACGCGATTCTTTTTGTGCGCATGGCGGGCGATGAGATTGACAAGAGCAAACTGGGCGAGCTGGCCCACGCGCAGGAAAAATACAGCGTGGGCCAAACCCAGCGCGCCATCAAACAGGTGAAGGATTTTGTGGCCCGCGACCCGGAGCGCATGGACGCGCAGGTCGTTTTGGCGCGGCTGCTCTGGCAAAGCGGGCGGCACATCGCGGCCATGGATGTGTGCCAGCGCATTTTGGATCACGCCCCAGATTGTTTGTTTGCCCATGTTTTGCTGCGCCAGTTTTGGCTCATGGCCCGCAACCCCGGCCAGGCAGATTTGTATTTGGCCGAGATAGACCGCCTTGACCCGGATCATCGCATTTGCGCGGAGAACTTTGGCGATTTAGCCGCCGCGCTGACGGTGAAAGACGCCCCCGCCGAGAGAGCCATCCGCCAGATGCCGGCTTATATGCGCAACGAGGAACGCGCCGACGAGGACGCGCAAGACCGCGCCGCGTGGGTGGATGAGCTGGCGGCCAGCTCTGCCATGCTGCGCACAAAAGTGCAGCCGGTTTTTAGCGCAGAAGAAGGCCCGGTGGCCGATTACTTCCCGCTGGACTGGTCGCCTGTGCCAATTGCCAGCGCCCCAGAAGCGCAAGACATGGCCGCGCCCGCGCTCAACCCGCCGCAGGTGGATGAAGTTGAGGCCGCGCCGCAACCCATCAGCCCACCGCAAGATGCGCCGGTTGAAGCCCAGCACGAGCCAGAGGTGACCCCGGACGAGGAAACGCCGCCCTGGGATGAAACACCCGCGCAGGTGATTGTTCCCCAGGCCGCCAGCAAACCGGCCCCGCCCGCGCCAAAAGCCGCGCTCAGCGAGTGGGTCGCGGCAGATGAAGCGCCCGCCGAGCCTGGGGTGGAGGTTGCGCCCGCGCCCGCCCGCTCGCGGCTGGTCACGCCGCGCCCGCGCCGCGCCGCCGCAGCCGCGGCTGCAAAGCTGGAGGTGGCGCCATCGGAGAAAAAGAAAGCCTCTGAGAATTTGATTGCCGCGCGAGAAGCCGCCGCCAAGGGCAATTACGCCTTCGCGCTTAAGCAAATTGAAGTTGTGGTGAACCGCGGCAAAAAACCGCGCGAGACGGTGACCATGCTGGAAGACGTGATTGAGCGGCTGAACCCGCGCTCGCAAAAAACGCTGCTCTCCGAGGCGTATCAACTGCTATCCGTTGCCTACACCCAGGCTGGCCGCCCCGATGACGCGCTGGAAGCCTTGCAGCGCAAGTGACGGCTGACGAGCCACCATCCACCAGCCACTAGTGCCCCACTAACTTGATTATTTTTTAGCAGAAATAGGACGAAGTCACCTAAATGTTTTTATTCTGACTTTACGCACAAACCAAGATCGTCATTCCCGCGAACGCGGGAATCTATAACTAACCCACAAAATGTGTGGTGAGGAACACGGATTCCATTGCGTTTTTGGTTTGGCGCGGTATGGATTCCCGCGTTCGCGGGAATGACGGACATTCTTTTGATTATTTGACCCACGCCTTGCGTAAGCCTAGTATATTTTGCTTCGTATTCACTCGCTATATCACCAAATATTCAAGTTTGTCGAACACCAGCCACCAGCAACTAGCAACCAGCACTTACTGCGCCCAGGTCATGCGCTCCAATTGCCAATTGGGGTGCTGGCCCAGGTTCACCAGCCGCCGCGAATCGCCGCCGCCGCTGCTCACCAAATAAATTGCCCAGCTTCCTTCGCGGTTGGATTGATACGCCACCTGCGAGCCATCTGGCGACCAGGCGGGCGCGCTGGCCTGCGCCCCGTTGCTGGTGAGCTTGCGGAAAGATTTGCCCATGTTGAACACATACACATCCCAACTGCCGCCCACGTTGCCCACATACGCAATCTCCTGGCCGTTGGGCGACCACGCCGGGTTGATGTCGCTCTGGGCTTCGGTCATGCGCCGCAGATCGCCGGGGTTATCTGGGTTGATGATGTGAATGCCGCACCCCAAATTGGTGCAGCCCTGGAACGCGATAAGCCCAGTCGGCCCCCAAGCGGGGAAACTGCCCGCGCTGAGCTTGACTGGCGCGGATGACCCATCCACCGGGGCGACAAAAATGGAATAGCCGTTGCCCTCCACCGCCGCATACGCCACGCGCCGGCCATCGGGCGAGAGCGACGGCCAATAGCCCACGCCGCTGCCCAGCCCAATAAATGTGCCCTGCCGGGTGAACCCGCGCAGCACGCCGCCCGCCGTGTAGGCCAGCACATTCCCGCCGTATTGAAACATTGGCTGAGACGCGCCCGCAGCCAGCGGCGAGGTGCGCCCGCTGGCTGAATCAAACAAATAAAGCTGATAGCTGCTGCCTTCGAACACGCTAAACGCCAGCCGCCCGTTCACCCCAGAGACGGTCACGCTTGTGCTGGTGGTGGCGGTGATGGGCACCGGTGTGGCCAGGGCGCACTTTGCGGCGGCCTCGGTTTGCTTTTGCTGGGTTTTGGCGTTTGGGGCGATGCCGTTCGCGGCGGCATAACGCTCTTGCGCGGGGCACCAGTTTTGGCCGCCCGCGTTGGCATCACCAGAGCCAAGATAGGCTTCGGCCAGCAATGCGCGGGTGTCGCGGTAATCTGGGTTGGCTTGAAACACCGCGCCCAGCAACTCAATCGCCCGGTCCCAATCGGCAAACATGTAGTTTTTGGCGTTTTGGTATTGGGCGGCGGCGCGGCGGATGGAATCGGTGTAGGCATCCAGCGGTTTGAGCGAGGCGGCAAAGTCAAGGTCAAGCAACCCGGCCTCAATTTGGCCCTCGTTCAACCGCGTCACGCCGCGGGTGACCAGCGCGGTGTAGCGGGCGGTGGTCACGCGGGCTTTCTCAAAATTCACATCCAGCGCCCGCAACTGCTCGGTGATGGAGATCACGCTGTCCCACGTTTTAGAAATCACGGCGGTGTCCATCTGCGCCAGCAGGGCGTTTTTGTCGGTGGTCACCGGCACGGGGGTGGGTGTGGGCGGGATGGCGGTGGGGGTCTGCATAAACTGCGCGGTGGCGATCAGCTCGGCCACGCCGCGGTTGGTGGGGTTGTATTTCAACACCCCGCTCAAATACACCTCGGCTTGCGCGGCGTTGCCCGCTTGCATGGCTTCCAGCCCGCGGTTAAACCAATCGGCTATTTGCGCGCTGGTGGTGGATGTGGCCTGGGCGCGCAACACCTTGTTGCCATCCTGAAAACCCGCGTAGGCCGAGCCGCCAATCATGCCCAGCAGCAGACAAACGAATAACAAAATAAACAGCCCGCCCAGCAGCCGCTTGCGGGGTTTTCTGCGCGGCAATTCCGCCGCAGTCAGTTCTTCAATTACATCGTCCAGTCTTTCTTCTGGCGCGTCGTTTTCCAGCATACCAGGATGATTATATGGGACAGGCGTGGGCCGCCCCCATCTTTCGGCTTTGGATGATTCAGGTTAAACTCAGCCCCATGAATATTGCGATCATTGGCGCGGGGCCGGCTGGGTTGGCCGCCGCGCATGACTTTCTCAACGCCGGTCATTCAGCCACCATTTTTGAGGCCGCGCCCGCGCCGGGCGGCCTGGCGGCGGGTTTTAAGGAGCCGCATTGGAAGTGGTCGGTGGAAAAGTTTTATCACCACTGGTTTCAATCGGATGCCGACCTGCTGAAGCTGGCCGACGAGACCGGGCTGCGGGCCGGGGTGCAGTTTCACTCGCCCAAGACCGTCTCGTATTGGAATGGCAATTTTTACCCGCTGGATTCTCCGGTGGCCGCGCTGCTTTTCCCCGGCCTCAGCCTCTTCGACAAAATACCGTTTGGGCTGGCCACGATTTATCTGAAATACTTGACCGGCAACGGGATTGGGCTGGAAAAATACACCGCTCACGATTGGGCCAGCCGCTGGATGGGCAAGGGCGCGTATGAGCTGATCTTTCAACCACTTTTGGATGGCAAATTTGGCGAGGCGTACTCGCGCAAGGTGAACATGGCGTGGTTGTGGGCGCGGCTCAAAAGCCGCACATCCAAACTGGGGACGTATGAGGGCGGCGGGCAAAAGTTTTATGATGACTTGGCCGCCAACCTGCAAAAACGCGGCGCAAACATTGTGTATTCCGCGCGGGTGCAAAATTTGGCGCAGGCCGATGGCGCGTGGGCGGTCGCGGTTTCCATCAACCAGCAGGCCGCGCAAACGCAAAAGTTTGACATGGTTCTAAGCACAACCTCGCCAAAGGTGATGGGCAAACTTGCGCCGCAGCTGCCATCCAACTATTTGGGCGCGTTGAATGACCTGAAATCTTTGGGCGCGGTGGTGGCGGTGTTTTCGCTCAGCCATCCCCTGAGTGAAAACGGCTATTACTGGCACAGCCTGCCCAAGAGCGCGGGCTTCCCTTACCTGGCGATGTGCGAGCACACCAACTTTGTCTCGCCAGAGAATTTTGGCGGCGACCGCATTGTGTATTGCGGCGATTATTTGCCCGCCGACCACCGCTATTTTTCGATGAGCGCCGACGAGATCGCCGCGGAATACGCGCCCTCGCTCAAGCGGTTTAACGAAAAGTTTGATCCATCATGGATTAAAAAGACATGGGTGTTTAAAGAGGCCTACGCCCAGCCTGTGCCGCTGGTCAACCACTCGCGCAATGTGCCGCCCACAAAAACGCCGCTGCCTGGGTTGTATTTCGCCAGCATGAGCCAGGTCTACCCGTGGGATCGCGGGACAAATTTTGCGGTGGAAATTGGCCGCCGCGTGGCGCGAGAGATGATGGCGGAAAGAAAGTGAACGGGTGAAAATCTGGCAAGGCGGGCGCGTCATCTTGTTATCAAAACCGCCTTTTTAATTTCTAATTTCTGGTGTACCCTTGCCTCTTGTGACACACTCGCTTTTCACCCGTTCCTCGCTGGGTTTTGCGCGCGTGGCGGCGGTCTCGCCAGAGATGCGCGTGGCCGACTGCGCGTTTAACACGCAGGCCATCATCGCCGCGCTGCGCCAGGCAAAAGAGCGCGGGGCGCAACTGGTCGCCTTCCCAGAGTTGTGCATCACCGGCTACACCTGCGGCGATTTGTTTTTTCAAACCACGCTTCTGGATGGCGCCCGCGCCGGGCTGGAGCGCATCGCGGAAGAAACGCGCAAGCTAAACGCGGCCTGCGTGGTGGGGTTGCCCATTTTGCAGAGCGGGCGGCTATACAACTGCGCGGCGTTTGTGTGCGCCGGGCGGGTGATGGGTCTTGTGCCCAAAACCTATTTGCCAACTTACAACGAGTTTTACGAGGGGCGCTGGTTCACCTCGGCCAGCGGCATGGCAATTGGGCAGATGGAGCTTGCGGGCGGGGCGGTTCCCATCGGCCCGCGCCAAATTTTTGAAGCCGCCAACATGCCCGGCTGCGCGGTGGGCATTGAAATTTGCGAGGACGTGTGGGCGGTCAACCCGCCCAGCGGAGAGTTGGCGCTGGCTGGGGCCACGCTGATCGTGAACCCATCGGCCAGCCCAGAAACGCTGGGCAAAATGGAATACCGCCGCGAGCTGGTGAAGCAGCAAAGCGCGCGCTGTTTGGCGGCCTACGTTTACGCGGGCAGCGGCCCCGGCGAGAGCAGCAGCGACCTCGTGTTCAGCGGGCATTCGCTCATTTGCGAGAATGGAACGATGCTGGCCGAGAGCGCCCGGTTTGAGTTTGGCGCACAAATAATTTTGGCCGATGTGGATTTGGGCAGGCTGGCGCACGAGCGAATGAATAACAGCTCGTTTAGGGGGGCTGCGGGTTGGGGATTGGGGATTGACCCAGCCCCCAAGTTTGTGCTGCCCAGCGCAGAAGAAGACCAACCCGTTCCTCTCGCCCGCCCGCTGGCGCAAAACCCGTTTGTGCCGCAAGATAAAACCCAACGCGCCAAAAACTGCCGCGAGATTTTTAGCATTCAATCCACCGGGCTGGCCAAACGATTGCGCCACACCGGGGTGAAGACCGTCACCATCGGCATCAGCGGCGGGCTGGATTCAACTTTGGCGCTGCTGGTCGCCATCCGCGCGTTTGACAAATTGGGCCTGCCCCGCGCGGGCATTTTGGCAATCACCATGCCGGGGTTTGGCACCACCGACCGCACATATGGCAACGCGCTGGCGATGATGAAAGCGCTGGGCGTGACCGCCCGCGAGGTTCCCATCCGCAATGCCGTTTTGGGGCATTTTGCCGATATTGGGCACGACCCCGCAACGCACGATGTGACCTACGAAAATGCGCAGGCTCGCGAGCGAACGCAAATTTTGATGGATGTGGCAAACAAGAGCGGCGGGTTTGTGGTGGGCACCGGCGACTTGAGCGAGCTGGCGCTGGGCTGGCTGACTTTTAACGGCGACCACATGAGCATGTATCACGTGAACGCGGGCGTGCCAAAAACGCTGGTGCGGTACATGGTGGAGTGGTGCGCCGACGAGGAATTTAACGGCGAGGTGAGCGATGTTTTGCGCGATATCGCCGCGACACCCATCACCCCGGAGTTGTTGCCGCTAAAAGATGGCGAATTGCAGCAAAAAACCGAGGACACGGTTGGGCCATACATCTTGCACGATTTCTTTTTGTATTACGCCGTTCGTTACGGATTTCCCCCGCGCAAGGTGTTTTATTTGGCGCGAGAAGCGTTTTCACCCCTCTCGCCGGGAGGGGCCGGGGGTGGGCAAACGTTTTCTGCCGATGAAATTCTGAAATGGCTAAACGTGTTTTACGCGCGGTTTTTCTCGCAGCAATTCAAGCGCAACGCCATGCCAGATGGCCCCAAGGTCGGCAGCGTGGCCCTCTCGCCGCGCGGCGATTGGCGCATGCCCGCCGATGCCAGCTCCGCCGCGTGGAAAGCCGAGCTTGACCAAATTCAGAACGCGCAAAGCCAATCCTGAGCGCGAATCTAACTCACCAGGCCGCGGCGCTTTCGCGCAGGGTCGCGGGCAAAAACACCTGCCAGTTCACCGAGAGCCACTGGGCGGTGATGGCGCCCCAGTTGCCATTTGCATCTTGAGCGCGAACAAACAGTGCGTGCCGCCCGGTGGCGAGGCCGCTGGTGTTTAGCGCGGCCAGCGCTGTCTCTTGCGCGGCGTTAAACGCGCCGTCCTGCGCCGTCATGGGGATGGGGACGCCGCCCGCCCACGGGGGCACATCCACAAAAACCTGCGCCGCGCTGATGACCTGTGAGGCGGGCTGGCCCACGCTGCCCGCTGCGTTGCCATACAAGCCATCGTCCACAATCGCGGTCAGTGTGACCGATGTGCCCGCGCCCACCCGCCCAGACGAGAGCGTGGGCGTGAGCGTGACCGGGCCGAGCGCGCTTTCGTAGGGTTGGCGGGCGTTTTTGGCCGCAAAATAAAAGGCGTTGCGGTTTAGCGGCCAAAACAAACTATCCTGGCATGAATACGGCGGGAAGAAATCGGTGCAGCTTCCGCCTCCGGGGCCAATCTCAAATGTGAAGGCCGGGATGCCGAGCGTGCCGTACGCCCAGTCATCGCTGGAGCCGCTCACGCCATACAAAACCTCCGCCGGGCGGCCGGTCACATAGCCGTTGAAGGAACTCATGCGGAATGCGAACGAGCGCAAAGCCGCGTCGTTTGGCGTGTTGGGCGTGTTATCGCCCCAGGGCAAAAGCACAAGATTAGAGTAGCTGTGCAGGGTGAGAAATGACCCGGTGGTTGTGATGGGAGCCGCATCGGTATCCAACGGCCCGCGCTGGTCGCGGAACAACTGGCTGACCAGATTTTCCAGCGCAACTTCTTCCGGCTCGGAGCCAGCGGACGCGCCGCGATACACCAGGTCGCACGGGTTTGTGCTGGTGCCCACGCCGCCCCATCTAAAGCTGGCGTTGCGGTTCAGGTCAATGCCATCCTGGTTCCAGGAGGTGGGCGGGTTAGAGCAGGTGGATGGGATTTGGGCGTGCTCGTTTTTGCGCTGATACCAGGGAAAACCCGCATCGGCATTGCCCTGTTCCACCATTTGGCGGCCATCCGGGTTGGTGAGCGGGATCATCCAAATTTCGTTGTAATCCAGCAGCGCGGTCACGTCCGGGTCAACGTTGTATTTCGCCACAAGGTCATCCATCCAGCGCCACACCATCTCAGAGGTGGTGAGTTCGCGGGCGTGAATGGCGGCCATCAAAAAAAAGCGCGGTTTGTCGGTGTTGGGGTTCAGGGCGCAATCACCGGGGCGCTGCTTGGTCAGGCAGATGGCTCTCAGGTCGTAGCCGCTGTTTGGGTCTTGCGTTTTGCGCCATGTTTGGCCATACACCACACCCTGCGCCAGGTCTGGCCGCGCGGCAATGATTGAATCCATATGGGCGTAATGCTCGGTGATGCTGTGATATCCGCCGTAAAACGAAAGCGGGCTGTTCACCATGCCGATGTGTTGCTGAGCGACCAGCGCGTAGCCTTCGGCGTTTAGTTTGGCGGCCAGCTCATCATCGCCCATCACCAGTACGTATTCGCCCCGCGCGTCCTTGCCCCGCGCCTCCAGCACGTCATACTGGCTGGTCAGCGCCTCCAGTTGTTTTGCCGATGTGAAATAGGCGCGGTAAATGGTGGGGTTGGTGGGTTGCGCCGCTGGCGACGCAAATGCCAGGCCGATGAGCAGGAGGAGGCTGAGGAGTTTTATTTTCATGTTGGATGAATTTGACCAATTGACGATGGACGATGGACGGTGGACGATAAAATCACGCATCGTCTATCGTCTGTCGTCCATCGTCTTTTTCAATCATCGTTCCCAAACTTTCGCCGCGCAACGCGCCGGCCACGTTGCCATCAACCAGACCAGAAAAAATGCAGGCGGTTAACCCGGGATGGCTGCTGACCAGCGAGAGGGTGTCTCGCACCTTGGCCGCCATGCCGCCGGTCACATCGGCCCCGCGCGAGCCGCCCACCGCCCCGCTGAGCGCGGGCCAGTTTTGCGCCGTAATGCGCGGCACGATGTTCTTCGCGCTGTCCCACACGCCATCGGTCTCACCGGCCAGCAAAATGCGTCGCACGGGCAAATGCTCGGCCAGAAAAGCGAACACTTCCTCGGTCGAGACAATTGTGCCGCCGCGCGTTTCGTCAAAGGCCACATCACCCATCACCAGCGGCAGCAACCCGTGCGCCAGCGCGTGGCGAATGGGCGCCAGATCAAGATGAATGATTTTGCCATCTGCGCATTTGGCGCTGGCGCTGGGGCAAATGCTCAGCACGGGCGCGCCCGCCTCGTGCAGGGCATCGGCCACAATGCGGTTTAGGCGCTGGGCCGCCACCGAGACATGCGCGAACCCGCGCCATTCGTCTGGCGTATGCACGCCGCCGCGCGTGCCATATTTTTTGCCTGCCGCGTGCCCAAACGACCCGCTGCCATGCCCCAGCACCAACGGCTCGGCGTTGGGTTGTGCGGCATATTCGGCAATTTCCTTTGCCAGCCGCGCGATCACATCCGGGCGGGTGGTGTTGTCCTGGGTTTTGTCGGTGATGAGCGAGCCGCCGAGTTTTAAAAACAACATGATTTAGAAACTGACGATAGACCATGAACGATGGACGATTTATATCGTCTATGGTCTATCGTCTTTTAGCTAGTCACTAGCGACTTTTCTGCATGTTCCACCAACTCCAGAAAATGCTCTGGGGTTTCGGCGGTGACGAGGGCGTGGCGCAGGCTGGCCGCGCCGTGTATGCCGGTGATGTAACGCACGGCGTGTTTGCGGAACAAGATCAGCCCGCGCGGGCCGTAATAGGCCAACATCACGCTCAAGTGCCGCCGCAAAAGCGAGATCACATCGGCCAGGCTGACCTGATGGCGGTCTTTGCGCTCAAAAATCCACGGGTTGCCAATGGCCGCCCGCCCAATCATCACCCCATCGCAGCCGGTCTCGTGTTTGATGCGGTCAATATCGGCCACGCATTTCACATCGCCGTTGCCAATCACGGGTATCTTCACGGTCTGCTTCACCTCGGCGATGGCGCTCCAATCGGCCACGCCCCGGTAGGCCTGCTCTTTTGTGCGCCCGTGTACGGCTATCAGGCTTGCGCCGTTGTCTTCCAAAACTTTTGCCACCTCGCGGTAATTGCGGGTTGTGGCATCCCATCCCAGCCGTATTTTGCCGGTGACTGGAACTTTTACCGCCTTGCTCATGCGGTTAAAGATGCGCCCAATTTTGGCCGGGTCGCGTAGCAGCCCCGCGCCCGCGCCGCGCCCGCTCACGCCGCTCACACTGCACCCCATGTTCAGGTCAATGATCCCGCCGCGCGGGTCATCGCGCAGATGCAGCCGCTCAATGTATTCCGCGGCTTTGACGATGTTGTCCTCGCTCGCGTCAAAAATTTGGAAGGACATTTGCGGCTTCTCGGACGGGTCAAAATCCAGCAGGCGCAAGACGGGTTTTGCGCCGCGCAAAATGCCCTCGCAGGCGGCGAACTCGGTGTAGCTCATCGCCCCGCCATGCTCGCGGCAAATCACCCGCAGGGGCAGGTCAGAATAGCCATCCATTGGCGAGAGAATCAAATCGCCATACACTGGGATGTCTCGGACGTAAAAATTCGGTTCGGTCACAGGGCAATGATTGTAGTTGAGAACCCTGAAGGCCAACTTCTGGTTTTCATGAGGCGCAAAACTTTAACCATCCACAAGGAATATCGGTGTAAAATTCTAGTCAGACTAGTCGGAGGTGAAAATGGTGAACACTTGGCAACTGCAAGAGGCAAAAAGTAAACTGAGCGAGGTGGTGGACAACGCGCTCTCGCGCGGGCCGCAAATCATCACCCGGCACGGCGTGGAGACGGCGGTGGTGATGTCGTATCAGGGTTACCGAAAGCTCACGCTCAAGAAAAAATCGCTGGCCGAGATTTTTGCGCCGCTAAAAGGCGTGGATATTGATTTGTCGCGCGATGACAGCCCGGTTCGGCCCAGCCTTGATTTGTAGGCCCCTGAAAAAATGCCAAAATATTTGCTGGACACGAACGTTATTTCGGAATACAGAGCAACCCGTCCCGACCCAAAGGTCATGCGCTGGCTGGGCGAGCTTGACCCCGCTTCAATTTATTTGAGCGTGATCACGATTGGCGAGATTAAGCGCGGCATTGGCAAACTGCCCGCGTCAAAACGGCGCAGCGCTTTGGCTCGGTGGTTGGAAGATGAGATCCTTGCGCAGTTTGAAGGCCGCGTCATGAACATTACAACCCAAACCATGCTGGTCTGGGGCGAACTGCTCAGCCGGCTTGATACCATTGGGCGGTCCATTGCGGGCATGGATTCACTGATTGCGGCCATTGCGTTGGAAAATGATTTGTGCCTTGTCACCCGCAACGACTCGGATTTTCGAGACACGGGCGTTCAGGTTATCAATCCTTGGAAATTGGAAAAATGAAAAACACATTCAAAACTTTGTTCTTGCTGATGGCGCTTGCGCTTGCCACGGCCGCGCCCACCCGCGCGGCCACGCCCGCCGACACAGCCATCAACCCATTTACCGGGCTGCCCGCCGATGCAAGCGCCCTCGCCCGCAGACCGCTGCTGGTGAAGGTGAACAACGAGGCCGCCGTGCGCCCACAAAGCGGCCTTTCGCAGGCCGATCTGGTCGTAGAGCACATCATGGAGGGCGGCAGCACGCGCTTTGACGCGCTTTACCTGAGCAACACGCCCGCCCGTGTGGGCAGCACGCGCAGTTGCCGCCTGATTGATATTGAACTGCCCGCCATTTTTGACGCAGCGCTATCTTGCTCTGGCACCAGCGCTGGCGTGCGCGGAAAGATGGCCGCCAACGCGCATTTGTTCCCCAATGGCGGCGCGAACTGGCAAAAAAGTTTGACGCTCATCAACGATTTGGGCCGCTACGAGTGCGCCACGTGCGTGATGTATCGCTGGGGGAGCAAACCCGCGCCGCACAATTTGTTTGCCAACACGGCGGCGGCGTGGGCGCAACTGGCAAAACGCGGCCTTAACCAGCCGGGCAATTTTCATAGCTTTGTGTTTGATGGCGCCGCGCCGGGCGGCGGCCGCGCCGCCAAGTCGGTCACCATTGGCTATTTGGGTGGTTCGGCAGGATGGAGCTATGACCCTGCCAGCGGCCAGTGGCTGCGCAGCACGGCGGGCGTGGCGCAAGTAGATGTCGCCACCGGCAAACGCCTGAGCGCCGCGAACGTGCTGGTGCTCACCGCTTATCACGTGAACACCGATATCGTGGAGGACTCGCTCGGCTCAAAATCCATCCAGATACAACTTTGGGGGCGCGGCCCGGCCAAACTTTACCGCGATGGGCAGGTATACGATGCGACCTGGGTGCGCGATAACCCGAACAACCAGCTTGATATTTTGGATGCCAGCGGCAACAAACTTCCGCTCAAACCCGGTGTCACGTGGATTCAGGTTGTGCAGGCGCAGACGTCAATCAAATAATTAAACCTGTGAGGTTTCGCAAACCTCACAGGTTTTGCAAAAAATGAGACGCGCCACCCAACCGTTCTTTTTTGAAGGCAGCGCCCACCGCGAGACGGGCGTGCTGATTGTGCATGGCTTTACCGGGTCGCCAGCGGAGATGCGCCCAATTGGGCTGCCGCTGGCCGCCGCCGGATACACCGCGCACGGCGTGTTGCTGGCGCATCACGGCGGGTTGCCGCAGGCGTTGCAAGATTGCTCGTGGACAGATTGGGTGCGCAGCGCCCGCGATGGGCTGGACAAATTGCGCCAGACCTGCTCGCGGGTGTTTATCGCCGGGCTTTCGCTGGGCGGGCTGATTACGCTGCATTTGGCCGCGCACGAGCCAGACCTGCGCGGCATCGTGGTGATGGCCGCCCCATCGGGCATTGCGCATCCGGCGGTGCGGCTGGTGCGTTTTGCGCGGCGGGTTGTGCCGTTTTACAACCCGCTGGCCCGCGCCGATTTTGCCTCGGAACGGGTGCGGCAGAGTTTGCAAATGCAGTATGCGGGCGAGCCGTTGAACTTTAACGACCCGCGCACCATCAGCCGCTTGAAGCGCGAGGCGCGCATACCGCTGGGCGCGGTGGATGAGTTGGTTCGGTTTAATCAGCGGGTGGTGAGCGAACTGCCGCTGGTTCATGCGCCCGCCTTGTTTTTGCAGGGCCGCCGCGACCGCACGGTGAAAGCCGAAAGCGCAGATGTGTTGTGCGGGCGGGTTTCATCCGCAGACAAGCGGGTGGTGTGGCTGCCAAACAGCGGCCATGTTCTACCGCTTGAGCCAGACAAAGATGAGTTGGTGGCCGAGATTTTGCGGTTTGTGCGGGAACACGATTCAGCCTGAGCGGCTCTCATCTTTCAAAAACGCCAACACCGCCGCGTTAAAGGCATCTTGCGTTTCCAGCGGCGGCAAGTGACCTGCGTTGGGCAGAATAATCTTTTGCGCGCCGCGAATCCCATCGGCCAAAAAGGCCGCGATGCCCAAAAAGTCGTCAAGGTCATGCTCGCCCGCAACCACCAGCGCGGGCGCGTGAACCTCTGCCAGCCGTTTGGCGGCGGGCGGCTTGGGGTAGATGGCCGGATCGCGGTGCAAAAATTGCCAGCCCGACCAACCCTGCACCATGCGCGTGAGCTGCGCGGCGGCCTGCGGGTTGCGCATGGCCTGCGCAAACAGCGGATGCATCAGCCATGCCTGTTTTGCGGCGTCAAGGCCGCGTTCGCGGGCGATCTGCCACACCGCTTCATCCAATTCTTTTTGGCGGGCGCTCCAACTCCACCCGCCCAGGGCCGCATCCACCAGCACAAGGGCGCGGGTCATGCCTGGGTGGGTGATGGCAAAATCAACCGCCAGCCCGCCGCCGCGAGACAAGCCCACCAGCGCGGCGCGGCCAACCCCGGTGTGCTCAAGTATTGCCCGCACATCCTCAACCGGCGAGTAGCCATCCACCGGCAAAGACGAACGCCCATACCCGCGCAGGTCGCAGCGAATAACGCGGAACTCGCGGGCAAAAACCAGCCATTGCGTATCCCATAAGCGCGTGTCCAAGCTAAACCCGTGAATAAACAACGCAGCCGGGCGCGATTCGTCTCCGGCGGTTTCGTAATACAACTGGCCGTTTGGAACGGGGCAGAAATGGCTTTCCATGTTCGCCGTCTTTTTTGGCTTATCTACAATCTTTTATTTTCTCCGCGCCTCTGCGCCTCTGCGGTGAAAAAATAAAAAACATGAGGCAATCTCATTTGTTCTCTGCCCAGCTTTTCAGGAGGTGAATCAGAATTTTTTGGAAATGGCATCACATGCTTCTGGCGATGGAGACGCAATCGCCCAGCACGCCGCTGGCGGTCACAACCTGGCCCGCGCCGCGCCCGCTCACGGTCACGGGGTTATCGCTGAAATATGTTGTGGTGAACACCACCACGGAATCGCTGGCTTTTATGCTGCCCAGTTTGCTGGCGGGGTCAAACCCGGCAATGCCCACCTTCACCATGCCGTTTTGGATGAGCGCCGCATAACGCAGTTTTTTGCCTGCGGCCAGCAACGCGCCCGCGCGTTCGGCCATCGGCGCGTTCAGGGTGTCCACCTCGCGCAAAAACTCATCCACGCTCAGGCCATCCATGCTGGCTGGGTAAAGCGATTCAATCTCCAGTTGATCCATGCTGAGGCGATATCCCAGCATACGCGCCAAAATCAGCGCCTTGCGGGCCACATCTTTGCCGCCCAAATCCTGGCGCGGGTCTGGCTCGGTGTAGCCCAGGCGTTTGGCCTCGCGCACGGCTGTGCCAAACGGCACACCCATCTCTAATTGCGAGGCCAAATAGCCCAGCGTGCCGCTGAGCGAGCCTTCAATCTTGGTGACTTCATCGCCGCTGTCCAACAAGGTGTTCAGCGTGCTGATAACGGGCAGGGCCGAGCCGCAGGTGGTCTCCCATTTCACGCGGGTGATGTCTCTTGCGCCGCCCAGGGCATCCCACCAGGCCAAATCTCCGGCGACCGGGATTTTGTTGGCCAAAACCACGCCGCAACCGGCTTGTTTGGCGGCCAGCAAAAGCGGCACACCCGCCGCGCTGGCGGTCGTATCCACAACAATGGCGGGTTTGGGCATTTGCGCCAAAATTTTGCCCGGCTCGGCCAGCAGGGGTTTTATATCCACCAGTTGGGCGGATGGGGCCGCGAGCCGCCCGGTTTTTTCTTTCCCGCGCGCAAGTTCAACCAGCGCGGCGTCATCCAGCCCGCCGGGGTTAAACCAGGCATGGGCGCTATCTGCCACACCAGCCACTTCTAGCCGCACATTGGCGCGGGTGGCCAGTGTTTGGCGGCTTTGGGCAATTTGGGTGAGGAGTGATCGGCCCACGCCACCCGCGCCCAGAATAAAAATGTTGACGATTTTCATAAAAACTTCTTAACCTGCAAGACGTAACTTGTCAATCCGAAATTAGGCGTTACACCGCACATGTTTGTGTTTTGCCCGCGCATGATACA
>DAORUN010000061.1:0-3199 GCA_035433205.1 Thermoflexales bacterium | reverse complement strand
AATTAGGCGTTACACCGCACATGTTTGTGTTTTGCCCGCGCATGATACAGCGAACCAGATTTGCGGAAATTGTACAGGTCTTGTCCAATACCTATACTTTGGACTGATTTTCACAATAGGCGGAATCTGATTTAATGTGGTGGGAAGGCACACGCTTTACGGTTAAATCACTGAAGTCCTGGGAAAAACGCCAGGAAGGAATAGAGAGGTTTTCAATGAAGACGGCTGCACACATCGCCATTTCCATCGCGCTGGTATTTTCTTCTGTTGTTCATAATGAAACCAGAACTCAGGCAACCTCATTGCCGTTTGCGCCATTGGCGCCTGCCACCACCGAGATTTTGCCGTATGCAAGCGGCACCGGATATGTTGGCAGTGAAGCGCCCGGCTCGGCTGGCCCGGCTCCCATCAACTGCAATGCGCCGCCATATACAACGGCCATCACCGAGCTGGATAGCCAGAAAAACGCGTGGCTGGGCGATGCGCTGGCCGCTGTTCCGGGGGGCGAGTTGTTCACTTCTATGATGCCGGGGCCAAGCGGCACAACGGTGGGCGCCCCGCTGGTTCTCACTCAGCCGGATGGGTTCACGATCTCCGTGACACCCATCAACCTTGACCCGGCCAATGGGTTAAACAGCGGCAGCAGCAGCACAGGCGCGCCAGATTACCAATCGGCACAAATAAACGGCGGGGTGAGCAATTGCACCATGCAAGATAACGCGCCGCGCCCCTCTGACCCATCGGGCGAGTTTTACTTTAACCAGTTGAGCAATCTTGGCGGCTTGAACGGAATTTTGTTTACGTTTAGCGAAGATGTGCAGGCTTTTGGCGCGTTTGTGGGCGACCTGGAAACCAGCTTACGCGGCACAACCGCCTTTATGCGGCTGCTGGATGCGAGCGGCAATTTAATTGCTGATATTCCAATTACTTCTACCGCTGGGTTGAATGGCGGCGTGGCGGGCGAGAATGCAACGTGCCCCTTGCCACCCGGGCCAGATACAACCAGCCAGGGGCTTGATCCGGGTTGTGGCAACGGCACAACGCGCTGGATTGGGGTGGTGACTGATGCTGGAACGCCGGTGCGCCAGGTGTTGCTGGTGGTGGGTGATAACGACACGCTGGCATCTGGTGGGCGCGGGCTTACCGAAAAGTTGAGCGCGATGGGCACTTCGGTGGTGCGAGTTCCATCTTTTGAACCAACCGAGGTGACGATTGGCAAAACCGCGCCTGTGAGCGTGACGCAGGGCGCGCCGTTTAATTACACTATTTTGGTCACAAATACTGGCAGCGCCACAGCCAATGGGTTGGTGGTGACGGATACCGCGCCGGCGGACATCACGTTTAATCTTGTGGCGGGCACGGGGTGCGTTTTAACTGGCAATACGGTAACTTGCGACATGGGCTATTTGGCCGCGGGGCAATCTACCAGCATTGTGATTAACGCCACGGCCAATATTAGCAGCGGCACGCGCATAAACACAGCGGTGGTGACCGCCACCAACGATACGCTGACCACCAATAATGTGGCAACCGCAACTGTTACGCTTTACCCGCCCCAGGATCCGTGCGCTGCACCCAGCATTCCATCCGGCCAACCCGCGCTGATTATTAACGAGTTGTTGTACAGACAAGCGGCTAATAATGATGAATGGGTGGAATTGTTTGCCACCACAAATATTGCAGCCGGAACGGTATTTTCATTTACCGACAATGAAGCAGCGGGTGGAAACAACTTTATCTATACGGTCACCGTTCCGGCGGGCGGTATCCCTCAGGGCACATACATCGTTTTTCACACCATTACCGGGACCAATGACACAAATCCATCTGATCTTTCGATGACCTATTACATGGGCATTTCCAGCACCTCGTATCTTAATAATGCTGGGGATGATGTGTCTCTTTATATTGGTGGAACACAGGTGGATTATGTGGCTTATGGAAGCGGAACGCCAGTTAATGGCCCAGGTGTGGGCTGGATAACGCCAACCGCATCGTCCGGCGCAGTCGTTGGGCAATCCATATCGTTAATTAAATATGCCACAAACGGAACAACAGGCGCAGACTGGGCTTTGTCGGGGGCCGGCGGAACAACGGGGCCATCCACCCCCGGCGCGGCCAATATGGCGTTGCCGGTGTGTAATGCCAAGGTGACAAAGACCGGCCCAACTGCGGGTGTGTATAACGTGCCGTTTGATTACACCATCACCATCAGCAACACGCGGCCACTTACCATCTCTAACATTGTCTTTACGGATACCTCGCCCATGGGCGTGACGTTTAACTCGATCTCGGCCAACCCGGCCAGCCTTGCCTTGTGTGATTTGGTGGGCAGCACGTATACCTGCACAGTCAATTCGCTTGTGCCCGGCCAGCAGGTTACGCTGACGTTAAACGCGACATACGGGACAAACGCCCCCGCGACCATTACAAATACCGCCCGTATTTCATCCACCTACGATTTCACCGCCACCGATAACATTGCCTCGCATCCAATCACGTTTACCAGTTTGGCGCAGGTGGGCAGCATTGGCGATTTTGTCTTTCTTGACCCAAACCAAAACGGCGTTCAAGATGCGACTGATACGACTGGAATATCGGGAGTTGTGATTACATTGACGCTGCCCAACGGCTCGGTCATCACGCAAACGACGGTGGAAGGCAGCTACCTCTTCCCCAATCTGCCTGCGGGCACATACACCGTGACGGTTGGCCCTGCGCCCGGCTACGCGTTGACGAGCGTAAGCCAGTACGTGGTGGATTTGGCCGAGGGGCAAAACAGCCTTGTGAATGACTTTGGCTTTTACGCGCAAAGCGAAGTGACGATTGACAAGACCGGCCCGGTGAGCGCGGTGGCGGGCGTGCCATTCAGCTACACCGTCTCGGTAAGCAACACCGCCATATTTGAGGCGTTGAACGTAGTGATGACCGACACGCAGCCAACGGGCATCACGTTTAGCGCGGTGAGCGGGTCTGGGTGTTCGCTGGCGGGCGGCACAATCACCTGCTCGCTGGGGGTGATGGCGCCCGGGCAGATTGAATATGTGGTGATTACGGCCACAGCCGCATCGGGGACAACAATCACCAACACTGCATTTGTCACCGCTACCAATGACACGAATTTGCTAAACAATAGCGACCCGCATCCAATTACCTTTCTCGATCCAACACCTACGCCGACCGAGACGCCAACGTTAAC
>DAORUN010000060.1:9864-20400 GCA_035433205.1 Thermoflexales bacterium | reverse complement strand
GCCACCGGCGTTTTGCTCACCGGGTAGCCGCGCTGGCGGATGAGTTCGGCATCGTTGTCTGGGTCGAGCACGCGCACCACACGCCAGCTTGAGTAGGGCGTCATCGCGCTCCTGGCAAAATTGGCGGCCTGCCAGCCCTCGCCCACAATCACGATCTCGGTCGGCTCCAGCGTGGCTTGCATCACGGCCTGGGCAAACCCGGCGGCGTGTTCGCCATAACGCGGGTAGTCTTTGGCAACCGCGCCCAACGCGCGGATGGCCTCCGCTTTGGCGTTTGCCTCGCCATCGGCCAAATAATAGGCCAGCGCCAGCGCCTGCGCCATGTGCGCGTTGTCTTGCAAGGGTTTTATGCGCGTGCTCAACAAACCTTTGGCCGATGGGTCTGCTGGCCGGTCAAAAAAGCCGCCATCTGGCGCGGCCAGCTCGCGCCGCGCAAACTCAATCAGCCGCCGCGCCATCACCAGCACGGCCTCGCGCTCTTGCGGGGAGCCAGAATGTTGCGCCAGCATCAAATGCGCCATCGCCAGCGCGGCCTGGTCGGCCAGCAAGCCGCGCACCTGCCCACCCCCAACCCCTCCCGCGAGGAGGGGAGAAGTTGAATGAACCACCGCGCCATCCGCGCCCACGCACAACAAATCCAAAGTGGCGAGGACTTTGCGAGCGAGGTCGGCGTATTTTTTGTCGTTCAGCACAACGCTGGCCTCCAAAAGCGCCATCACCATGAGCGCATTCCAATCGGCATACAAACGCCAGTCAATAAATGGCGGCGTTTTCTCGGCGCGTTCGGCGTTGGAGAGCGCGTAATACTCCTCATCGGCGTCCTGGCTGCCCGCAAAATAGGTGGCCTCGGGCGTATCGCGCAGCAACTTTTCGGTCAGGTAGCGCAAAGATTCCTGAGCGATGTGTTTGAGTTTGGCATCGCCCGTGCGCTGAATGGCGCGGAGGTAAACCGGCAACAACCGCGCGTAATCCTCCAGCATTTTCTCAAAGTGCGGCACAGTCCAATCGGGCGTGGTGGAATAGCGAAACCAGCCGCCCTCGGCCATGTCATACATCCCGCGCGTGCCCATGGCGACGAGCGTTTGCGTCACCATGTCCAGCGGTTTCATCTCGCCGCCGGGCGTGGGCAGTTTGACATCATCGCTCACGTTGAGCAAAAGCGCCCAGGCATCGCTCATGGGGAACTTGGTGGCGTTGCCCAAACCGCCGTGGCGCGTGTCGTAATTGCGGGCAATGCTCATCACCACGTTGCTAAAAATGTCATCGGGCAGGGATGGGTTCTGCGCGGGCGCCGGGGCCGCCTCGGCCACCGATTCGTTGACGCGGTCAAGCAACATCGCGCGGTTTTCGCGCCAATACTGCATGATTTGCGGGAGCAGGTTGCGCATTTGGGCGGGGGCAAAGTAAGTGCCGCCGTAAAGCACCTCGCCATCGGGCGTGAGGAAGCAGGTGGTCGGCCATCCGCCCTGGTTGTAGCGCGCGTTGATGTCTGGCCGCTGGTCGTTATCCACCCGCACCGGGATAAAGTTCTCGTTGATATACGCGGCGATGTCGGGGTCGGAATACACGCCGGTATGTTGCGGGTCGCCGGCCACCCCGCGATCCATCACATGACACCAGTGGCACCACACCGCGCTGATGCCCAGCAGAATGGGTTTTTGCTCGGCGCGGGCCGCCTCAAAAGCTTCGTCGTTCCATTCGCGCCAGTTGACCAATGTGTTTGACATGTGAGGATTGTACGAAGATATTTCACCGCAAAGACGCAGAGACGCAGAGAAAATATCAAAAACTCAGCGTCCCTGCGGTGAAAATTACCAACCTATCCCAAAATCGCGCATCGTCATCGGCAAAAAGGCGCGGGCGGTGGCCGCCGCGCCAGAATCGGGCGAGACCATCATGCCCAATTCATCCACCACCTCAAAATCGTAGCCGTGCAACGCGCGAAAGGCGGTGACCAGTTCGTCGTCGTCCCAGCGCGGGTCATGCTCGCCGCTCACAAACCAGTTGCTCCCGTTATCGGCCAAAAACATGCCATACGTTTTCATGGCCTGAAAAATGGGGCGAACCATGGCCGGAAAGCCGGAAATATCCACCGATTGCTTGAGCCGAAACCGCGCGCCCATGGGCGGCACACTGGGGTCTGTGATGGATGACGCAAAGTGCCGCGCGGGCCACAGGTAGGCGCGCTGGGTGCTGGCCGCGGTGAACCTCAGCGCGTGATTGATCGCGCCCGATGCAGCCTCATCATACCGAACCAGCGCGGGCAAAACAGGCAACCCCGCCGCATCGGCGCTGGTCCAGCCATCGGGCCGCAGGGCGTTGCTGCTCAAATCAAACACCGCGCCAGACCCGGCCTGCCACGAGCCATCTTGTTGCGGGTAGGCCGACCACATCTCATACAGCTTGCACTCCGCCGAGTTCACAATGAGCACGTGCCGGTCGCCGCTGCTGGTCGGGCCGCCTTCAATGGGCGGGTTCTGGGGGATGGGATACGGGCCGGGGTCGCTCTCATCCCAATAATCAAACGTGACGCTGATGGACGGGGTGCTGCTCACGACCGTGGTGTATGGAATGCCGATGGGGTCGCCCAGATAAAACGTGCCAAAATCCGGGTGCAGGCGGGTGGCAAAGCCAACGCTGTTCACCCATTCATCCGAGCGTGGATGCACAGGCAGGGTGTCTATACGCGTGTTCCAAACGTTGTTGTTCGGAAACATCTGGCAACCGCCGATGACCGGCGCAGACGCAACACTTGGCATGAGCAAAGAAACCGCAGCCAGCGCAGAGGCCATCAGCCCGGATAAAAAAAGGTGTGGCATGGACGTATTTTACGGACGATCGTAATACAATGCGCTCATGACAGACCCGCGCACATCTTATCTCATCCTGACCGCCGATGCCGGTTTTGGGCATCGCTCCGCAGCCAACGCAATTGAGGCGGCGCTAAAGGAACAGGGCGTGGCCCAAAGCGATATTTGCATGTTGAATTTGCTGGACAACAAAAACACGCCAGCCGCCCTGCGCGAAAGCCAAAATGATTATGACCGCATTGTGCGCGAAGCGCCCAATTTGTATCAGGCGGCCTACACAGCCAGCGAGCAAAACATCCCCAATTTTATTTTCTCCAGCTCCATGACTGCCTCGTTTTACCGCGCGGCGAGAGAGGCGATCAAAGAATTTCAGCCAAGCGTAATCATCAGCACCTACCCGCTTTACCAGCACGCGCTGATGATGCTGCGGATGGTGGAGCGCATGATGACGCCCGTGATTTGCGTGGTCACCGACCTCGCCACCGTACACCGCATTTGGTTTGTGGATGGCGTGGACGCGCTGGTTGTGCCCACGCCCGCCGTGCGCGATTTAGCCGTCGGTTACGGCGTCCCGTCCGACCGGATTCACGAGTTTGGCATCCCAGTCAACCCGGCGCTCACCCATCCGCCAAAATCTGTGGCGGCGTTGCGCCGCTCTTTGGGATGGGACCCCGATTTGTTTACGCTGTTCGCGGTGGGCAGCAAGCGCGTGCAGCGTTTGCCAGAAATGCTGCGCGGTCTCAATCATTCCGGGTTGCCCGTGCAGCTTGTCATCAGCGCGGGCAAGGATGAAGAGCTTTACAAAACTCTGCAAAGCATCGAGTGGCACGCACCAGCACACATCTACGAATTTGTTGAAGATATGCCCAGCTTTTTGCACGCCGCAGATTGCGTGATGGCAAAGGCGGGCGGGCTGATCGTGACCGAATCGCTGGCAGCGGGCAAGCCCTTAATTTTGACCGAGCTGATCCCCGGCCAGGAAGAGGGCAACGCCAAATTTGTGACCGACAACGGCGCGGGGATGCTGGCCGAAAACCCGCTGGATGTGCTGGAAATGGTGTATCACTGGCGAATGAACAACAACTTAGTGCTGCGCGCCAGCGCAGAGCGGGCGCAAATGGCCGGCAAACCCGATGCCGCCCTGCGCGTGGCGCAACTGGCCATGCAATACGTGGCGCAAAAAAACATCGCCAAAAGCGAGGCCGACCTGACCTGGGAAGGCGCAGATCAAGGCGTGGGGCGCATTGGGCTGGTCAGGCCGCAACTGCGCGCGTTTTTGCAGCGCGTTGGTCTGGTGAGCGCGGAATCATGACGCCGCATAAACGGCTACGAAAAATCCCACGCAAACAACGGAATCTCCATCTCAGCAGGCGTTAGGCCGCCGTGATGCCCGTAATACCGCTGCTCAAAACGGTCTTTCTCGTACCACCACACCGCTTCGCCGCGATACGTGAGGATGACCAAATTGCCCACGCGTTTGAGGAAGGTCTCGCTGGCGGGCGCGGGGCCAAAATAGTTTTGTTGGATGAGGTCGTTGACCTTCACCACATCCGCCTTGCCGCGCAGTTTTGCGCTCAGCAAGGCCTGCGCCTCATCCAGTTTGCCATCTTCAATGTGCAAAAAGAAATCGCGGGGCGAGCCGCACGGCACAATGTATTCCCCGCGCCGGGTGGTTTTCATAAACCGGCGCACATCTGGCACAAGATTGTTCAAATAAACCGTGGTTTGCGGGTCGGTCTCGCTCATGCCGTGATCGGCGGTCATCAAAAATAGTGTGTCTTTGGCCTTGCCGATGAGCTGCGAAAAAAATAGCCGGTCCAGCGCCGTCAAAAATGTGTCAATCTCTGCATCCACCTGCGCCGAGTTTGGCCCATATTGATGGCACAGCGTGTCTATGCCGCTGAAATAAAAAAAGTAGTAATGCCGCGTGGCGTTGTTCAGGATGGACTCGCGGACATTCACAATCCCCTCGCTCAGGGTTTTGTAGGGCCGGGCTTTGGCGCCCTTGCCCAACTGGTCGGCGCTGGCCGATGGCACAAAATCGCGCGGCTGGTATTGCATGCACTTCACATCAAACCGAGAGAGTTTCTGGTAAATCGTCTGGTCGGGGAAGACCACATCGGCCTTCACGCCTTCCGCCGCCAAAAGGTCGCGGTCTTTCTCGCCCACCCCAGAAAACATCAGCGGCTGAATCACGCGGTCAAGGTTGTGCTCGTACATGTTCCACTCATACACGCCGCTTTGCCCGGGCGCAAGACCGGTGTTGATGCACGTCACATGCGCGGCGGTGGTGGATGGAAACTGTGAGGTGAGTTTGGACAACACGCCGCGCTCACTCAGTATTTTTAACGCCGGGTATTTCTCCAGCCGCTCTTCAATAAACCGCCATCCAAACGCATCCACAAAAAATAGCGCCACTTTTTGCCAGCGGCGGTTGTATGGGCCAAGCGCATCATCGGGCAAAACAGCCCCATCGGCCATGCCAGTGAGCGCGCGAGAAATAGTGCCGGGGATGTTGGCGAAACAATATGAATCGTAAAGCGGGCGGACAAATTGCGGCGAGGTTCGCGCGGCCTCAATGGCACGGAGGGAAGAGATATTTACGCCCATCATGTAATTCAAAATTTGATGATCAACATTTTTGACACCTGAAAGAAACTTGTTTATCTTTGCAAAACATCCACAACCTTTCTAAAAAGGCTTTGTAGCATACTTGCTTTGCCAAGAAACAATTCTCCAAGGCTATAGGGGCCGTTCATTGAAATGAATCCAAATCGGTACTGAAAAAAGAACAGGGCATTCCAAATAATCAGAAGACCGCCAACTAAAATATAAAGCGCTAAAAAACGCGACCTTTCTGTCCAATCTCCAAATGCCGCCAAACCAATTGCAAAAATAGGCAATGAACCTATAAACATTCTCCCGCCAAATGCATCTGCTTGCGTCCATGAAGACCATGCGCCGATAAGATAACCCTGAGAAATAATCCCGATGACAAGCAAAAGAGTCAATTTGTGATCAATTTTGTAAAAAAATAAAAACCCTATAACTGCCAGAAGTAATACCGGGTGCCATAAAAACAGTCCATGCTCTGTAGAAAAGAAAACTTCAAAAAAGTGAGGGTGCAACCATGAAAATCCATAACTTGAATTTAAAAAATAACCACTTAAGAATGGATTGCCGTTTAATATAAACCACACCCCCATTTGGATAGAAAAAATAGCAAAAAACGACAAGGCAATGCAAAAAACTTTCTTAAGAATATCTTTAATGTCTTGGTTGTTGAAGATAATGTCCAAAATGGGCAAAATCAGCAGAGTTCCATCGACTTGACGCACCAGAGCCACAAAGCCTCCCGATAATCCAATCAAAAGGCACCAAAACAACGAGAAGGAATTTCTGGTCTTTAGCCACACGTATATAAATATGGATGTCGCAAAGAGAGAACACGCGTGGGACATGGAAGGTTCTGCAACCATGTAATAAATAACATTTGTAGCCAGCCAAATCAAAATACACGTAAATAATGCAATTTTGGGATAAAACTTGTTGACTGTGCGATATATCAATGCTATTCCCCAAAAACCATAAAAAATACTCCCCACACAAATAGCAATTTGATAAGGATACCCATAGCCATCATTAGAGATTTTGAAACCCATATGGTTTAACCCCAAAATGATGGAATGAGTTATTGCAAAAAATGGGGCCCACATCAAACCAGGGCCTACCGCGTATTGATTAGAAGTCAGACCCGTTGGGGTTTTTAGAGTTTCCAGATTAACTTCGGGTTTCAATCGGGAATATTCATTTTCAAAATTTATATCACCATCTATGATGAGTGATCGTGAGTACATGTAATAACCTATTCCATCGGATCCAATAATCATTCCATCTACGCGAGGCAAAGGAATAGTCGCTATAAAAACGATTAAATTAATCGCAAATAGCGTGCTCAAAACAAAAAGTGGACGGCGATTTAAAGCAGCGAATCTTTCTTTTGTTGAGAGGATAAAAGACATCAAAAATCGCCTTTTAAAGGGATCTCATTGATCCTGCAAATACTCGCGCAGTTTGCGGCTGTGATGCGGGTGGCGCAGTTTGCGCAAGGCTTTGGCCTCAATCTGACGCACCCGCTCGCGGGTCACGCCCAGCGTTTGCCCCACCGATTCCAGCGTGTGCACTTTGCCATCCTTGAACCCAAACCGCATCTCCAGCACGCTGCGCTCACGCTCGCCCAAATGCTTCAGCTCATTTTGGATCTGCTTTTTGAGCATCTCGTTGGTGGCCGAATCCACCGGCGAAATTTCGCTGGTGTCCTCAATAAACTCGCCCAGCAGGCTGTTTTGCTCTGTGCCGATGGGTGAATCGAGCGAGATTGGCTCGGCGGAAACAGTCATGATCTGCTCCAACCGCTTAACGGCCTGATCCCACTTGCGGGCCAGCGCAATATCAATTGGCTTGCCGGTGGTGTTGGCTTCCAAAATTTGCGCAATCTCGCGCTCGCTGAACATGTCCATCTCCAGCGCAAGCTCCTCGCTGGTGGGTTCCTGCCCCAGCTCTTGCGCTTTTTTGCGCTGGATGCGGTTGAGGCGGTTGATCATTTCAATCAGATGCACCGGGATGCGGATGGTGCGGGCCTGATCGGCGATAGCGCGCGTGATGGCCTGCTTGATCCACCAGGTGGCATACGTGCTGAACTTAAAGCCTTTCCACGCATAAAATTTTTGCGTGGCGCGCAGCAAACCCATGTTCCCTTCCTGAATAAGATCCAAAAAGGTGATGCCCCGCCCGATGTAGCGTTTGGCGATGCTGACCACCAGCCGCAAGTTAGAGTTGGCCAGCAGCGAGCGCGCATCTGCGGCGCGAATTTTGAGCAATTCCAAATGATCGCGCTGGGTTTCCTCATCGGGCAGCCATTCTTCCACCTCGCCCCACTCTGGCAGGGTTTGGGTGTGTTCAAAGTGCGTGGCAAGCTGCTGGGTAAACTGCGGCGGGAAAATAATCGCCACTTGCAGCATCTCAAACAGCGGGCGGGCAATGTCCTCCACCGCGCGATCTTGCCCCCAACCCAGCTCTCGCAAATACCGCTGGGTGGTGGATGGCGCGGGAGAGGTGTACTGGGTGGGCATCTCGGCGGCTTCGGTCAAGGCCACATCCAGCGCGGGGGCGGGCACATTGCGCTCTTTTACCAGCCGCTCAATCTCTGCCCAATGAGAAACAAACCGGCCATACAGCGCCTTCCAATCTGGCAGCGCAGTTTTGTCGGCCAAAAATTCTTCCAGAAACTGCTCGGTGGTGAACGTGGCGCAAATGCGAAATTCCTGATCGGCGCTGAGCAGCGGGGTTGCGCCAATTTCGCGCAAATACATCCGCACCGGGTCGCCGCCTTCGCCCGCCTCGGCTTCGGTTTGGCGCGGTTCAAGGTCGCTTAAATCTTCCAGCGCGTCCGAGGCGTCATCGTCATCCGCAAGCGCGTAGGCCGCCGCTATCTCGGCGTCGTCATCCAGCTCAAGGCTTTCATCGGCGATGGGGATCTCGGCAGTTTCGTCCTGCTCTTCGGCATCGGGCTCGTCATTCCCAATCTCCATCACGCGCGGCGCGTCCTCCAGAATCACTCTGGTCAGATCATCTTTCTCAGATGCGGAAGTTTTGCGTCGCTTAGCAGTTTTTATCATCGCGGACAGACGTCAGAGACTATCACACTCTTTTTTTTGTTTTCATCGCAAAGGCGCAGAGACACGAAGTTCTTATTTTTATCATTCCTCCGTGTCTCTGCGCCTTTGCGGCAAAGTTTTTTTTACTCGCCGGGCGCATGGCCGCCGCGCAAACGCAATGCCTTTTGCACACGCAACCGTTTTGCGGCCAGCTCGCGAAGCTCAAAATTATAGCGTTTCATCATGTCAGCATCGCCATCCTGCTGCGCCGCCTCAATCATAGAAACCGCGCCGGCGTGGTCGCGCTTAAGATTTTCCTCGCGCAGGCGCAAAGCCACGCCCACGCCCTCTTCGCGCAGGCGCGTCTCGCTGGCAGGCGCGGCGGGGTCGGCATCCAGCGCGTAATCGGCAATGAGCGCGATCCATTCATCGTCCGGGGCGCCATCCCCCAACCCGCCAATGGCCGCGCGGCTGATTTGCCGGAAGCCGTCGCGCAGGGCCGGATTGGAAAAGTCCTCCATCGCCAGCGCGGGCAGGTTGGCGCGAGCCAGCGCCACGTTCAGATCCATCAACAAATGCGGTTTGCGGAACAACACCGCCAGCAAATGCAACTCCAGGTCGGCGGGCTGGCGGCCAGAGGCGCGGCTTTTTTGGGCCGTCTCCATCTCGGCAAACGGGTCGGGCGGTTCTGGCATTTGGGCCGATGAATTTTGCGCCGGGCGCGGCAATTCTTTGCGGCGTTGGGCCGCCTGTTCTTTTTGGCGGATGGCCGCCGCGCTGGCCTCGACCGCTTGCGCCACCGCGCGGGCGTTCAGCCGCAGCTTTCTCGCCAGCTCCTGGGTGTGGTGATCGCGCTGAACGGGGTTGGTCAGGTCGCGCAAGATGGGGGCGATGGCGTTCACCGCGTCGCTTTTGCCGCGCGGGTCGTTGATGTTGAACTGGCTCAGCGTCACATCCATCACATGCTCCACCACCGGTTTGGCGTTGGCAATGGCGTTGCGCCACACCTCCGGCGATTCCAGCACCACCTCATCCGGGTCGCGTTCATCGGGCATGATCGCCACGCGAATATCCGCGTTCAGTTTGCTCTCGTGGCGCACATAGCCGCGCGGGTCAAAGCTGATCTCGTCACCGCGCTCCAGCGATTCGCGGGCCACATCAATGCTGCGCAACACGGCGCGGTTGCCCGCCGCGTCTGGGTCCAGCGCCAGCACAATCCGGTCGCTCAGGCGCTTCAACATTTTTAGCTGGTCCTCGGTCAGCGAGGTTCCCATCCCAGAGACCACATTGGCAAACCCGGCCTGGTGGGTGCCAATCACATCCATGTAGCCCTCAACAATGACCGAATGTTGCTGGGTGCGTATGGCTTGCCGGGCGCGGTTTAGGCCAAACAGCAGGCGGCCTTTGTCAAACACCAGCGTTTGCGGCGAGTTCATATATTTTGGCTCGCTGCCATCCAGCGAGCGCGAACCAAAACCCACCACGCGGCCTTTTTCATCGTGGATGGGGATCATGAGCCGCCCGCGAAATCGGTCGTAGCGGCGGCCTTCCTCGTTCTCAATCACCAACCCGGCGTCAATCAATTCCTCGGCGGTAAACCCTTTCTCGGTCAAAAATGACATGAGCGCCTCGTAGCTCATCAGGCTGTAGCCCATCTGCCAGGTTTCAATCGTGGCGTCGGTCAGGTGGCGGCTTTCTGTGATGTATTTTCGGCAATTGGCGGCTTGTGGCGCGGTTAAAAGCAGGCGATGGAAATAGGCCGCCGCCTGTGCGCAGGCCGCCCGCAGGCGTTCTTCGTGGCTCTCGTTTTTCTTTTGCTCATCGGTGCGCTGTTCCAGTTGCACGCCGGTTCGGGCGGCCAGCTCGCGCAGGGCCTCGGCAAACGTCCAGCCCTCTTTCTTCATCAAAAAGCCAAACACATCGCCCTGCTCACCGCTGGAGAAATCCTTGAATGTTTGCGTGTCTGGAAAGACAAAAAACGAGGGCGTTTTCTCGGTGCGGAACGGCGAGAGACCCTTGAAGTTACGCCCGGCGCGGGTGAGCTTGGCATACGCGCCGATCACTTCAAC
>DAORUN010000060.1:0-9764 GCA_035433205.1 Thermoflexales bacterium | reverse complement strand
CCTTGAAGTTACGCCCGGCGCGGGTGAGCTTGGCATACGCGCCGATCACTTCAACGATATCTAAGCGGGACTTGATGTCATCTACAACGGACATTGAGGCGATTATGGCACGAAGGTTACTAAATCAAGAACGTACAACCCATGAGGCTCACGCGCACTGTATTGTCTGGGATCAGAATGCGGCCACACTACGCAGCCGTCAACTCTCGCTTGCGCGGTTGACGGGCTTTTTGTTGGGCAGATGATGCTATTTTGCGTGGTCGTCGCGCGGGAATGCCACGCAACATGCCATTCGCGCTGATATCCTCATCCAACTCCGGCCAATGCACCCCCTGGCCGTTGCCCATGATTTCGAAATTATTACGCTGTTCCGGTTTTGCATCGGAAAGCCGCCACGACCACGCCAGAGGCGCGCTAATCCTGCGCCCATCGGCCAAATCGGCGATGAGGCTGGTAGACGTTACCTTAAAAGCCACAATGCGCGGCTCATCATTCACCACAATGTTCATCCCATGCCTCCAAAATTACATCCAAACGTTTAACTATTATCCCCCGAATTTGATTAAGCTCTTTTGAGCTGAACCCATCATTTTTGCTTAACTCAATTGGATCAAGCCAGAATTTGCACATTTTACGCTCGCGCTTCACATGCACATGCTCGGGCTCATTGCAATCAAAGCTGTAAAAAAAGAAACGATACGCATCGCTAATTTTCTGAATGGTAGGCATACTTCCTCAAAGTTTTGAGATGTCTACAACGGACATTAAGGCGATTATGGCACGAAGGGAATGAGAAAGTCTGAATGTCTTTGCGAGAGGTTATTTAAAAAAATCCATCCAAATCATTTTGACGCAAAATTGACAGGCGCGCGTATGCTTTGCAAAACAAGCGCCCTGGGAATGTAATAAAAAGTGGGCGTAGCGCTCTTGATAAAAAGAGCAAAATTTGGAGGCAAAATGCACACGCACATCAAAAACATCTTTTTCGCCATTACAGTTTTTGTGTCAGTTTTTTGGGTGTCTGCCGCGCCCGCCAAAGCCGCGACAACCCAGGCCGTTGGGTGTTATGGCGCAAGCTGCCGCGGCAAAGACCCAGAAGTGATGGGTTGCGGGGCCGACGCCCGCACGCTGGCATCGGTGTCTGCACCAGGGCTATACCGCGTGGATCTGCGCTACTCTACACGCTGCAATGCGCGCTGGTCGCGCACCACCCTTACTCACGCGCCAGATTGGGAGACATTCGCAGTGGCTTATGTGGGAAGCGGAAGTGTTACGTCCCGCCGCGGCTCCAGCCGCACGGTGTGGAGCGCGATGTGGAGTGGGGTAATCAAGGCCTGCGGTGGCTACGAAACGCTTGATGGACGATATGTTCGCTGCACCGCTGCGCGATAACGACATTTGCAAAACCTGACTGGTGACGCAAAATAATCACCTGTCAGGTTTTGCGTAAGCCCAGTTATATTTCATTTCAACCCTAGCGGCTAAATTGCAGTTTTTTGGCCAATATTTAGCTCCGCGAAGTCTTATCCGTTATCCCAACGGATTCCACACCCGCTTAAACCCCAATTTTGCAAAATCTTTTGCATTCACGCTCGCAAACTCTGTTACCCCATTTTGCAAAAGTGTCAAAGCCAGTCGCGCGTCATAAACTCTGCGATAGGCAAAATCGCGCTGAGCGGCATATTTCCAAAGCTGATCATGCAAAACGCGGCTGTTTTGCGGAAAACCGATCAATCGCCATTTGGGGTGGTTGCGAAAATGTTGAATAACGTCAACCGCCTCTGCGGCTGGCAACGGGTGAGCCAGGATAATCGGGTTTCGCAACAAACAATACAACTCGGTCAGCACCAACTCCGAAAGCGCCATTTCTTCGCTGTCTTGAAAAGATTGCAAAAAGTCCACCGCTTTTGTATTTAACGGCGCGTTGGCGTTTAGGGCATAGAACAAAATATTAGTGTCAACGCTAAGCATGTGTTTTGCCCTCGTGGGTCAAGCTGCTTTCAAATTCGGTCATTTGCGCTTGTTCTTTAATTTGCCCATCGCTTAGACCGTGCCAGCCCATATTTCTTGGTTTGGGCAAACTCCAATTTGCGCTGGTTTTATCTGGCTCAGGATATTGGCTGATGATTAGCTCAAGCCCGCGCCTGAGCAGCTCGGCCATCGAAATCTCGTGCGTTTCTGCTACCCGTTTGGCTTTCTCATACACCGCATCTGGAAGTTGAATTTGCGTGCGCGTCATGCTTACAATTTTACATCGCTGTATTTTTAACAGCATATTTAATCAAAAACTTCTCACTGGGGGTAATGCCCTTCTCTTGGCTCACCTAACCAACGGCAAAAAATCAGTTTGAGAGACAGATTACCTCTCCAACCTTTTCCTTACCTTTTTAGATTAGCATCTGGCTCAGGTAAAAACGATGCAAAAGATTGAATTTCGAGCGATGGGCAGCCACATCTCGGCGCTGATAGACAGCGACAACGAGAAAGCCATCCATGCGCTTGAGCAGGTTCCGGCCTGGTTTGAGGAGTGGGAGCAGGCGCTCAGCCGCTTCCGCGAAACCAGCGAACTGAGCGCGGTGAACGCGCAGGCTGGGCAAACCACCCGCGTGAGCGATGCGTTTTTTGAGGTGGCCCGCCACGCGCTGATGGCCGCCGAATGGAGCGGCGGCATCGTTGTGCCAACCATTTTGCCCGCGCTTCAACACATTGGCTATGACCGCAGTTTCGATCAGGTCGCGGCATCGCAATGGGGTTCGCTGAACCAGGCGCGCCCGGCTTTGCCAGACTGGCATTTGATTCAGCTTGACCCTGCCGCGAAATCCATCTATATGCCAAAAGGCGTGAACCTGGATTTTGGCGGTGTTGCCAAAGGCTGGGCCGCAGAACAAGCCGCCCAACGGCTGGGCCAAATCGCGCCCGCGCTGGTGGATGCAGGCGGGGATGTGTGTGTGAGCGGGCCGCAAGCCGATGGCCGCGCGTGGCCCATTGGCGTGGCAGACCCCATCAGCCCAGAGGCCGACTTGATGGCGATTGGCTTGATGAAAGGCTGCGCCGCCACCAGCGGGCGAGATTACCGCACCTGGCTGCGCGGCAACACCCGCGTGCATCATTTGATTGACCCGCGCACCGGTTTGCCCGCGCAAAGCGATGTTCTGAGCGCGACCATCATTGCGCCCACCGCGCGGCAAGCCGAAACGGCGGCCAAAACCGCGCTCATTCTTGGCAGCGATGCTGGCATGGAGTGGCTGGACTCGCGTTTTATCGCCGGGTTGCTTGTTTTGGATGATGGTGAAATCATTACGAATGATGAATTGCAAATGACAAATTCAGATTCTCCATTTGTAATCCTCACTTCATAATTTTTTAATTTGCAATTTATTTAGAGGCAATTATGAATACTCAAAAAGATAGAAACGATGGGCTGAAAGCAAGCGCTTCAACCATCATCATTGGCCTGACGCTGGTTGCGTTGGCAATTGTGCTGGGCGCGCTGCCCGCCATCTTCCCAAGCATGGGGCAGTCGCTCACGGGCACAATTCCGCACGCCTACTGGTATCTCTCGCGCACATCCGGGTTTGTGGCGTATGTGCTGTTGTGGTTCTCGATGGTGTTCGGGTTGTTGCTCTCGAACAAACTGGCCAAGACCACCACCGGCGTGCCTTTCTCGTTTGACCTGCACCAGTTCACCAGCCTGGCGAGCCTGGCGTTTACGCTGTTTCACATGTTTATTTTGTTGGGCGACAAATTCATTGGCTACACGTTCTCCCAGTTGTTTATCCCGTTTGCGCAAACCGATTTTCAGCCATTTTGGTCGGGCGTGGGGCAAATTGCGTTTTATGCGATGGCGCTTGTGACCATCACGTTTTACATCAAAAGCAAGATCACGTATCGCCTGTTTCACATCATCCACATCCTAAGCTATGCCATGTTTTTGATGGCGCTTGCGCACGGCTTGCTCGCCGGGACAGATGCCAGCACATGGTGGGCCACAGCGCTTTACTGGGGCACGGCGGCCATCACCCTGTTCCTCACAATCTATCGTGTGATATCTTTCTGGGTGGAGGACAAAGCCAAGAAGCCTGCGCAAAAAAAGGCGTAATCTGAGATTGCTCAGAGCCTGACTGCGACGCTTCGGTATGTCTGCTGTCAGGCTCTGTGTTTTTATGCTCACGATTCACCAAGCTACACCCAGCGACGCGCCCGCGTTGGCCGCCCTGAACGCGGCATTTAACGACGTTTACGACCCCGCCGAGACAATTGCGCAACGCATGGCAGGCGCGGGTCATGTTGAGACGGCATTTATTGCTTTGGTGGATGGCGAAACGGCAGGCTTTGTCTGTGTGCGCATCGCGCCGTGCCTGTTGTATGCGCAACCTCACGCCGAGTTGACCGAGTTATTCGTGCTGCCAAAATTTCGGTGGCGCGGTGTGGCGGGGGCGCTGGCAAAACACGCCGAACAACTGGCGCGTGAGCGCGGCGCAGAAAGCCTGATTGTGCTCACGTCCGACGAAAAAGCGCTGGCATTTTACAAAGCCATCGGTTACACGCAAACCAGCACATGTTTTGAGAAAGAGTTGTAACCGGGTTTACGCAAAAATCTGGTAATGGGTTGTAGAGCCGCAAGATTTTGCGGCTCTACCTCCACGTCCCCGCGGCTTATGCCACCGCGGCTTTCTTTTTGAGCGCCGCAAAACGAATCTGGCTGACCGCCGCCACAATGAGCGCGGCGGCCAGCAAAACCATCTGCGCGAGAAACGTTTGCCAGGTGGGATACATGCCCAGCGCCGCGCTCTCTGGCAAAAATGGCGCGGCGCTGGCGGGCAAAATGTTCGCCACCTGCAAAGCATGAAGCCCCGTGCCCAGGAATTTGAAGCACAGGTAAAACACCAGAACGCTCGCCACGCCAAAGAACATGCTGACCGGCAAGCGCGCCCCAATTCTCATCAGCACAATGCCCAGCACAAGCAGCGCCACTGCGCCCGCCACAAGACCTGTCAGCAAATCTGCCATGCTGATTGAGGCGGCCATCCCCACAAAAAACAGAGCCGTCTCCGCGCCCTCGCGGAAGATGGACAAAAACGCCAGCGCCGCAATGCCAGTGAGGCTGCCCGCGGCCAGCGCGGCGGTGCTGCGCTGTTTGATGTAATGCGCCCACGCCACCGCGCTGCTTTTGGAATGCATCCAGTAGCTCACGTAAATGAGCATGGCCGCCGCCACCAGCCCGGTGATGCCCTCAATCAGCTCGCGGTTGGCGGGGGTGATGATGGCGCTGAATGCGACCTGAATGCCAATGCCCACCAGCACACTGAGCAATAGGCCAGCCGCCACCCCGCCCCATACCCATCCCACTTTGTTGGCGTTGCCAGATTTGCGCAAAAACGCCAGCAAAGCCACAATCACCAGCATGGCCTCCAGCCCTTCGCGCAAAATGATGATGGCGGCGTCAAACGCGCCATATTTGGCCTGCGGCGCGGCAAATGGCTCCAGGCGGGCGCTCATGCGCTCCAGCACCGCCGCGCTGTCTGGCGATTTTTTTTGCAGAAGGTCCAGCGCCAGCGCCATGTCGTTCTCGGTTTGGCGATAAGCATCGGCATCGCGGGTTTTAACTTCGCCCTCCACGTTTAGCCACACTTTTTGGAAGTGGCCCATTTCGTCCGCGGCTTCATTGTATTGCCCAGCAAATTGAAACGCCCGCGCCTCGGCCAGCTCGGCGATAAGCATGGCTGGCGTGTAGGCAATGCCCTGCGTCTCGTTGGTCACGGGCTGGCCGGCCAGTTGCAAAAACTTTTCCTGGCTCAGCTCCAGCGCAGAGAGAGCAGCCTCGGCGGCTTTGGCATCTTTGCCATCCAACGCCAGCATTACCCGGCTGGCGTTTAGCTCAAGCTCAGCATACGTATCTGGCGATTGCGCCCGCACGGCGTCCTCTATCTTGCTCCACGCGGCTTCGTATTGGTCAAAGCTCGTTTGCGCGGCGGCCAAATCGCCCTCGCGGGCATCTTCCAGTGCGCGTTCCACAATTTGGTGGGCGGGGTCAAGGTCAACACCAGGCGATTGCGCCCGCGCCGCGCCCGGCTGCGCCAACCCTGCCAGCAACGCAATGGCAAATATTCTCTTTATCCAACTTATCCAAGTCAAACGCTTTGTCAAAACCATGGGTGCGGTTATACAAAATCGAGCGCCAACGCGCAACTCACATCAACTCACTCAGGTTTTAGCCCGCTAACATTTTTAGTTGCCGGGCGCATGGGTCGGTTGTGTTAACCAAAAATTTGGCGTTCACATCACTTCCTCCTTTCTGGTTTGGCGGGTGAGCAGGGAGTAAGTATTTGCCAGCCGCCAACAACCAGCCGCCTGCGACTAGATATGATTTACCCAACTTTGAAACGGCTAATTTTGTTTGGGCTGATGGCGCTCGCGCTGTCATCGTGCGTGGGCGCAGGCACGAGGCCGGAATCCATTTCGTTCCCCGCGCCGGTGGTTACGTTTTACCCAACGGTCACGCCATTGCCCACAGATACGCCGCTGCCCACCGCCACACCCACGAACACGCCGGTTCCAACGCCCACCCCAATTCCATCACCCACACCCACCCGCACAAACACGCCGCGCCCGCTGCCCACCGCCACGCGTGTGCCGCAACCCACCTTGCCGCCCCCGCCGATGGAAGCCCAGCCCGCCGCAGCCAAAGAAGCCGCCGCGGTGGCGTTGCCGCTTATCTTGACCGGCGGATGCGCAACAGACTCGGCCAACACCTACGCCGTCATCCCAATTGAGGGTGCGGCCTACAAAAACAACGCCATCACCGATGAAAACGCCGATTTCCGGCTGTCTGTGCTGGGCTATGCGCCATCATCGGGCGCGGCGCAACTGGTGGAGTATGGCGGCGCAAGCGACCCCAACGCGCCCAACTTTCGCGGGCTGTTTCAGCCATCGCGCATCCCATCCATTGCCAGCACAGCCCGGCATTACAACTGGAACTGGAACGAGGCCGGCGGCCCGCCGTATGGCAGCCGCGGCGGGGTGAACACCGATTGGGAAGTCTCGGCGATGAGCGTGGCCGCGCAGCGCGGCGAGGGCATTTACGCCCCCACCCGCGCGCCCATCATTTACGGCGGCGATGTGGTGGCGATGGTGTTGTATGCCAGCGAGCGCGAGCTGACTCTGGCTTACAATCGGCAAGACAGCGTGACTAGCGGGTATGTGGTTCATTTGCTGGGGTTTTGTGTAGATGCAAACCTGGTAGGCGCGTATCGGGCGCAGGTGGCGAATGGCCGCCGCGCAACCGGGCAACTTCCCGCCGTGCGCAGCCATCAACAGGTGGGCACAGCCAGCGGCGAGCCGCTCGTGATCGCCATCCGTGACCGGGGCGGGTTTTTGGATCCGCGGTCGCGCAAAGACTGGTGGCAATAAAAATTCTGAATTCAAAAGTTACACTTTAGGCAATGTTAGAACAGCACCAAATTTTGATTGTGGAGGATGACCCGGCGATTGCGCGCGGGCTGGAATACGGCTTTAAGCGCGAGGGGTTTGAGGTCATCATGGCTGACACGGGCAGGAAGGCGCTTGAATCTGCCCGCGCCCATGGCCCGCAAGTAATTTTGCTGGATGCGCGTTTGCCAGACATGAGCGGGTTTGATGTGTTGCGCCAGCTCCGCGCCGAATCCAGGCGGATGCCCATTTTGATGGTGACCGCCCGCGACGAGGAGGTGGACCGCGTGCTGGGGCTGGAGATGGGCGCGGATGATTACATCGTCAAGCCGTTCAGCTTGCGCGAGTTGATCTCGCGGGTGCGGGCTTCGTTGCGCCGCGCGTATGGCGAACTTTCTGCGCCGGGCGGGGCAGAAGAGTTGCGTTTTGCGGATGTGGTGGTGAGCTTCAGCAAAATGAGCGTGACCCGCGCCGGAAAAGCCATCAACCTGACGCCCACCGAGTTTAGGCTGCTGCGCCATTTGCTGATTAACCCGGGCATCCCTTTTTCTCGTGATGCGCTGGTGCAAGAAGTGTGGGGTTATGACGATGACGTATTTGATGACCGCACGGTGGATGTGCATATGCGCCACCTGCGCGAGAAACTGGAAGACATCCCCGCCGAGCCGCGCTATTTAATCACCGTGCGTGGCGTGGGTTACAAATTTGAATTGTAATTATTCACCGCAGAGGCGCAGAGACGCGGAGACTTTTCTTTATTCTCTGCGTCTTTGCGCCTCTGCGGTGAGTAAAAATAAAAAATGAGAGTTTTAATTACGGGCGCGACGGGTTTTGTGGGCGCAAATTTAGTGGAGGCGGTCACGGCGCGCGGATGGATCGCGCGGGCGTTGCGGCGCAAGACCTCATCGCTCAAGGCGCTGGAAGGTTTGACCTACGAGAGCGCCATCGGCGATGTGACCGAGCCAGACGCGCTGCGCGAGGCCATGCGCGATGTGGACGCGGTTTTTCATGTGGCCGCCGTGGCCGATTACTGGCGGCTGGATGACGTTTCTCGCATGATGCACGTGAACGTGGAGGGCACGCGCAACGTGCTGGCAGCCGCGCGCGAGGCCGGCGTGAAGCGGGTGGTGTTCACCAGCAGCGTCGCCGCGCTGGGCACATCTCCAAACGGGGCCATGTTGAACGAGACCGCCCAGTTCACCCAAAAGCCAGAGGCGTTTTATTACGGCTGGAGCAAAGTGCTGGCCGAGCGGGTGGCCGCCGATTTTGTGCAAAACGGGCTGGATGTGGTCACGGTCAACCCGGTGGTGGTGCTTGGCCCGCGCGATGTGAACTTGATCAGCGGGAGCATCATCCTGGAGGCGGCAAAAATGATAATGCCGTTTGTGCCGCCCGGCGGCGTGTGCATGATTGACGTGGCCGATGTGTGCGCGGGCCACATCGCCGCGTTTGAGAAAGGCCGCGCCGGCGAACGCTACATTTTGGGCGGCGACAACCTGAGCTACCGCGAGATCATCCAGACAGTGACAAAAGCGGTGGGCGGGCGTTTCATTCCAATCACACCGCCGCGCGGGGTGGTGAAGGCGCTGGCTGCGCCCGTTCGTTTTGGGCGCACCCGGCTGGGCCTCAAACTGCCGGTGGATGACAGCCAGATTCGCAACATGGCCGAGACGTTGTGGTTTGATTCGGGCAAGGCCCGCCGCGAGCTGGGGCTGGTCACCCGCCCGTTTGCTGAGACGGTGGCCCGCACACGCGATTGGTACGCCGCGAATGGGTATATGAAGTGATTTGTCTCGTCATTCCACGCAGGCACTGATGGTTGTACATATTTAACATTCAAATAAAACAGCATAAAAAGCTGTTTTTTGCCATTTTTATTTACATAAACATAAATCAAAATACCCAAAAACTAGTGAAAATGGTTGGCGTCAATTTAAAATCACATAATTACGTCTGTCACCCTGAGCGATAGCGAAGGGTCTCTGGCAAATTTAGTCTAAGAGTGAGTTAGCCAGAGATGTTTCGCTCCGCTCAACATGACATAAACATGGTTTCTGAGATGATTTTCATCTCATAAGCATAGTTTGCGGGATGATTATTTTTAGCCAATGTTAAATGTGTACAAGGATCAGACGCAGGCAGAAATGACGAACAACAATTTTTGCGTGGCAAAAAAATGCAGAGCCAGTATACAAAAAGCTCTTTTAAACTCACGCAAAAGATTTAAACTAGGGTTTTCGATCAACACAAATTTACATGGAGAATTTAGATGATCCCAATAGGCATTAGCACCATTGATGAGCTAATTAAATTAGGCGGAAAGCTGGTTGATATTT
>DAORUN010000059.1:6648-20823 GCA_035433205.1 Thermoflexales bacterium | reverse complement strand
TGAGCGACCGGAGCGCTAAAGTTTTTTTCATGGTCGGGCGTAGCGCTCCGGCCGCTTTGAGCGACCGGAGCGCTAAAGTTTTTTTCATGGTCGGGCGTAGCGCTCCGGCCGCTTTGAGCGACCGGAGCGCTAAAGTTTTTTTCATGGTCGGGCGTAGCGCTCCGGCCGCGGCCCAACGAGTTGGGCAAAGCGACCGGAGCGCTAAAAAATTATTTCCAATCTTGCGGCCAATTGTGTTTGAACTCGTTGATGAATGACCCGCCAAACGTGATACTCGGCTGGTCAAGAAGGTTTTGCCATTTGCGCGGGTCATCTAAATCGCGCTGAAAGCCGCGCCCAAATGCGCCCACCAGCATGAGCGCGTCCCAGTCGGCGTCAATCAGTGTGTGGCCGTTGTAAGCGCGGCTCATATCTTTGCTGCGTATTTCCAAATGCAAGTGCGGGCGCGAAGTGCAGGTGAGGTCGGGGTCGCCCGTGAGCGCAACCGGCTGGCCTTTTTTGACCACATCGCCCACTTTCAAATCGGGCCGCTTGAGCAAATGCCCATACAACGAGTTGTAGCCTTCGGGGTGCGCGATGATGAGGTTGTGCGGGGCGCTCCCGTGCGCGAGGTTATCCACGCCAACCACAACGCCATCGCCAATGGAGACCACCTGCGTGCCGCACTTGGCCGAGAAATCTATGCCAAAGTGAATACCCTGCCCCGCCGCATACCATTCCACACGCCGCGCAAAAGCGCCGGTGGTGTTCCCGTAAAATTGACCCAGTTGCCAGGTGTTTGGGCCGGGTTCGGCGGCAAATGGCAACCCATATTTTGGAGATGGCCCCGGCGTTTGCGCGTTTGCGATCTGCGGCAAAAGCGCGCCCGCCACAAAAGCCATCACCAAAAACAAGAAGATTTGCACCGCAGAGGCGCGGAGGCGCGGAGAAAGAAACAAAACTCTGCGCCTGTGCGCCTGTGCGGTGAATAAAAGTTTTTTAACCATGTTGCCCGTAAAAACAATTGAATGGATTGGCGACGCCGAAACCGGCGCGGCCCGAATTATTGACCAAACCCTGCTCCCCGCTGAACTGCGTTACCTGGATATTTCAGACGCGCCCGCGATGTGGGAAGCGATCAGTCTGCTCCGTGTGCGCGGGGCGCCAGCCATCGGCATCGCCGCCGGGTTTGGATTGTATCTGGGGGTTCGCCACTCGCCCGCCACGAACTTTGCGGAATTTAAGACGGATGTGGACCAGACCGCCGCGTATCTGGCGTCCTCGCGGCCAACGGCGGTCAATTTGTTCTGGGCGCTCAACCGCCTGCAAGCGCAGGTGATGGATAACGCGGCGCAAGATGTGGACACGCTCAAGGCGTTGCTCCTCCAGCAAGCCATCCACATGATTGACGAGGACAACGCCGTGTGCATGAAACTGGGCGAATATGGCGCGGCGCTGATAAAAGATGGCGACTCGTGGTTGACGCATTGCAACGCGGGCGGGCTGGCCACCGCGCAATGGGGCACGGCGCTGGCCGCGTTTTACGTAGCAAACAACGCGGGCAAACGCATTCATGTTTTTGCCGATGAGACCCGCCCGCTTTTGCAAGGCGCACGGCTTACGGCGTGGGAGCTGCATCACGCGGGCATCCCCGTGACCGTGATTAGCGATAACATGGCGGCCAGCGTGATGGCACAGGGCAAGGTGCAGGGCGTGATCGTTGGCACAGACCGCGTGGCAGCCAACGGCGATTTTGCCAACAAAATTGGCACACTGGGCGTGGCGATTTTGGCTAAGGAGTTCGGCATCCCGTTTTACGTGTCCGCGCCCATCAGCTCCATTGACATGAGCCTCGCCAGCGGCGATCTCATCCCAATTGAGGAGCGCAAGGCGATTGAGATTACGAACGGCTTTGGCAAACGCACCGTGCCAGAGGGCGTGGCCGTGTATAACCCCGCGTTTGATGTCACCCCACACAAATATGTCACCGGCGGGTTTATCACCGAGCGGGGGATTGTGAAGGCGCCAAAAGAGTTATAGTTGATAGTGATGGTTATAGAAGGTTGCGATTTAACTCACCATAACTATCACTATCAACCATTACTTCACCATCATGCCAATTGCACGAGACACCCTCCTCTGGCTTTCGCGCAGCAAGTTTCTGCGCGAGAGCATTATTAAAGTTGCGCCCGCCCGCGCCATGAGCCGCAAGTTTGTGGCTGGCGAAAAACTCTCCCAGGCGCTGGATGTGATCGCCAGCCTGAACGCGCAGGGCATAGGCGGCATTTTGGATTACCTGGGCGAGAACACCACCACCGCCGCCGAGGCCGAGGCATACACCGCCGAGCAAATCGCGGCGGTTCAGGGTGTCATCGCCCGCAAGCTCAACGCCTATCTTTCGCTCAAGCTCACCGCGATGGGGCTGGACATCGGCCCAGAGCTGGCCGAGGCCAACTTGCGCAAAGTGCTGGATGCCGCCCGCGCGGGGGATATTTTTGTGCGGGTGGATATGGAGAGCAGCGATTACGTGGAGCGCACGCTGGCGATTGTGATTCAACTTTGGGATGACGGCTACACCAACCTGGGCACGGTCATCCAAAGTTATTTGTATCGCAGCGAGAAAGATGTGCAGGATTTAGTTGTGCGCGGGACAAACTTGCGGCTGGTAAAAGGCGCGTATAACGAGCCTGCCAGCGCGGCTTACCCTGACAAAGCCGATGTGGACGCGCAGTATGTCAAACTGGTCAAATTCATGCTGGATGCGCCCAATTGTTTTTGCGGCATCGCCACGCACGATGAGGCCATGATTGAGGCGGCCAAAACCTACGCCCGCCAAAACGCCATCCCAAACAGCCGCTACGAATTTCAAATGTTGTATGGGATCAAGACCAGCCTGCTCAAACAGCTTGCACAAGAAGGCTACGCCACCCGCGCCTACATCCCGTATGGCACACACTGGTATCCATACTTCATGCGGCGGCTGGCCGAGCGGCCATCCAACGTGGCGTTTGTGGTGAAAGGCGCGTTTGGGTAATTACCGCGCAGTTTTTGCAATGCCCGCCAGCGCGTACCAAATGGCGATGGCAGCCAGACGGGCGGTGCGGCCATCCGAATCGTAGTCCGGGTTGCACTCGCTGAACTCCATCAACCGCGTGCGCTTATCCGCGCCCGCAATCGCCGCAATTTGGCAAAACTCGTCGCTGGTGAGGCCGGTTGGGTTGGGCGCGCTCACGCCGGGCGCATCCGCGCTGCGCACCACGTCCATGTCAAACCCCCAGAACATCCACGCATCGGTAGACGCGCCAGACAAAATGTGATGGGTGGAGGTCTCCACGCCGCGCACGCGCAACTCGTTCACATCGTGCAAATTAACGCCCTTGTCTTGCGCATATTTTTCATACGCGGGCGAATTGGCAAACGGCTGGTAGCCCATTTCGTAAAACTGCCCAGCGGGCAAAATGCCTTCATCCAAAATTTGGCGGTAAGGCGTGCCGCTGTTCCGCACGGCATCGGCGCGCAAATCAAAATGCGCATCCACGTTGATGGCAACCGCGCGGGGGCGGTTTGCGCTGCGCGGCGCGGCCAGGGCCAGCGCAGATACATCGGGATAAGAAATATCATTCCCGCCACCCAAAACAATCAGGCGTTTGCCATCCTGCAAAATTTGATGGGCAATTTGCGTGTGCAGCGCGTGCGTCTCCTCCAGCGTGGGCTGAATGACAACATCACCCGCGTCAAACAGCGCCACGTTTTGCACCCGGTTCACCGTGAGCCGGTATAGCCAGCGGCGTATCTCTGATGGCGCTTTGGCCGCGCCAATTCGCCCGCCATTCCGGCGCACACCCTCATCTTGCGGGCAACCCAAAATGACCACGCTTGCGCTGGCATACGCCGCCTCATCCACCGCGACCACCTCCCCCAGCCGAACATCATTCGCATCATTCCGGCGATAAAACAATTCGGCAGCGGGGCGCGTTGTGACGCGGGGGTCAAAGATATTCATGTATTCCCGCATTCTCTCAGATTTGCGTTCGCGTCTACGTCTACGTTCACGTCTGCGTTTACGTTCACGTCTACGTTTGCGTTTACGTCTACGTTTACGTTTGCGTTTACGTCTACGTTCACGTTTACGTCTACGTTTACGTTCGCGTTACGGGCTAATTGCGCAAGAGATAATCTCAGCACAGGTGTTTAGTCATGGCAAAACGAATTTTGTATCTATTGCGGCACGGGCAGGAAGACCGCAAACAACGCGATGACGCGCTGGGCGGCCCGCTCACCGCGCTGGGACGCAAACAAGCCGCCCGCGCGGGCAAACGATTGACAATGTATCCCATCCAGCGCATTTTTCGCAGCGACCTGCGCCGCGCCCACGAGACGGCCCAGATCGTCTCGGCGTTTTTGCCGCGCGCACCGCTGCGCACCACGCCACTCATCCGCGAAGTGGTGCCAAACGTCCCGGCGTGGCATCACCCATATTTCGACACGGTAGACCCCGCCGACCTTGTGGCCGATGGCGCCCGCGCCGATGCCGCATTTGCGCGGTTCTTTCGGCCAAACCGCGGGCGTACCGACATCCACGAATTGATTGTGTGCCACGGAAATCTCATCCGCTACTGGATGTGCAAGGCCACGCAAAACGAGCCGCGCAACTGGCGGTATTACGACCACGCCAACGCCGGAATCAGCCTGGTGCAAATTTACCCGGATGGTGTGTGCCAGGTTTTGGCGCTTAATGACACGGGCCACTTGCCTCTAAAAATACAAAGCTACTTATAAATTCTCAACTCCAAGTTTCAAATTTCTTCCCCGCCTTTATAATCTTGCCCGGGGGAAACCCGTAAATCATGCAACTAAAACGATACTTTTTTCTCATCACTTTGGCGATGGCGCTCGCGGCCTGCGGCAATAACCAGCCCACACCCACCTCGCCACCGCCCGTCATCACCATTTATGCGCCAACGGCCGCGCCCGCCACGGCCACCGTGCCCGCCCCAACGCCTGCGCCCGCGCAGACAGTCGCGCCCACGCAAAACCCATCGGCCCCCAACACATTTGCGCCCGACGTGAACCCATACACCGGGCTAAAGGTGGCCGACCCGGCCGTCCTCAACCGCAAACCTGTGATTGTGAAAGTGAACAACGAGCAAACCGTGCGCCCGCAAACCGGGCTGGCGCAGGCCGATGTGGTTGTGGAACACATCATGGAGGGTGGCAGCACCCGCTTTGACGCGCTTTATTTGGCAAACGCGCCCACAAAAGTTGGCTCGGTGCGCAGTTGCCGCCTGGTGGATATTGAACTGACCACCATTTTCAAGACCGCGCTGGTATGCAGCGGCACCAGCCCCGGCGTCAAACCCATCATTCGCGCGGCCACCAATTTGTTTGATAAAGGCGGCGGGCTGCGCGATGGCGTGGCGATCATCAGCGACTTTGGGCCATACGAGTGCGCCACCTGCCCCATGTTCCGCACCACCGACAAGCCCATGCCGCACAACTTGTATGCCAACCTGCCCAACACGTGGAAGGAATTGGACGACCGCAAACGCAACACGCCATCTGGGTTTAACGCGTTTCGGTTTGATGCAAACACACCGAGCGGCGGCGCGCCTGCGGCCAACATCTCGCTAAAATATCGCATTGACCCCGCCGCGTGGGCGTGGGACGCCGCCAGCGGAACGTGGCTGCGCTCCATCGGCGGCGCGCCGCACATTGACGCCGCCACCGGGGCGCAACTGAGCGCGGTGAACGTGCTGGTGCTGCAAGTGCCGCATATTGACACCGACATTGAGGAAGATTCGCTCGGCTCAAAATCTGTGCAAATTCAGCTTTGGAACAGCGGCAAGGCCAAGCTGTTCCGAGATGGCAAATTGTTTGAGGGAACCTGGGAGCGCAACACCGATCTCACCACAATCGTTTTGCGCGATGCAACCGGCAAGCCGCTGATGCTTAAGCCCGGCAACACCTGGGTGCAAATCATCGCCACGGGCGACCAGGTGAGTCCTTAGCGCAAAATGCAAAACTTTTCGGGGTTTATGCGAAGAGCCGCTTATCAACGAAAAGAGATTGCTTTGCACTTTGCATTTTGCGCTTGCTAGTTTGATACAATACAGACCGCTAATTTTCAGGTTTAACGGAGCGCGCGCGACTGACAAGCGCGCGTTTTGTGTGTTACTTAGGAGAGTATAAGAAATGGGACCATTGCCAAAGCGAAAATTTTCATGGGGCCGCACGCATCGCCGCCGCGCCCACGACGCGCTCACCCCGGTGCAGCTTGTAAAGTGCCCGGAATGCGGTGAGATGAAGCCGCCGCACCTTGTTTGCCCCAATTGCGGCAAATACAAGGGCCGCCAGGTTGTTGCCGTCAGCTCGCCAGACGAAGGCAAAGAAGACAAGAAATAATTACGAATTACGAATTACGAATTGTCAAGGCAAGCTCGTAATTCGTAATTCGTAGTTTGTAATTTCAAGTGTCAACAGCCTACGTTTTTCCCGGTCAGGGATCACAATTTGTTGGGATGGGGGCGGAGTCGGCGAGGGTGCGCCCGATTCTGCGAGGCACATTTGAGCGGGCAGATGCCGCGCTCGGCTTTGCCTTGTCCCGGTTGTGCTGGGAAGGCCCAGAGGCCGAGTTAAACGACACCCTAAACACGCAACCGGCGCTGTTCGCGCACAGCCTTGGCGCGTTTTACATGGCGCAAATGTCTGGCGAATTACCCGCGCCAGATTTTGTGGCCGGGCACAGTTTGGGCGAGTTCAGCGCATTGTGCGCCGCGGGCGCGCTGGCGTTTGAAGACGGCGTGAAACTGGTGCGCGAGCGCGGTCGGTTGATGAAACTGGCCGGAGAACGCGCCCCCGGTGGGATGGCCGCCGTGCTGGGTTTGCAACCCGATGCTCTGCGCGAGGTGTGCGCCGAGGTCAGCGCCCAGCACAACCCTGGCGTGGTGGTGGCAAATGACAATTGCCCCGGCCAAATCGTAATTAGCGGGGGAAAAGAAGCCGTGGCCGCTGCAAGCGCCATCGCCAAAACAAAAGGGGCCAAGCGCGTGTTGCCGCTGGCGGTCAGCATCGCCTCGCATTCGCCGCTCATGCACAGCATTGCGGATGAGTTTGCGGCTGCGGTGAAGAACACGCCGCTGGTCACGGCCACAATTCCCGTGATTGGCAACACCACCGCGCGGCCCATCACCCACCCCGACGACATTCGCGCGGAGTTGAACGCGCAACTCACCTCGCCCGTGCGCTGGACGGAGACGGTGCAATGGCTGGGCGCGCAAGGGGTGACCCAGTTTGTTGAGCTTGGGCCAAAAGATGTGTTGTGCAATCTCATCAAGCGCACGCTGACCGACCCGCAAACACTAGCAATCTCTTAGTTGCTGGTTGCTAGTCGCTGGTCGCTTGTTCACCAGCCACCAGCAATCAGCAATCAGCCACTAAATATGAATTTAACAGGAAAAGTTGCCATCGTCACCGGCGCATCGCGGGGGATTGGGCGCGCAATTGCGCTTGAGCTGGCCGCGCGGGGCGCGAGCGTGGTGGTGAACTTCAACTCCAGCGAGGCCGCCGCAAATGAAGTGGTGAGCGCGATCACAAACGCGGGCGGAAAAGCCATCAGCCACAAAGCCGATGTGAGCAAATTTGCCGAGGCGCAAGACTTGATTAAGAAGGCCAGCGATGTGTTTGGCCGCCTTGATATTTTGGTAAACAACGCCGGAACCACACGCGACAACCTGATTATGATGATGAAGGAAGAGGATTGGGATCACATCATTAGCACAGATTTGAAGAGCGCGTTTAACACCTGCAAGGCCGCCACAAAAGTGATGATGCGCCAGCGGTATGGCCGCATCGTGAACATCACCTCGGTGGTGGGGCTGGCGGGGCAAGCCGGGCAAAGCAATTACGCCGCCGCCAAGGCTGGCATGATTGGCCTGACCAAGAGCCTGGCCAAAGAACTGGGCGCGCGGAACATCACGGTGAACGCGGTCGCGCCGGGCTACATCCCCACCGATTTGACCAATGTTTTGCCGCAAGAATTGAAGGATGGCATGATCAAGATGACCCCGCTGGGCCGTTTTGGCACACCAGAAGAAGTGGCAAAGGCCGTCTCTTTCCTCGCCAGCGATGATGCCTCTTACATCACGGGCGTTGTGCTCTCGGTAGATGGCGGGATCGTGATGCAGGGATAACGGGTAAGATGTAACGTGTAATTTGAGCGCCGCGCAGCTTGTTGCCCGCCTTTACACATTACACATTACAATTTACTTATGAACACAATCTCCAACGTGAGCGTATCGCCGGATGTCATCCGCGATGTGGCGCGAATTACAACGCTTGCCACACCGGGCGTGCTCAGCCTGGTAGATCAGCCCACCGTGATCAGCATCGTCCCGCGCGAGGCGTTTCGCGGGGTGGATGTGATGCTGAACGACCAAAACGCGCAGATCAGCCTGCACCTTATCGCCGCCGACGATGCCGCGCTGATGGAGCTTGGCAAAGATATTCAAAAAAACGTGTGCGAGGCGGTGGAGGAAATTTGCGGGGTGAACGTGAGCGCGGTGAACGTTTCGTTTGAAGATGTGAGGAAGGCGTGAGCAATACCACTCAGCCAGACACTGGCTTTAACGTGGCCCGCCGCGCTGCGCGGGTGCTGGCTTTGCAGGTTTTGTATGAGGCGGACACAACGCAACACATGCCCGGCGACGTGCTCACCCGGCACTTGCTGGAACTGCCCCACGATGACCCATCCCGCGAATACACGCAAAAATTGGTGAGCGGCGTGGTGACCAACCGCCCGGCGCTGGATGAGATTTTGAATTCCTGCACGGCGGAGCACCCTTTGGAACAAGTGGCGGCAATAGACCGCAATTTGCTGCGCATTGCGCTGCACGAAATTCGCGCGAACACCGCGCCAGCCAAAGTTGCCATCAACGAAGCGGTGGAGATTGCAAAAGAATTTGGCGGCGACACCTCGCCAAAATTTATCAATGGCGTGCTGGCCGCCGCGTTGAAAAAGGCCAGCAAAAATTCGTGATTTTGTCTTTCGTAAAGGCGCAAAGACGCTGGTTATGGCTTTGCGCCTTTGTGTTTTAGCGAGAGCTTTTTAATGGGCGGGACAATTTTTGGCGTTGGGCCGCTGGAAGTGGTGATGATCGCGATCATCATCCTGCTGGTGTTTGGCCCGGAGCGATTCCCCGAATTGATGCGCAACCTGGGCAAGGGTGTGCGCGGGTTTCGCAAATTCCTCGCCTCATTTACCGATGAGTTCAAGGACGACATTGCGCCCATTGCCAGCGAATTGCACGAAGCCACAAAAGACCTGCGCGAGGATTTGAGCCAGTTGCGCGATGTGGCGAGTTTGGGCAATTTAATCCCCTCAATTAATTTGGATGGCACGGAGCAGGCCCAACTTCCGGCGAGCGGCGAGGTGGGGCAAATCGCGCCGCCCGGCGCGCCATCTGCCAACACGCCCACCGACCTGGCCGAGGACAACCCGTGGGCCAGCGGCGAAACCGCGCCTAGCACGCAGATGGACGAGGACAACCCATGGCGCGGATAAAAAATAAACCACAAAAACCCGAAGAAGAAATGAGCCTTTGGGATCACCTGGGCGAACTGCGCGACCGCGTGTTCAAGGCGGTGCTGGCGTTGCTGGTGTGCACGCTGGCCGGGCTTATTTTTGCCGAGCCGGTTTTGCAGTTCATCATCAAGCCGTATGGCGAGCAGGTTTTGGTGACCAGCCCCACCGAGGGCTTGACCAATGTGCTGATCGTCTCGCTCACGCTGGGCGCCTCGTTTGCCATGCCGGTTATTGTGTATCAGCTTTTGGCGTTTGTCATGCCCGGTTTGCAACCCAGCGAGAAGAAATGGATTTTTATTGGCGTGCCCAGCGCCACGGTTTTGTTTTTGCTGGGCGCGGCGTTTGCGTATTTTGTCATGCTCCCGCCAGCCATCGCGTTCCTCACCGGCATTTATCCCACCGTGTTCAAGTATCAGCTCAAACTGGATGATTACGTGCCGTTTGTGCTGGGGATTGTGTTTTGGCTGGGCGTGGCGTTTCAGATGCCGCTGATTATTTTTGTGATGGCAAAAGTGGGGATTGTGAGCGCGGGCGTGCTGGCAAGACAATGGCGGTATGCGGTGGTCATCATCGCCATCATCGCGGCCATGATCACCCCCACCCCAGACCCCATCAACATGAGCATTGTGATGGCCCCCCTGCTGATTTTGTATGTGATGAGCATTGGCCTGGCCGCGCTTGCGAGGCGCAAGGCAACCACGCCTGCCTTGCTTGACCCAGGCGAGTCAATTAAAGATTAGAAATTACGAATTACAAATTACGCGCCCTCTTCATTCGTAATTCGTAATTTGTAATTCGTAATTCATATGACAAATTTCAAATCATCAAACACCATCCGCGGCTACTTCATCGCGCTGTTCGCCTCGTTTTTGTGGGCTGGCACCGCGCCGGGGATCAAATATCTGCTGGAAACGCGGAACCTGCCCGCTCTGAGCATTGCGCTTTGGCGCGATGTGTTCGTGGCTCTGGCGCTCATCGGCGTGGTGCTCATCCGGCGGCCGGGCGCGTTTAAGCTGGAGCGCGGCGCGTGGAAAAGCCTCATCCCTGTGAGCGCGTTGACCATTGGCGTGTATCACGTGTTCTGGGTGTATTCGGTCATGCTAAACGGCGCGGCCATTGCGGTGGTGTTGGTGTATCTCTACCCGGCGTTTGTCACGCTGGCCGACCGCGTTTTGTTTGGTCGCGCCATCACCAAATGGCAGGTGGCCGGGCTGGTGGTGGCATTTGTTGGGTGCGCGCTGGCGGTCAAGCTGTATGACCCGGCGGTTTGGCAGGTGAGCGGCGTGGGCATTTTGATGGGGCTTGCAACCGCCGTGCTGCAATCGGTGTACACCATTTACAACCAGCACAACACCCACAAACAAGACACCTGGGCCACGCTGGGTTACTTATTTTTGTTCGGCGCAATTACGCTGTTTTTCATCACGCTTTTTGCGCAACCCGCGGCCATCACCGCGGTCGCCTCCCCAACAGATTGGCTCATTTTGATTGGTCTGGCGGTTGGCCCAACGTTGTGCGGATACAGCCTGTTCAGCCTGTCTCTGCGCTACATCCCCGGCAAAGTGGCCGGTCTCATCACGGTGATGGAAATTTTCTTCACCTCGCTTTTGGCGATGGCGATGTTTGGCGAACGGCTCACGCCACCGCAATGGCTGGGCGTTTTTCTCATCATGGCGGCGGGCATTTTGCCCAATGCTGGTAAGATGGCCGAAAGAAATAAGAAATAGCAAATAAGAAAAACTGGACGCAAAATTTTCTTATTTATCCGTTTTATTCAAAACCAATACCCAAGTAAAGATCACATGATTCTTCATCTTGTCACACGCAAAGAATGGGAGGCAGCCCCGCTGAACAAACCTTTTCTGCCCGCGGCCTACGCCAAAGATGGCTTTATTCACGCCACCAGGGGCGATGAGCTTTTGCTCAAAGTAGCCAACTCGTTTTACAAAGATATTCCCGGCGAGTTTGTGGCGCTGGAGATTGATGAAAGCAAGCTGAAGTCTGAATTGAAGTGGGAGGACCCCGCCCCACCCAAGCCCCCAGCGGTTGAGGTGGCCCCGCCGAGCGCCGCATCTTCCATCCCCCAGCCCACCCTGCCGCCAGAAGTGGCCGCAGAATATGGCGCGTTGCCGGTGGCGATGGAACCCGCGCCCGCCGAGAAAGCCATCACCCCAAAGGCCGGGGAAACACCAAAGCCAGCCGAGCCAGCCGTGCTTTTCCCGCACATTTACGGCCCCATCAACCGAGATGCCATCACCGGCATACGGATTGTTTTGCGCGACAAAGACGACGCGTTCACCGGCTTTACACCCGCGTTCAAACCAGATATGCGCACGGCCACCCAGCGCGCGGCAGATGAATTGCTGGACGCGACCGATGACTTTTCTGAGGCGTTGCGGCAATACAAAGACCGCGTCAAATCTCAGATGGATGAGTTTGACGCGGATTTTAAGAAGAATTTGGGGGAGTGATTAAGCGCCCGGAGCGCTTTGCCCAACTTGTTGGGACGCGCTCCGGGCGCTAAAAAATTACAACTCAATCATCGTCCCGGCTTTGCCTTCAACGATGTCTTCAATGTCTTCCAACGCGCCAATGGCGGCGCGTTTGCCGGTCTTTTCCACAAAGTCCATCACCGCCTCCACCTTTGGCCCCATCGAGCCAGCGGGGAACTTCCAGGCGCGCAACTCATCGGGCGTGGCACGTTTCAGAATGCGCTGCTCCGGCTTGCCGTAATCCAAATAAATGCCCGGCACATCCGAGGCAATGACAAACATGTCCGCCTCCAACTCGCGGGCCAGCACCGCGCTGGCGCGGTCTTTGTCAATCACCGCTTCCACGCCGGTCAAAACGTTGTCTTTGCTCAGCACGGTTGGAATTCCGCCGCCGCCCGCGCAAATCACAATCACCCCGCGCTCCAGCAGCCACTTCACCGGGCGCAGCTCAAAAATGCGCTGGGGGATGGGTGATGGAACGACGCGGCGCCACTTCGCGCCATCCTGCTTCACGGTCCAACCGCGCTCGGCGGCCAATTTCTTGGCCTCTTCTTCGCCGTAAATTGGGCCAATAAATTTTGTGGGATTCTTGAACGCCGGGTCATCCGCGTCCACCTCAATCATGGTCAACATTGTGGTGAAAGGAATGTTCTCATCCACCATGTTGCCCAGTTCCTGCTCAATCATATAGCCAATCATGCCCTGAGATTCCGCGCCCAGCACATCCAGCGGGTAAGACGGAACATCTTTGTAGGCATCATTCTGCAAAGCCAGCAAACCAACCTGCGGGCCGTTCCCGTGCGCAATCACCACCTGGTGTTTTTGGGTCACGGGGGCCAGCCTTTGGCAGGCAATGCGCACGTTGGCGCGCTGGTTCTCCGCGGTCATCGGCTCACCGCGCTTCAAAAGGGCGTTCCCGCCCAAAGCAATCACAATTCGCATCTTGGCGACTCCTTTTGCAATGTGTAATGTGTAAGGTGTAATGTGCAACAAAAACTGCACATTACACCTTACACATTACGAATTAATAAACAGATTTTACCTGCCCAAAACACATCACGCCAGCGTGGCAACAAACAAGGCTTTCATGGTGTGCAGACGGTTCTCGGTCTGGTCAAACACAATTGAATTCTCAGACTCGAACACGTCCTCGCTCACCTCCATGCCGTCCACGCCAAACCGCTGATACACATCCTCGCCTTTCTTTGTTTCGCGGTTGTGAAACGAAGGCAGACAATGCATAAACTTCACATCGGGGTTGCCCGCCTTGCTGATGGCGCTTGCGTTAACCTGATAGGGCACCAACTGCTCAATTCGGTTTTGCCAAACGCTGTCCGGCTCGCCCATCGAAACCCATACATCGGTGTGAACAAAATCCACGCCCTTCACGCCTTGCACAATATCTTCGGTAATCGTGATTCTCGCGCCAGACTCCTCAGACAAATCCATCGCTTCGGCCATCAGCTCTTTGCGCGGCCACAAGGATTGCGGCGCAACGATGCGCACATCCATGCCCAGCATCGCGCCGGTGATGAGCAACGAGTTGCCCATGTTAAACCGCGCGTCGCCCAAAAACGCATAAGACACTTCGTTCAGCGGCTTGGGGCTGTGCTCACGCATGGTCATCATATCGGCCAGCAACTGCATAGGATGAAAATCATCCGTGAGCGCGTTATACACCGGCACACCCGCATACTTTGCCAGCGTGTCTACCGTGCTTTGCAAAAACCCGCGATACGAAATGGCGTCATACATCCGGCCCAGCACACGCGCGGTGTCTTTGATGGTTTCTTTCACGCCAATTTGCGTGCCATCCGAGAGATACGTGACATGCGCGCCCTGGTCATACGCGGCCACCTCCAGCGCGCAGCGCGTGCGCGTGGATGCCTTCTCAAAAATCAAGGCCACATTCTTGCCGCGCAAACGCTGAACTTCCTCGCCTGCCTTTTTGGCGGCCTTTAGCTCATCCGCCAAATCCAGCAAGCCAATAAATTCTTCGCGCGTCAAATCGGTCTCTCGCAACAAACTGCGGCCCTTCAAGTTTAATGTCATGATGAATGCTCCGGGTATGAATTGTATCGTTTCCAAGACGGGAGACGGAGGACGGAAGACGGAAGACAGAGG
>DAORUN010000059.1:0-6548 GCA_035433205.1 Thermoflexales bacterium | reverse complement strand
TATGCCGTCCTCCGTCTCCCGTCTTCGGTCTTTAAGATGAGGTAGACTTCTCTCAACAACCAAATACGATCAAGCGCGGGGGAAGTTGGTGCGAACCCAACGCTGTGCCGCAACTGTGAGCGCTCTTTAGCGCAAAGCCAGAATGCCCGTCTTGATTCAGACAGTTCAACCCTTCTCGTGAGCAAGGAGGCAAATGATGATAAACGCGCCCTGATGGCCTTTCGCCAGCATTCGCAAAAAATCAATCTTTCGCCCGGCTTTTTTAGAAGGCCGGGCTTTTTTATTTTTTCGGGTCAGCAAGCGCCCGGAGCGTTTTTCCAACGCTCCGGGCGCTAAGACCAAAATCAACCATGAAAACAAAAATAACAACATCACTCCTCACCGCATTTGCAGTTTTGGCGATGGCCGCCGCGCCAGCCAACGCGGCCAGCGACATCGTGACAAACTCGGCGGGCCGCGCCGCAACATGGCTCATCACAAAACAAAGCGCAGATGGCGGTTTTAGCAATGGCTTTGCCAAAGGCAGCGATGTGAGCGCCACCGCCGATGCGGTTTTTGCCCTCGCAGGGGATGCCAGCGCCAAAAAGAACGTGGCTTCCGCGCTCAACTTCCTGGCCGCGCAAGTTCCATCCGGCAAATTAAAGACCGGCCAATATGTCAAAATTGCGCTGGCCGCAAAAGCAGCGGGCGCAAACCCACGCGCGTTTGGCGGCAAAGATTTGCTCGCCGAGATTAGCAAAACCACCAACCCCAAAACCGGGGTCATTGGCGATGGCGTGTTCACCCACGCGCTGGCCGTGCTCGCGCTGGCCCGCGAGGGCGCAAGCGTGCCCGCACAAGCGCTGACCGCGCTGGAAGCCCTGCAAACCCCCGCGGGCGGATGGGCTTTCACCGGTGCTGGTGCGCCCGATGTGGACACAACCGCGCTGGCGGTGCAAGCCCTCATCGCGGCGGGGCGGCCATCAAACAGCGGCGCAGCGGGGCGCGGGCTGGGCTATTTGCGCGGTTTGCAAAACACAGATGGCGGTTTCCCTTACCAATCGCCTTCCGCGTATGGCACAGATTCCAACGCCAACTCCACCGCGCTGGTGGCGCAGGCCATCATCGCCGCGGGCGACCAACCCGAATCATGGGCGGCGGCGCAGGGCAACCCGCTCAGCGCGCTGGTCAACTTGCAACAAAAATCCGGCGCGATTGCGTTTCAATCGGCCTTTGCCGATGACAACATTTTGGCAACCGTTGGCGCAATTGCAGCCTTGAACCGCAAGGGGTACTAGGGTGAAATTTTTTTCAAGGGGTCTGACCGCTTTAAGCAGTCAGACCCCTGCCCTGTTTTGCGTCTTGCTGATGGCGCTCGTGGCGGGGTCACGCCCTGCCTACGCGCAAGCGCCTGGGCCAAATCACGCGGGCGTGGTGGTGCAATACGCCAGCGGCAAAGTTGGCTCAAAATGCGTGGCCTTCGCCGAGCCACACATCAGCGGATACGAGTTGCTCAGGCGGTCTGGCTTGCCGCTGGTGGTGCAACCCAGCAGCATGGGCGTGGCGGTGTGCAGCATCAACGGCACGGGCTGTTCAAACTCTGCTGATTGTTTTTGCCAATGCCAGACACTGGGCGCAAGCTGCACATACTGGACATTTTTTGAGCGCACCGCGCAAAACCAGTGGCGGCTCGCGGCGCTGGGCGCAGCCGCAACCCAGGTTAAAAATGGCGAGATGCAGGCGTGGGTTTGGGGCAGCGGCGATGCCGACAAAGTTTCGCTCATGCCGCCCGCGCTGGGGTTTGATGAGGTGTGCGGCGTTCTTCCTTCCTCACGCGAGGGGGCGGGGATGGAAAAGCCAACGCCAACGCTGGTCTCATCGGCAAATGCGCCAACCAGCACGCCTGCCCAAACCCGCGAGAAAACCGCGCAACCGGCCACGGCCGCATCAACGCAAACACCAACGGCGATGAGTTTGGCGACCCCCACCCCCAGCCCTTCCCCGCGCGAAGAAGCAACGCCAACGGCTGCGCCATCACCAGAAAGCACACGCGCATTGCCAACCGAGATTCCATCAACACCTAAGCAGTCTGACCAATCGGATGGGGCAGACCGCTCAGGTTATCTCGCGTTTTTTGCCATTTGCGCCGGGCTGGTGGGCGTGGCGGTTTTAAGACGAAGGCATTAGCGCCCGGAGCGTTTTTCCAACGCTCCGGGCGCTCTGGTTTATTCCCGTATCCGCGCGGCGGCGGCGTGGGCGGCCAAACCTTCGGCCTCGGCCATTTTGACCGCAATTGGCCCCAACCCGCGCGAGGTTTCTTCGTCCAGCGCGATGACATTCATCACGCGCACAAAATCCAGCACGTTAAGCGGCGAGGTGAAGTTGGCCGTGCCGCCGGTGGGCATCACGTGGCTGGGGCCGGCGCAGTAATCGCCCAGCACTTCGTAGGAATGCTCGCCCACAAACACGCCGCCCGCGTTGCGAATTTTGCCCACCCATGCCCACGGGTCGCGCACAGACAGGCACAAATGCTCCGGTGCGTATGAATCGGCAACGGCCACCGCCTCCAGCAAATCCTCGGCAATCACCGCGCCGCTGCGGTTGGCAAACGAATCGCGGATCTCGACGGCGGTGGCCTCTGGCAATTCGCCAAGTTGCTCTTCCAAGTGGTCATCCACCGCCTCGGCCACCTTGCGCGAGGTGGTGATGAGAATGGCCGTGCCGCCCACGTGCTCGGCCTGAGCCAGCATGTCTGCCGCAACCCAGGCGGGGTTGGCAGTCTCATCGGCAATCACAACCGTCTCGGTTGGGCCGGGGAGCGAATCTATGCCCACCGTGCCAAACACCTCTTTTTTGGCCAGCACCACAAAGGCGTTGCCCGGCCCGCAAATTTTGTCCACATAGGCGATGGTATCCGTCCCGTACGCCATCGCCCCAATGGCCTGCACCCCGCCCACCGCGTAAACCGCATCCACCCCCGCGATGTCTGCGGCCACGAGGATGGCCGGGTGCGGCACGGGCCGCCCGCTGTTTGGGGATGGCTCGCGGGTGGGCGGCGCGCACACGATGATTTCCTTTACCCCCGCTTGTCGGGCCACAATCGCGGTCATCAAAAGTGTGGAAGCCAGCGGGGCCGTGCCGCCGGGCACATACACCCCCACCCGCTCCAGCGGGCGAATGAGCTGGCCGAGCAAACCGCCCATCTCTGTGTTCATCCAGCTTTGGGCCGGGTTGCGCGCGTGAAACGCCGAGATGCGCTCGGCGGCGCGCTCAAACGCGGCCACCACTTCGCTATCCACCTGGTCGTAGGCCACGGCAAAGTCCTCGTCAATCACTTCAAACTGGTCGGGGGTGATGGCGATGCCGTCCAGCTTGCGCGTCCACTCGCACATGGCTGCATCGCCGCGTTTGCGCACATCTTTTAAGATGCGGCGCACCACTTCTTCGGGCGGGATATCCTCGCCAAAAGTTTTGATGGTGCGCTCGCGCATGGCGGGCGTGACCGGGAATTCGTCAATTGGTTTGCGGGCAAGAATGCCTGCCAGGGCGGCGTCAACTTCGTAGATGTTTAGCATGGTTGATATAAACCTGTGTGGTCGGCGCCCAATCGAAGATTGGCGACCTCACAGGTTTCAAGAAACAATCGTCCCAATTACCCGCTCCAGCACACGCACGGCGCGTTCAAACTCGTGCACATACACATGCTCGATGGGTGTGTGATCCAAATTAGAGTCGCCGGGGCCATACGCCACGGTTGGGCATTTCCAGTACGGCGAGACCACGTTCCAATCGCTGGTGCCGGTTTTTAGTTTGAGTGAGGGCCGCAGTTTTTCTTCGCGGATGGCGCCAAGAAAGGCATACACCAGTGATGTGTTGCGCTCTGCTTTTACCGCTGGCTCATTGCCGCGAAAGTTAATCGTGGAGGCCACTTTGTCCAGTGTGCTGTTGGCTTTGAGCGCGTCAAACTCGGTGAGGATGCGCTGCTGAAGCTGGGCAGGGGTAATCTCTGGCGGCAAGCGAAAACCCATGAACATATCGCACCACTCGCGCAGGCCATCATCGCCAGCTTGAATATCGCGCAGCTTTGGCATGAGCAAATCAAAGGCATCGCCCTTCATCCCGTTATACAAGTCGGACATCGTGTGGATGGAGTTCCACAATTTCACGGCGTATTCGCTGGGGTTGGGGCCGGGGCGGGCGGTGTGCTGCGAGGGCTGTTCCATGTGCACCTCGGCCAGCAGGCGGCCTTTGTAGCCCAGCGTCACCGAGCCGCTGGCGCTGGGTTCGCCAATGATGCACAAGGCGGGGTTAAATTGGGTGATGGCGTACCGGGCGCCCTTGGCGTATGCGCTTTCCTCGCCGCTGGCGCCAATCACCACAATTTGCCAATCGTTTGTTTTGCCAATGAATTTGCGCGCGGCTTGAATAAACGCGCACAACGGGCCTTTGGCATCTACCGAGCCGCGCCCATATAGTTTGCGGCCTTGCGCGTCGTCTTCGTATCGCACCGGCACATCGCCATCCACCGTGTCTATGTGACCGAGGAAAACGAGTTGCTTGCTGCCATTGCCAATTACGCCCACGACGTTGTCGGCATCATCTACCCACGCGCGGTCATAGCCAAAAACGGTCATGGCGCGCGCCAGAAAATTCGCCACTTCGCGCTCATGCCCGCTCAGGGACTTGATGCGCACTGCTTGTTCAAGAAGTTCAATCATTTTTGTAAATATACTCTGTCTTAGATTTCGCATTTCCGAGAAAAAGTGTGGTTAAATATTAAAGGGAAGGATATATACGAAACGGATGTTCGAATGATGTTGGTTTATTGATTTGATCACACGTATTCCAAACGGGGTATTGTGATATAGAAGGAATATTGAGGGCAGAAATATGGAACGTCAAAATCTATATTCAAGGGGAATAGGTTTGTGCTTGCGGATTGCGCTGGTACTAAGCTGTGCTTTTGTCGTCCGCCCCCCATCTGTTGAAGCGCATGAGGCGCAGAATGCACTGCCAGTTGCATGCACCAGCATGGCGTTGATTGCCCGAAATAACAGCTCAGTTCCAGTCACGGTAACAAACAACGGGTTTTTGGTTGTCGCCAATTTGCCGCCAAAGGCTTCTAAATCTTTTAAAGGTTGCCCCGAAACCGTGAGAGCGTATTCGGCAAAAGGCCGCACAGTTGCCCTTTCTATAACCAAAGCGGGAAATCGCATCACCATAAAGTAGCCCTCGCGCGAGCAACAAACTCATTAAATAATTATCAGGCATCCCGCAAGTCGCATTTGCTACAATCCTGCGCGACATGACGCGCAATGAACCCATCCGGCTGCTCCACTTTGCCGATATTCACATCGGCATGGAAAATTTTGGCACGATTGACCCAGTGACCGGGCTGAATACCCGCGTGCTGGATTTTCTTTCGCGGTTAAAGGAGATCGTTGACTACGCCATCAACAACCAGATAGATTGCGTGTTGTTTGCTGGCGATGCGTTTAAGACCCGCGACCCCAACCCAACTTACCAGCGCGGGTTTGCCCGGCAAATTATGCGGCTGAGCCGGGCCGACATACCCACCGTGCTGCTCGTTGGCAATCACGATATGCCTGTCATGGAGCGCCGCGCCACCAGCGTGGATATTTACCAGACGCTGGAAGTGCCAAACATCGTTATTGGCGAGCGCGAAGAAGTGCATGTGATTGAGACAAAGCGCGGCAAACTGCAAATTGCCACCGCGCCCTGGCCTCAGCGAAGCCGCCTGCTCAAAGACACCACGTTTCACGGAAAAACGCAAGATGAGCTTGACCGCGAGCTGGAGCGCATCATTGGCGAGGAGTTGCAGAGGTTGGCGCAAGAGACCGACCCCAGCCTGCCCGCCGTGCTAACCGGCCACTTCAGCGTGACCGGCGCAACATTTGGCAGCGAGCGCAACGTGATGGTGGGCCGCGATGCCATCATCAGCCTAAGCGCCCTCGCCCACCCTGCCTGGGATTACGTGGCGCTGGGACACATACACAAACACCAAAATCTTAACAAGGATGGCTACCCGGCCGTTGTGTATTCCGGCAGCCTGGAGCGAATTGACTTTAGCGAGGAAGACAGCGCCAAGGGTTTTTGTTTGGTGGAATTGCGGCGCGGCGAGACGACCTGGCAGTTTATGCCCCTGCCCGTGCGCGATTTTGTGACGATTGAGGCCAACTGCCTGAATGACGGCGACACGCCAACCGAGGCCGTCATCCGCGCGATTGAGCGCCGCGAGATCAAAGATGCCATCGTGCGGGTGCGCATCAAGCTGGCGCAAGAACAGGAATCCAAATTGCGCATCAAAGAGATTGAAAACGCGCTGAGCGAGGCGCGTTACATCGCCGGAATCTCGCGCGAGGTGCAGCGCGACGCCCGCCAGCGCATTGGTTTGCTCAACGCCGAGTCGCTCACCCCCGCGCAACTGGTCGAGCAATACTTCATCAGCAAAAGCGTGCCAGAAGAGCGCATGCAGGAGTTGCTGGGGCTGGCGCGGCAAATCATTGAAAATTAGTTCCAAGCTCTGTCATTCGCACTATCATTCGCAC
>DAORUN010000058.1:17086-20842 GCA_035433205.1 Thermoflexales bacterium | reverse complement strand
GAAGGCCGCCGTTCGCTGTCTGGCAGCGGGGCCATCCGCGCCCTGACCGAGGGGTTTCGCTACCTCAAGGTCAACAAAACGGTGCGCTCATTTGTGCTGGCCAAGGCGCCCTGGGGGTTTGCGCTGGGGGCGGTGGGGCTGTATGGCGTGTATGCGCTCTACATTTACAAAGTGGGCGATATTGGCACAAGCTGGCTTTACGCGGGGCGCGGCGTGGGCGCGTTTATTGGGCCGTTTCTCATCACCTCGCTCATGACCAACCTGACCAACGCGCGAATGATGAAAATTTTGCGCGTGGCGCTTTTGGTCGCGGGGGGCGGTTACTTTTTGTTTGGGCTTAGCACCACGCCGCTGCTGGGTGTGCTGGGCGTGCTGATTGGTCACGTTGGCGGCGCGTCTTTGTGGACCTTCAGCAGCATCGCCGTGCAGCGCAGCACCCCCGATGAATTGCGCGGTCGTGTGCTGGCGCTGGATGGCGTCATCATCCAGCTTATCAACTCATTTTCTAATTTGTTGCTGGGCGCGGTGGCGACGCTGGCTTACCCAGAGTTTGCCGTGTTCACCGGCGTGGGTCTCATGTTCATTTTTGCAATCATTTGGATGATTGCGACCCGCGGTGTGGGGAGCGGCGAAACAGAACGCGCCAACTGAGTTACAAAAAGTGGGGCGCACAAGTTGGCAGGTCTGACCTATCCATTCCGAGTAATTCACTCTGACGCGATGTGCGCTGGTTGCCGCCACCGGATAAATCCGGCGACTAGTCGTTTAGAAAACCCGCTTGCGGGTTATGTCGACGTTGCCGGTGGAACGCAGATATATCCGGACGAAGTTATGCAAAAAATCTGGCAAAAACGTATTTTTGAGCAGGAAGCGGCCTCAATCAACACTTTTAACAAATTACTCGGAATAGATGAGGTCTGATCGCCGCGCCAAGTTGTTGGGGCGCGATCAGACCTGCTCGTTTTTTTTACTTGGTCGCGGTTTTCATCTGTTTGGCAAGCGCGCCAAATGCTTCAACCCAGGCGTCCTTCGCTTCTTCGGTAAACGAATCGCCCAGCGATTGCTCCAGCGCCCAAAGCAGGGCGGCGCTAAAAGCGTTGTAATCTTTTGGCGCAACGCCGTAGCCGGTGTGGCGCTTCCCAAGCGGCTTCACGGCTTTCTCCACGCTTTCCGGGTTGTCCAGGCCCTTCACCGCCAAACCAATCGCGGTCATCAGCATTTGCGCCTGATTTTTGATATCGCTTTTGAACAGCGGCTTGAGGGAAGGATCAATCTCGAACAGTTTTTGATATAGCAGTTCGCCGGTATCGGTGGCAATGGGTTCAAGTTGTTTGAACGTGCTTTGCACCAGCGCGATTTGTTTTTTGTTCATCTGTTTCTCCGTGTTGCCCAATGATACCCACCCGGCGGCGCATAAGCCAAACAACCTTTGCCGCGTCAGCCATCAGGCTCGTCGTTTTCAATGCGTCAAGTATATGCGTTATGCGAATGACAGCGGCGCAACATTTTGCGCCGTTACGATTTGCGCGATAACGCAGTAGAGATGCACGATTTTGCGTCTCTACCCGGTGAAAAATAAAAACGCGGGGCGCAAAAAAATTCTGCGCCCCGCGTTTGGCCCTGCAATCTGCAATCAGCTTTGTGCCGAAGGGAGAATCTCGTAGCGGTCGGTGATATTTGCGGCCTTGCCCAGCATGGCCTGCACGCCGCAATACTTTGTGCGCGAAAGTTCAATCGCCCGCTCCAGCGAAGCCGGGTTTACGTTGCCCGTTACGCGATACACAATCTCAATGTCGGTGTAAATCATGGGGTGATCGGTGGCGCGCTGGCCCTCCACGAACACCTCCAGACCTTCCACCGGCTCGCGCTTTTTTTGCAAAACCGAGATGACATCCATGCCGGTGCAGCCCGCCAGCGCGGTGAGCAGCAGCTCAATTGGCTTTGGCCCGCGGCCATCGCCACCGTGCCCAGCCGCCGCGTCCACCGTCACGATGTGTCCATCGGTTGTTGTGCCGTCAAACGTCATGCGTTCGCGCCACTTCATGGAAGTGTGTTGTTTTTCTGCCATGTTAGAAAGTAAGAATTCTGAATTCCGAATTTAGAATTCTGAAAGTTTTTGTGCTTAGTTCAGATGGGGCTTGATGCGGGCCATCAGGCGCTCTTTGGGCATGTAACCCACCAGTCGCTCAATCGCCTTGCCATCTTTGAACAGGATCATGGTGGGGATGCTTTGCACGCCAAACTTCATCGCGGTCTGGCCGTTGTGATCCACATCCAGCTTGCCAATGCGCAGCTTGCCATCGTTCTCATCGGCCACCTGCTCCAACACGGGGGCGATCATGCGGCACGGGCCGCACCAGGTGGCCCAAAAATCCACCAACACCAGCCCCTTGGAGCCTTCCACATCCTTTGCAAACGTATCGTCTTTTACTTCAAATGGTTTTGCCATGGTTTTACCTTTTTTATTGGTTATTAGTTATTTGTTATTGGTCGCCGATTAAGGCCACCAACCAGTCTCGTGTGTATCTTGTATGATGATTTTATCTGGCAAACGTTACATCTGCCCGCCAGAATAGGCAGGCGCTAACTCTACCGCAGGCTATTGCCGGGTGACCCGTTGCAAAGCGGCGTTTTGAGGGAAATTTCAGCTAGCGCCACGCGTTGCGCCAGATCGGCCATCCCATCTTGCAAAAAACCATGGGCGATGCGCTGAAACAAAAATTTAGAACACAAAGCAAAAGATGAACAAATTTGCGTCTTTTATTTTGCGCTTTGCATTTTGCGTTATCTGTTCTATACTTCTTACATGTTCCACGAGTTAGAAGTCATTGACTTTCATTCTCACTTTGGGCAAATCATGCCCGACTGGCTTAAGAATCACGCACCCGCCTACGCCAACTTGAGCGAAAAACGCCAAAAGATCGCCCGTGAATTCTCCATGAATTACAACCGCGATTGGCGCGAGGCGTGGGATATGCCAGTGCCAGAACGCGAGCCGCAAACCCCAGAACAACTGGCGCACCGCTGGGTGGCCGAGCTGGATAAATACGGCATAAGCAAAATTGTGTGGGTCACCGGCATGGGCAACGACACGCTGGGCAAAGTGTGCGCCATGTATCCCGACCGTTTTATCGGCATGGCGCACCATGATCCGTTTGCGCCCGATGCCCCCGCCGAGCTGGAGCGTTGCGTAAAGCAATACGGCTTCCGCGCCTTCAAAACCATCGGCCCGTGGCTCAGCCGCCCCATCACCGACCCGGCGCTTTACCCATTTTGGGAAATGTGCGCCCAACTGGAAATACCCGTGCTGATTCACTTTGGCATTTTGGGCAGCGGCGGCGGCATCGCCAACCACATCAACATGAACCCAATGGCGCTGCACGATGTGGCAAAACTCTTCCCAGATGTCACGTTTGTGGTGCCGCACTTTGGCTGCGGCTACATCACCGATGCGCTTATGCTGTGCTGGGCGTGCGGCAATGTGTGCATAGACACCAGCGGCAGCAACCAGTGGGTCAAGTGGGTGCAGGGTGATGAGACGGTGAAGGGCTTGTTTCGCAAGTATCTGGAAACGATTGGGCCGAGCCGCATTTTGTTCGGCACAGATTCAAGCTGGTTCCCGCGCGGGTTTTCATACCGCTACCTGCAAGACCAGTGGCGCGACCTGTGCGAGATGAACGTGCCGCACAGCACATTGGAAGCCATCTTTGGCGGCAACGCAAAACGCCTGCTAAAAATCTAAAATTGGATGCTAAA
>DAORUN010000058.1:1265-16986 GCA_035433205.1 Thermoflexales bacterium | reverse complement strand
AATTCAGGTTCGCATGTTTAAAGGGCAATTTGCGCAAGCCCCGTCTGGCTTGTGCGTTCGCAACTCACACCGGTTTTCTTAAAAGTCATCCTAAAAAAATAAACGCAAGCCTGTCACCATGAGCGCGAGATGTTCCACTCCGCTCAACGGGCGCATCGCATCACACTTTTTAGGATGGTTTTTACACAAAAAGGAGAAAAGAGATGAAATTTCGCAAAATTGGTCTAATGGCCCTCGCCAGCCTGTTTGTGGCATCTGCGTGTGGAGGGGCGCCCGCCGCGCCAACCGCTGCGCCCGCCGCCAAAGCAACAGATGCCCCCAAACCCGCCGCCACCGCCGCGCCTGCCGCTGGCGATGTGGTGACCATTGAATATTGGCAATACAACTTTCAGGCGCGCATAGACGCCATGAACGAGCTGATCAAGCAGTTCGAGGCGCAGAACCCCGGAATTAAAGTTGTGCACAACTCCGAGATTCCATATGACAACTTCCTGGACAAGATTGCCGCCTCTGCGCCCGCTGGCGTTGGGCCAGATGTGGCGACCATGTTCAACGGCTGGGTGCCAAGCTGGGTAAACGCCGGTTACCTGGTGCCGCTGCCAGAAAAAGACTTCCCGCCCGCCGACATTGAGAAGAACTTCACCTCCATGGTGCAGGGCACAAAATTTCAGGGCAAGTATTGGGCGCTGCCCACCGCTGTGCGCTCGCTGGCGCTGTTCTGGAACAAAGACATGTTCAAAGCCGCCGGTCTTGACCCCGAAAAGCCACCCGCCACTTTGGACGAGTTTGTGGATTACGCCAAAAAGCTGACCAAGACCGAGGGCGGCAAGATCACCCAGGAAGGCTTTGCGGTAGAGATGAACGGCCAGGCCCACCAGTGGTTCCGCGAAATCCTGACCCGCCAGTTCGGCCAGATTCCCTTCAGCGCAGACAACAAGACGTTGAATTATGGCAGCGCCACCGCCTGCAATGCCTGGAAATGGCTGACAAAGTTTGAGACCGACTACAAGACCGGCAGCAACGACCTGTTTGATGGCGCGACGACCGCCTTCACCAACGGCAAGCTGGCCTTGCACATTGATGGCTCCTTCCGTCTGGGCGCCCTCGCCAAGGCCAAAGACCTGAACTTTGGCGTGGCCACCCTGCCCACCAAAGATGGCATTAACGCCAACTTCGGCTCATTCTGGACACATGGCATCACCAAGAAAGGCGCCGCCGACCCCAAGCGGCTTGAGGCTGCGGTCAAGTTCCTCAAGTTCATCACCTCGCCGGCCGCTGGCACGTTGTGGGTAAAGACCACCGGTGAGCTGCCCGCGCAGCTCACCGCCGCCGCAGACCCAACCCTGCAAAGCGACCCCAAACTGGGCGCGTTTGCCAAAGCCATGGGCTACAGCTACGCCACCTTCTTTGTAGATGAGACCAAGCAGCGCAAGAACCTGATTGACGCCTTCGACGCCGTCCGGCTGCAAAACGCCGAGCCGTGCGCGGCGCTGGCCGACGCGGTTAAAAAAGACCAGGCTCTATACGATGAGTTCTGGGCGAAGAACAAGTAGTTTGCCACCAGCGCCCGGAGCGGTTTGCCCAACTTGTTGGGCCGCGCTCCGGGCGCTTAAAAACACAATGTCTCTCAACACCCGCCGCGTGATCTGGGCGTATGCCTTTCTGCTCATCCCGCTGGCTTTCTTCCTGTTCATTCGGTTTGCGCCAACGCTTTTCTCATTTGATGTGAGCCTGCGCGCATTTAACCCGCTGGCAGAAGTGAAGCCGTATGTGGGTTTGGAAAACTTCGCCAAGGTCTTTAAAGATATCGGCGATCCAACCCATCCCACCCGCAAAGCGTTTGAAAACACGTTCAAGTATGTGCTCATTGGCACGCCCATCCAGCTTGTGCTGGCGCTGGGGATCGCGCTCCTGCTCAATTCCATCACCCGTTTCCGCACCATTTTCCGGGTGATCTACTTCATCCCGTTTGTCACCAGCGCGGTGGCGGTGGCGTGGGTGTGGCGCGCGTTATACATGCCCGATTTCGGATTTCTCAATTTGGTTTTGGGGTTGTTTGGGCTGCCCTCGCAGCGATTCCTGCTCGACATCAACCAGTCGCTGCCAAGCGTGACGGCGGTGGTGGTGTGGCAGGGGCTGGGCTTCGCCATCATCATTTTTTTGGCTGGTCTGCAAGCCATCCCAGAAACGTTTTATGAGGCCGCGCGGGTGGACGGCGCGAGCCGCTGGGATATTTTTCGTCACATCACCGTGCCGCTGCTAAACCCCACCATTGTTTATTTGGCGGTGCTGCAAACAATCGCGTTTTTGCGCATGTTCACCGAGGTGATCAACCTGACGCGGCAAGGCGATGGCGGCCCGCTGAACAGCACCACCACCGTTGTGCTGCGGGTTTATCGCGAGGGGTTTGGCAGCCAAAACATGGGCTATGCCGCCGCGCTCACAGTTGTCCTTTTCTTTGTCATCATGCTGATTACGCTGGTGCAGATGAAATTCTTGCAGCGGAGGTTTGAATACTGATGGCAACAATCGCAACCGACCTCGCGCATAACGCGCCCGCCCCCGCGCGCCCGCGCCCAAAGATGGCGAATGTGATGGCGTATATCTTGCTGTCCATTGGGGCTATTGGCATGTTGGTGCCGTTTTTCTGGATGATCGCCACATCCATGAAAACCGCCAGCGAAATTTTGAAGCCGCAATTTTTCCCGGCCAACCCCACGCTGGAAAATTATCAAACCGTGCTCACGCGCACGCTGTTCCCCACCTGGTATGTGAACAGTTTGCTGGCCGCCGCGGCAAGCACCATCAGCGTGGCTTTTTTTGACAGCCTGGCTGGCTATGTGTTCGCCAAATTCAATTTTCCGCTCAAACGGGTTTTCTTTTTGCTCATTCTCGCCTCGCTGATGGTGCCCACCGAGATGCTGGTCATCCCGTGGTTCATCATGGCGACCGGCGCAAAACTGCAAGACACGCTGCTGGGCATCGTCTTTCCGGGCCTCATCACCGCCACCGGCGTGTTTATGATGCGCCAATCGTTTTATGGCGTGCCGGATGAATTGCTGGACGCGGCGCGGATTGACGGGATGAATGAGTTTGGCATTTTTACGCGCATCGCCTGGCCGCTGGTCAAGCCAGCCGTGGCGGCCATCAGCATTTTTAACTTTCTTGGCAACTGGAACGCCTTTTTGTGGCCGCTGATCGTGACCAGCAAACGCGTCACCATGACGCTGCCGGTCGGCTTGTCGTTCTTCAGCGGCGAGGCGGGCAGCGACTGGCATCTCATCATGACTGGCGCAACGCTTTCCACCGTGCCGCTGCTCATTGTGTTCCTGTTCATGCAAAAACAAATCATCCAGGGCGTTGCGCTCACTGGCATGAAATCGTAAAAGAATGCAGAATGAAAATTTCTGCATTCTGCGTTCTACATTCAAATATGTTTCCACATCCCCTTTACCGCCAAATTGTGCTTGAACCCGCCTACGATGACGCCTCGCGTTATCTGTTTGGCCCAATGCTGGCCGCCAACCGCGCCCATGTGCGCATGTTGGCGCGTCAGGAAATTATTCAGCCAGAGTGCGCCCAAAAAATTTTGCAGGCGCTGGATGAGGTTGAAGAAATGGGCATAGAAGCCTTTCCCTACCAGCCGCCCACCGAGGATTTATTTTTCGCGGTGGAGGGCAAGGTGATTGAATTGGCGGGCGCGGAGTGCGGCGGCAATTTGCAACTGGCGCGCAGCCGCAACGATCTGGGCGCGGCGTTGGGGCGGATGGCCTTGCGCGAGTTACAGCTTGAGATCATGAGTGACCAGGTTGCGCTGCGGCGGGCCATATTGACTCAGGCGCGGGCGCACTTGGACACGCTGATGCCGGGGCACACCCATACCCAGCCCGCCCAGCCCACCATCTTTGCCCATTACCTGATGGCGGTTGCCAGCGGCCTGGAGCGCGACACAACCCGGATGCAAGAGGCGTTAACCGTGACCAACAAAAGCCCGCTTGGCGCGGCGGCTTTCACCACCACCGGGTTTCCCATCGACCGCTATTTTTTGGCGCGCGAACTGGATTTTGAAGGGCTGGTGTTGAACGCGCACGATAGCATTGGCGCGGCAGATCACTATTTGCAAACCGCCAGCGCGTTGCAAATCATGGCCAGCAACCTCACCCGTTTTTGTCACGACCTGTTGATTATGGCGACCCAGGAAGTGGGCGGCCTGACGGTGGATGACAGCTTTATCCAAATCAGCTCCATCATGCCGCAAAAACGCAACCCGGTTGTGCTGGAGCACATCCGGGCGCGGCTGGCGAATGTGTATGGCGGCGCGGCCACGCTGTTTACTCAGGCGCACAACGTGTTTTATGGCGACACGCAAGACCTTGAGGATGAAATGCACGCGCCGCTGTTCAAAATGTGCCAGACAACGCGCGATTGCCTGCAATTGCTCACCGCCACAATTGAGACGCTGGTGGTGCATCGCGAACGGCTGGCCGCCCGCGCCGCGCTGGGGTTCACCACCGCCACCGAGCTGGCCGATTCGCTGGCCCGCGAAAAAGGAATGCCGTTCCGCTCGGCGCACAAGGTGGTGGCGCTGGTGGTGCGGCGGGCCATTGCGGATGGCATCTCGCCCGATCAAGTGACCGCGCAGATGGTGCGCGACGCGTTTGCCCAGGCTGGCTTGCCCGCCGTTGAGATGGATGACGCGTTTGTTCAACGCGCGCTGGACCCGGCGCATTTTGTCGCCATTCGCAACATTCCGGGCGGGGTTGGGCGGCAGGCCGCAGAAGAAATGCTAAACGAGTTGGAGTCGCGGTTGTAAGGCGCGGCGCAAACATACAAGACCTCACGGGTCTGCGAGACCTGTGAGGTCTATTTACCCATAAATTTCTGGCCATTACAAACTTGCCTGCAAAAAACAAGTCGTATCGCAATGTCTTCACCCTTCATTCAATTCCACACACAAGATGGCATCGCCCACATTCGCCTGAACCGCCCGGATGTGCTAAACGCGCTGACCCGCGACATGTTGCGCGGCATCGCCGCCGCGTTGGATGAGGCGGCCAACGATGCCAGCATCCGCGCCCTCATTTTGAGCGGCGAAGGCCGCGCCTTTTGCGCAGGCGACGACCTGGCCGAAGCGGCGCAACTGTTTGACAAAAACATTTCTTTGCGCCAAACCCGCGAACACTTGGAAGAATTTCAAGCCATCACCCGCAAAATTTTGCGCATACCCAAGCCGGTCATCGCCGCCATTCAGGGCGCGGCGGTGGGCGCGGGCGCAGAAATCGCCATCGCCTGCGACCTGCGCATCGCCAGCGAGGATGCCTACTTCATGTTCGCCGAAGCCAAACGTGGGTTGTTCCAAACCAACGGCGTGATGTATTTGCTGCCGCGCATGATTGGCCACGCCCGCGCCGCGCACCTGATGATGAGCGCGGACAAACTCAAGGCCGAACCCGCGCGGGAGATGGGTTTGGTAACGCAGGTGTGCCGCGCCGATGAACTGATGCCAGCCGCGCAGAACATGGCGCAAAAATTAAGCAAGAACTCACCGCTCTCGCTCAAGCTCATCAAACAAACGCTTTTGCGCAGCCACGACCTTGACCTTGAGGCCGTGATGCAGATGGAAGTGGACGGCATGATGACGTGCTTGCTGAGCGAGGATTTGCGCGAGGGCGTGCAGGCGTTTGTGGAAAAACGCGAACCAAATTTCACCGGGAAATAGATATTCTTCAGCGCCCGGCGCTTGCCTTAACATGCTCCCTCACTACAACCATCTTTATCAATACATTGAATACTGGGCCGATGAAGCACCGGATTTTGTAACGCTTCACTCCGGCGGGAAGGACTACACGGCAGGCGAGCTGCGCGAGCAAATCAACCGGCTGGCCTGCGCCATGCTGGAGCAGGGTTTGCAAAAAGGCGATGTGGTGATGACAATTCTGGGCAGTTGCGCCGAATACGTCATCTCTTGGGTTGCGGCCAACCGCGTGGGCGCCATTGTGGCCCCAATGGATGTGCGTTACCGCGCGGCAGACTACGCGCGGCTCATCCCGCACATCGCGCCAAAAATCATTATTTCGCCCAGCGCAAGCGGCGGGTTTGAGCTTGCGCCAACGCTGGCCCAGCACGCGCCAAACGCTGTTTGGTGGATGACAAACGCGCCCGCCGAAAACACCTCGCTACAAAACACAATTGCGAATGCGAAAATAAACACCCCTGCCCTTGCCCAGCGCGCCGCGCAACTGGCTTTGGATGATGGCGCGCTCATCATTTTTACCGGCGGCACAACCGGCGCGCCAAAAGCAGCGCTGCTTTCGCACCGCAATTGCACCGAGTTGATGTTTTGCGAGGCCGAGATTTTGCAAAATGCGCTGGCGGCCAACGGCGTGACCGGGCGGGTCAAAACGTTTGCCGCGCTGCCACCCAGCCATGTGGGCGGCACGCTAGAGGTCATTGGTTCTGCGCTTTTGGCGGGATGGGAACTGTTTATGCGCGAGAGTTGGAGCCCCAACAAAATGCTGGAGGTCACGGCCCGCGAGCGCATCCCAATCATGCTGGGCGTGCCCACCATGTTCGCCATGACCCTCTCCCTGCCCGACCTCGGCGCGTATGATCTCTCGTGCGTCAAGCTGGCGGTGATGTCTGGCGAGAAGGTGGGCCGCGAGTTGCTGGATGGCATCCGCCGCCGCATTTGCCACCACATTTTGAACGGCTATGGCAGCACCGAGGCCGGCGCAGAAGTGACCTTTACCGATCTCAATGACGATTTTGCTCTTTTGGCCGATGGCTACGTGGGCCGCCCCATTGCCGGGCAGGAAGTGCGGATTGTGAACGATGAGGATGCCATCGCCCAGACCGGGCAAATTGGCGAGGTGGTGGTGAAAGGCCCGCTCACGATTGGCGGGTATTACAACATGCCCGCCGAAGACGCCGCGGGTTTTACGGCGGATGGCTGGTGCCGCACCGGCGATCTTGGCCTGTTGGATGAGTGCGGCGGGTTGTGGATTCGCGGGCGAAAGAAGCAAATTATTCGTGTGGGCGGCTACACCGTCATCCCCAACGAAATTGAGGAGCTTGTGGCGCAGCTGCCCGGCGTGGCGCAGGCGGTCGCCATTGGCGCGCCAGATGCGGTGAAGGGCGAGGCCGTGTGGCTGGTTTTGCAGCCCCGCGAGGGCGAGACGATTGATGTGGACAACGTGCTGGCCGTGTGCCGGGCGCAACTGGCCAATTACAAGGTGCCCGCGCGGGTTGTGCTGGAGCAAGACATCCCGGTCACACGCATTGGCAAAGCCGATAGAATTGAATTGCGAGCGAGGCTTGTAAACACAAAGAAATCATCATGACCAAACCAAACGTATTTGTCACCCGTGTTTTGCCAGAGGCGGGGTTGAACCTGCTAAAAGAGCATTGCCAAATTGAGGTGTGGCCGGGCGAGCTGCCCGCCCCGCGCCCGGAGCTGCTGGCGCGCGTGAAAGACGCGCAGGGCATCGTGTCGCTGCTCACCGACCGGATTGACGCCGAGGTGATGGACGCCGCGCCCGGCCTCAAGGTCATTTGCAATGTGGCCGCCGGGTATGACAACATAGACCTGGCCGCCGCCAAACAGCGCGGCATCTGGGTCACAAACCTGCCGGGCGTCCTCACCGAGACCACCGCCGATTTGGGCTTTGCCCTGCTCATGGCCGCCGCGCGGCGCTTGCCAGAGGGCCGCGATTACGCCAAGAACGGCCACTGGAAAACCTGGGGCATGACCACCCTGCTGGGGCAGGATATTCACGGCGCAACGCTGGGCATTGCTGGGATGGGGCGTATTGGGGCGGCCATCGCCCGGCGCGGCAAGGGCTTTAACATGCGGGTCATCTATCACAACCGCAACCGCAACGAAGCCGCCGAGCGCGAGCTGGGCGCGGAGTATGTGAGCAAGGAAGAGCTGCTCAAACAGAGCGATTTCCTCATGCTCATCATGGCGTATTCGCCAGCCGTGCGCCATTTTATTGATGCCAACGCGCTGGCAATGATGAAGCCGACCTCAACGCTGATCAACATGGCGCGGGGCGGCGCGGTGGACACAGATGCCCTCACCCAAGCCATGCGCGAGAAGAAAATTTTTGCCGCCGCTCTAGATGTGACCGACCCAGAGCCATTGCCCGCGGCGCATCCCCTCTACCAGTTGGATAACGTGCTGATTGTGCCGCACCTGGGCAGCGCCAGCGTGGTCACCCGCGAGAAAATGTCCATCATGGCCGCCCAAAATTGCATTGCCGGGGTGATGGGGCAGAGGCCGGAGAATAGCGTGGAATAGGACGGGAGACGGGAGACGGAGGACGGTTTAGCAGCCGTCCTCCGTCTCCCGTCTCCCGTCATTTATTCGCCCGATACCACTTCACCAGCGCGTTGGTAGAGCCATCGTGCTTGAGCGCAGGCTCGTCCTTCGCGGTCAGCTCTGCGCTAATCTTCTTTGCCAGCGCCTTGCCCAATTCCACGCCCCACTGGTCAAACGGGTTAATGTCCCAGACCACGCCCTGAACAAACACGTTGTGCTCGTAGAGCGCGATCAGCTTGCCCAAAATCTCTGGCGTAAGCTGCTCGGCCATGATGGTGGACGAAGGGCGGTTGCCCTCGAACACCCGATGCGGCACCAGCCACTCCGGTGTTCCCTCTGCCCGAACTTCATCCGCTGTTTTGCCCATGGCCAGCGCCTCGCTTTGGGCTAACAGGTTGGCAGTCAACAAATCATGATGCGGCCCGTTGGGGTTGAGCGACTTGGCAAAGCCGATGAAATCACACGGGATGAGCCGCGTGCCCTGATGAATAAGCTGGTAAAACGAGTGCTGGCCGTTTGTGCCCGGCTCGCCCCAATAGATGGCGCTCGTGGCGTAGTTCACATGCTTGCCTTCCAGCGTCACGCTCTTGCCGTTGCTCTCCATCGTGAGTTGCTGCAAATACGCAGGGAAGCGTTTTAGGTATTGGTCATAGGGCAACACTGCGATGGTTTCCGCGCCAAAAAAGTCGGCATACCAAACCGCCAAAAGCCCCATCAGCACGGGCAGGTTTTGTTCAAATGGCGTGGTGCGAAAATGCTCGTCCATCGCGTGAAAGCCGCTCAGCATGGCGCGGAAATTCTCCGGGCCGATGGCGATCATGGTGGAGAGGCCAATGGCCGAATCCATCGAGTAGCGCCCGCCAACCCAATCCCAAAAACCAAACATGTTGGCCGTGTCAATGCCAAACTTGCTCACCTCTTCGGCGTTGGTAGAGACAGCCACAAAATGCCGCGCCACTGCTTTGGGGTCTTGCAATTTTGCCAACGCCCATGCCCGCGCGCTGGCGGCGTTGGTCATGGTTTCCTGGGTGGTAAATGTTTTGGATGAGACCACGAACAGCGTTTCTTCCGGGTCAAGATCGCGGGTGGCCTCCGCAAAATCGGTGCCATCCACGTTAGAGACAAACCGAAAGGTGAGGTCTCGCGTCGCGTAATGGCGCAGCGCCTCGTAGGCCATCACCGGCCCCAAGTCAGAGCCGCCAATGCCAATGTTCACCACATTGCGGATGGGTTTTCCGGTGAAGCCCAGCCACTTGCCCCCGCGCACCTGTTCGGCAAATGCGGTCATCGCGTCCAGAACTTCGTGCACGCCGGGGACGACATTGACCCCATCCACCAGAATTTTTTGGCTGGCTGGCGCGCGCAGAGCCACATGCAGCACGGCGCGGTTCTCGGTGGTGTTAATTTTGTCGCCGCGGAACATCGCGTCAATCTTTCCGCGCAGGTTGCGCGCCTCGGCCAGCGCAATCAGCAAACCCAGCGTTTCTGCGGTAATGCGCTGCTTGGAAAAGTCGTAGCGCAGGCCCAGCGCCTCTTGCGTAAGCGCCTCTGCGCGGCGCGGGTCTTGCGCAAACATCTGGCGCAGGTGGATGGGTTTTATGCTGGCGTAGTGCGTTTGCAACGCCCGCCATTCGGGCAGTTGGGTCAGTTCGGTTGTCATCTTTTGCTCTCCGTTTTACCTTTCTTTCGCAAAGATGCGCCCGCGCAAAAATTTCTAGCGGTTTTGCGGCTTTGCGAGAGATTTTTATTTCTTGTTTTGCAAGCCTCTATTTTGCCACTGCGCCTTTTGCTTTGGCAAAGAAGGAGTGGTCGGCCAACAAATGGCGGTTTGTTTTTTTTCTACGCAAACCTGATAAGTTTATTTCATTCTCCAATTAACCGCTCCGGTAAAGATATAACATATCCTCGTGTTGCGCCACAGGCAAACCCGCGCTGCCTTTTTTTCGCCTTTCTCATCATTCTTTCAGCGGATTACCGTAAATCCTTCACCGCGCCCCATTGACAAATTTCACAAGCTGAATAAAGTTGTACCATACGCTTAATTCCGTAATTTTTCTCGCAAATTTGCGCTTTTAGCTAATTTAGGTTTAGTTTCGGAGATTTTAATGATAAAGTTTTCACCAGATAGGAACTTGGACGATGTGGATCGAACGATGTTGCGACTTTTGCAGGAGGACGGGCGAATGAGCATTACAGAACTTGCTCAACGCATCGCCTTGTCGCCCGCAGCCACCCATGCCCGCCTGCGCGCGCTGGAAGCCCAAAAATACATTGCAAGCTACACCGCCGTGCTGGACCCGGAAAAGCTGGGCTACGATTTCACCTGCTTTATCCAAATCAGTTTTAAGGAAAACGTGCTGGATACGCTGGGCGAATTTCTGGACAAAATTCGCGCCATGCCAGAGGTGGTGGAATGCTACAAAGTAACTGGCGAATATGACTGCATCATGAAAGTGATGGTGCACACCCACCGCGACCTTGATCGTTTCCTCACCGAGAACCTGAACCGCATGGCTGGCGTGGCGCGAACACACACCAGCGTTTCTGTGAACGACGTAAAAATTCACGGGTCAATACCAATACCAAACGGTTAAGCCCTGAGCGCCACGTGTTGCGTGGACAACTTAGCACGTGGCGCTTGGGGCTTAGCACGAGAAAGGGAAGCACATGCACACACACGCGCCAGTCAACGGCCTAAAAACAAAAACAACCGGCTTTCATGACATGCAACTTGCTTCCCCGCCAGAGCTAGACTGGGAACGTGTGGCGCGAAACATGCTCATCTCGCGCATGATGGACGAGTTGGAGGAGCAGGAGCTAACCCCGCAAGGCAAGGTCAAATATCAATTCAGCGCGCGCGGGCACGAGCTGGGGCAAAGCGTGATGGCGCAATTGCTCACCCGCACCCACGATGCCGCCGCAATTTATTACCGCCAGCGCCCATTTGTGCTGGGCGTCGGCTCATCGGTTGAGGAACTGTTCACCAACGGCATGGCGCTCAGCGGAAGCTGGAGCGGCGGGCGCGATGTGGGCGTGATTTCCATGATCCCGCACAAAGCCGCGCCGCTGTTTTTGCCGATGGCTGGCGATATTGGCGCGCAATTTTCTCCGGCGGCGGGGGCCGCGCAGGCTTTGGTATACCGCGCCCGCCACCTGCACGAAGCCGTTGCTGAGGGTTGCATTGTCGCTGTTTTTGGCGGCGATGGCGCCGTGGCCAGCAACGGCTTCTGGGCAGGTTTGAACATTGCCACCGCGCACCGCCTGCCCGTTTTGTTCGTCATCGAAGACAACGGTTACGCCATCTCGGTGCGGCACAACGAGCAATACCCCGGCGGCAACGTGGCGCAAAACCTCGCCAGCTACGCCAATTTGCATATTTTGGATGGTGATGGGACCGACCCGCGCGAAACACCCGCGCTGGTGAACGAAGCCGTGGAACACGTCCGCCGCTGGGAAGGGCCTGCCCTGCTCCGCCTCAGCGTGCCACGGCTAAGCGGGCACAGCAGCATGGATGTGCAAGCCTACAAAACAAAGGAAGAAATTGCCGCCGAGTGGGCGCGTGACCCCATCCCCCGCGTGAAAGATTTTTTGGTGCCCGCCCGCATGACCCAAACCCAGTGGGATGGCCTGCTGGCCGAGGCCAAACAAGCGGTGGCCGATGGCCGCCGCGCCGCGGAAAATCATCCGCTGCCCAACCGAGACGAAGTGACGCGCTTTGTTTTTTCTGACCCGCACAAAACGCAGGTGGTGGGCGGGCTGGCGGCAGATGGGATATCCCTCCCCAAAGGCACAGACACCCCGCATGTAACCGATGAGCGGCGCTTGAACTTTATTGACGCGATACGCCGCACGCTGGATGTGGAATTGGGCGTGAACGAGCGCCTGGTGATATTTGGCGAAGATGTGGGCGCAAAAGGCGGGGTGCACGCCGCCACGCTGGGGTTGATGAACAAACACGGGGATATGCGCGTGTTTGATACCAGCTTGAACGAGGAAGGCATCATTGGCCGCGCAGTGGGCATGGCGACGGCGGGTCTCATGCCCGTGCCAGAAATTCAATTTCGCAAATACGCCGACCCAGCGCACGAGCATTTGATGAACACCGGCACCATCCGCTGGCGGAGCAATGGCAATGTGGCCGCGCCAATGGTGGTGCGCATGCCGGGCGGTTTTCGCAAGCTGGGCGACCCGTGGCACAGCATGACCAACGAGATGGCCTATGCCCACGCGGTGGGTTGGCAGATCGCGTTTCCATCCAACGCCGAGGACGCGGTGGGCTTGCTGCGCACCGCCCTGCGCGGCAACGACCCGGTGATCTTTTTTGAGCACCGCTATTTGTATGACGCGGCCTGGGCGCGGCGGCCCTACCCAGGTGATGAATACACGTTGCCATTTGGCCGCGCCCGCATCGTGCAGCCGGGCGATGCGCTCACGGTCGTCGCCTGGGGCGCGATGCTGGAGCTGGTGGAAACCGCCGCGCGCGAAATTGGCGAATCAATTGAGATTATTGACCTGCGCACAATTGTGCCGTGGGATAAACCCGCCGTGCTGGAGAGCGTGCGCAAAACGGGCAAGTGCCTCATTGTGCATGAGGATGTTGAGTTTGGCGGCATGGGCGCAGAAATTGCGGCCACGCTGGCGAAGGAAGCCTTTTTTGACCTGGACGCGCCCATTGAGCGCGTGGCCGCCCCGCAAACGCTGGTGCCATTCAGCCAGCATCTCATGGCTGGCGTAATCCCCACGCTGGAAAAAGTAAAAACCGCGATGGCGCAGCTTTTGAAAATATGACAAGGGTGACAAGGATGACAGGGATGACAGGGATGATGCATTCCTTTCACCCTTGTCACCCCTGTCATCCTTGTCATCCTTGTCACTTTGTCAAAGCATAAAAAACATGGCAATTCAAAAACTCCCCCACCTTGGCGATGGCGTGCAGGAAGTGACGATTACGCGCTGGCTAAAAAAAGTTGGCGAGCTGGTAAAAGCCAACGCGCCGCTGCTGGAAGTGGAGACCGACAAAATTTCGCTGGAAGTGCCCGCTGAGAGCGATGGCGCGTTGCTGGCAATTCTCGCGCCAGAGGGCAGCAAGGCTCACGTGGGCGACCCGCTGGCAGAAATGGGGGACGCCGCAGACAAAGTGACCGAGGCACAAAGCGATGGGGTGACCGCCAATACCCAATCTTCAATACGCAATACAGAGACAGATGACGGAAGACGGATGACGGATGGCACCCTGCCCGCAGCGCCGTACGCCGGGCGCGTCTCGCCGGTTGTCTCGCGCATGGTGGCCGAACATGGTTTGAACTTAAACGAAATACATGGCACCGGCGAGGGCGGGCGCGTGACCAAACAAGATGTGTTGGCGTTTCTCAAAACGGAAGACGAGAATCAAAAGACGGGAGACGGGAGACGGAAGACGGAAGACGCACGCCGGGCGGATGACTTGGGTGACAAGGTAATACCCAATACCCAATACCCAATACCAGCCCCCAACCCCCAGCCCCAAACCCCTAACCTCCTGCCCCTCTCGCCCATGCGCGCCCGGATTGCGGAACACATGGTGCGCAGCGTGCAGACCTCGCCGCATGTGACCACCATTTTTGAGTTTGACTTTGGCGCGGTGGCCAAACACCGTGAGGCGCACAAAGCCCAGTTCGCGCGGGATGGCGTGAGTCTGACTTATTTGGCGTATTTGGTCTTGGCCACGGCACAGGCGTTGCGCCAACACCGCCTGGCAAACAGCTCGTGGGCAGAGACCGGCATCGCCCTGCACCGCGAAATCAACATTGGCATCGCGGTCGCCATCCCGCCAGATGGGTTGCTGGTGCCGGTGATACGCAACGCAGACGAGCTGAGCCTGATGGGCATCGCCCGCAAAATTCAAGACCTGGCGGCGCGGGCGCGGGCAAAACAAATCAAGCCAGATGAGGCGCAGGGCGGCACATTCAGCATCACCAATCACGGCGTAGGCGGCAGTTTGGCGGGCACACCCATCATCAATCAGCCCCAAAGCGGCATTTTAGGGTTTGGCGCGTTGGAAAAACGGGTAAAAGTGATGGATGACATGATCGCCATCCGCCCCTGCGCGTATATTTCGTTTTCGTTTGACCACCGCATTTTGGATGGCGCGATGGCAGACGCGTTTGTGATGGCGATTAAGCAGAAAATTGAGAATTGGGCGGGCTGAAATCAGGCGTTTGCGCGGCCAAGTTCTTTCTCAAAACACATGCTCCACTCGCGGTCGGCATACGCGCCATAACATGGCACGCGGGCGTAACCTGCGCTGCCATACAACCCAATGGCCTCGGTCATGCGGTCGCCCGTTTCCAGCAGGGTTTTGCCATAGCCAAACCCGCGGGCCAGCTCTTCTAACTTGTGCAAGATGAGGCGGGAAATGCCGAGGCCGCGCGCACTGGGCGATACAAACATGCGCTTCACCTCAACCACATCCTCCACGCCATCAAACGGGCGGATGGCCCCGCAGCCCACCGGGGCGCCATCCAACCAGGCCAGCACAAAACCGGCGCGGGGGCCAATCACATCTTCGGGCTTAAACGCGCCAGAGCCGTCATCGTTTTTGTCGGCGTAACGCGCTGCGATATCCGCCGAGAGCGCGGCGACCATCGCCCGCGCTTCGGGTGAGCGCGGGTCGGCGGGGGCGGCCTCTGCCGCGCACATGCGCAGGATGCGCTCTGGCGCGAGGGCAGCAAAATCGGGCGCGGCCTGCACCACCGGCGCAAGCGGCAAAAGCTCATCCGCGCCCAGCATGGCGGTGATGGCTACTGCCTTCATCCCGGCCCGCCGCGCGGCTTCAATTCCGGCGGGCGCGTCTTCAAACACCATGCAGCGGTTGGGGGCAACGCCCAACGCCGCCGCGCCCTTGAGAAATATCTCGGGGTCTGGCTTCCCGTGCGTGATGTTTTCTTTGCACATGGTGGCCGCAAACATATCGCGAATGCCGCAGCCATCCAGCACAAAATCCAAGTTAATTCTGTTGGCCGAGGTGCACACCGCCAGCGGGATGCCCGCGCTTTTGGCGCGGCGTAAAAAGTTCTCCGCGCCATCGGCCAGCGCCAGGTTTGGGCGAAAAATTTGGCGGTAGAGCGCCTCCTTGCGCTCGTTGATCTCCTCAATCCGCGCGTCGCTCATGGCGGGGTCCACTTCTTCGCGCAGGATGATGGGCGAGGTTTTACCCGCCGTGCGGCGTTCCCATTCTTTGCCATCCAACTCCAACCCAAATTCTTCGCGCAGCACCTGCACCCAAGACTGGGTGTGATACGCCATGTTGTTGACCAGCGTGCCATCCATATCAAACAAAAAGGCGGCGTTTTTTGATGATGTCATATTGAAGAGTGAAGAGTGAAGGGTGAAATAAGGATGCGACCCGCTTGGTTGCACAAA
>DAORUN010000058.1:0-1165 GCA_035433205.1 Thermoflexales bacterium | reverse complement strand
TGAAGAGTGAAGAGTGAAGGGTGAAATAAGGATGCGACCCGCTTGGTTGCACAAAGCCCCGCGCATTCTTGCCTTCTGGGAGAAGGAAGGAATGGGCAGGGCATAAATTGCGCTCAATGGATGTGTTTAATTTTCATTTGCCCGCGTATCGCTTGCCAATTTGCTCCAGCGTCCAGCGGTCTTCCTCGCTAATGTGCTTTGGAACAATGATGTTCACGCGCAGGTAGAGGTCGCCGTGCTCGTCTTTGGCGCCCAACTTGGGCATGCCCTTTCCGCGCAGGCGAACCAGTTTGCCCGATGATGTGCCCGCCGGAATTTTGACCGCCATTTCGCCAGCCAGCGTTTCCACATTCACCTCGCCGCCAATCAGGGCGGCAAACACATTCACGTCCACATCTCGGTACAAGTCATCGTCTTTGCGCTCGTAGGGCGTCATCTCCATCACCTTGACCGTGAGATACAAATCGCCCGCCTCGCCTTGGGCGGTTTTTGCGCCTTGCCCGCGCACGCGCACTTTGCTGCCGGTCTTCACTCCCGCTGGGATGTTGACCTCGTATGTTCTGCCATCTTTGTTCAGAATGCGCTTTGTGCCGTGATACGCCTCGCGCAGCGTGATTTCCACATCGTGTTCCTGATCAAGGTTTTGGCGCGCGGGCTGGCCGCCCATGCCGCCCATCCCGCCCATGCCAGCGTTGCCAAACCCGCCGCCGCCGCCAAAAAGGGTGCTGAAGAAATCGCTAAAGTCAAACGCCTCGCCTTGCGGGTCAAAATTGGTCTGCTGGCGCGTGCTGCGCGTGCGCTGGCCGGCTTGCCCCGCTTGCGCGGCCCATTCGGCCCAGTTAAAATCTTGCGGGTTGCCGCCGCCGCGCTGATAGGCGTTGTAATTGGTGCCCAGCTTGTCATACACCTTGCGCTTATCAGCATCGCCCAGCACTTCGTAGGCCTCGTTGATCTCCTTGAACTTTTCCTCGGATTTTTTGTCGCCCTTGTTCACATCGGGGTGATGTTGCCGCGCCAGTTTGCGAAACGCCTTTTTAATCTCGTCCGCATCTGCCGTTTTTGGCACACCCAATGTTTTGTAATAATCCTTATAATCCAAGCGTCACCTCTTTGTTAATCCCTGAAAGTAACCCCATTGTATTGGTATACGATTAGAGCAGAAATT
>DAORUN010000057.1:0-20880 GCA_035433205.1 Thermoflexales bacterium | reverse complement strand
AGATTGAGCCGTAAAATTTCGCGTTTCACCTGGTGGCAATGGTTTTCCCAACCTAAGCTGGCTCATGCTATATGCATAACAACCACCCACAGAGTAGTCAATGTAAATATCGGTCATTGTTAGGGGATACGAGTTGTATACGTGTCCTTCTGGATAACCCCACCATGTTGTTGACGGGGTGAAGACAACATCCACGATGCCATATTTTGAATCTGTGATCGTGTAATTGTTTATGGAAGCCTCAACCGTGTACGTGAATTGGTAATAAAGAACCCCATCAAAAATGCCGCTTACATGATTTAACTGGCCAGGTATGGTAGCGGGCAATTGCGTATTAAAGAGGCCGCTGCTGATTAATTGCCCATTGTTATACAAATTTGCTTTTACGGTTGCGTTTAATACGCTTTGTGAGCCGGTGGTTTGCAGATCTCCGCTGAAATCGGTGTGCAAACAACTGGGATAGTGGCATCCCATTTCTGCGCGTGCGTTTATCAGCTTTATTGGCGGCTCCTCGCCGCCTTCCACCCGCGCGAGGGTAGGCGTGGAGAAGTGCAACCCAAACATCAGCCCAAACGCCATCACCAGACGAAGAAAGAATTGTTTTGTCATGGCAAACTCCTTGTGCATGATTCGTTCAAACGGCTTGGCAAATATAGCGCAACTGAACTGCGTAGGCAATATTCGCATATCTGGCCTAAAATACGGGCATGAAAGCGACAACTCCACCGAACCCCGATGTTCACCCCGAAACCCACATGATGCGCTACGCCTACGATCCCGCGCTGGCCAGCCATTCTGTAAAACCGCCGCTGTATCTCACCTCAACGTTCTCGTTTGAGGACGCCGCGCACGCCAAGGCGTATGGCGAGGTCATCAACGGATTGCGCGAGAAAGAAGAGGGCGAGGATTTTAGCAACACCTACATTTACAGCCGCGACACAAACCCAAACATAGAAATTTTTGAGCAGCGGCTGCGTATTTGGGATGGAGCCGAGGCCTGCGCCGCGTTTGACAGCGGCATGGGCGCCATCAGCACCTTGATGTGGGCATTTTTGAACCCGGGCGATGTGGTTTTGCACAGCGAACCCAGCTATGGTTGCACCGACTTTTTGCTCAAGAGCATCCTCACCCGGTTTGGCATTCGCCCGGTGGGGTTTAAGTTGAGCGAGGGCAACGCGGGGCTGGAGGCGGCCCTCAAACAACCGGGCGTGGCCGACAAGGTAAAACTCATTTATATTGAGACGCCCAGCAACCCCAGCATCGCCATTGGTGATATTGCGTATTGCGCCCAGGTAGCCAGGCGGCTCTCGGTGGGCGAGCGGCGGGTGATGGTGGCGGTGGACAACACCTTTCTTGGCCCCATCTACCAAAAGCCGATTGCGCTGGGGGCGGACATTGTGTTGTATTCCGCCACAAAATATATTGGCGGGCACAGCGACCTTTTGGCCGGCGCGGCCAGCGGCAAGCAAGAAGACATCAACCAAATGAAGCTCTACCGCGCCATGCTTGGCCCCATCCCCGCGCCGCACACGTGCTGGCTGCTCACGCGCAGCCTGGAGACGATGCAACTGCGCATGGAGAAAAGCGCGGCCAACGCGCAAAAGGTCGCGGCGTTCCTGGCAACCCATCCCAAAGTGGAAAAGTTGCACTATCTAGGCAACCTCAAACTGGGCGATGCGGCGTATGAAACTTACAAAAAGCAATGTCTTGGCCCTGGCGGCATGATGGCGATTGAGGTGATAAATGGCGAGGCGGGGGCGTTTCGGTTTTTGAACGCGCTCAACGTGTTTCATCAGGCGGTGAGCCTGGGCGGAAATGAATCGCTGGCGGTGCACCCCAAGACCACCACCCACGCCGAGGTGGACCCCGAAGACCGCATTGAGGGCGGCATCACCGATAGTTTGGTGCGCATGTCTATTGGCATTGAGAACGCGGATGATTTGATTGCCGATTTGAAGCAGGCGCTGGACAAAGTTTAGAAAGACGGGAGGAGATGAAGGACGGGAGACGGAGGACGGCAATTTCGCCCTCCGTCTCCCGTCTTTTTTGTTGTGTGATCTGCATCACAGAAAATTTGCCAAATTTGTTTACTCTGGAATGCAAGTTTTAATTCTGGAGGCAAACAAAATGACAGCAGGCACAACAACACAAATTTCGACAAAACGCGTTACGGCTGGGATCATTGGCGGGCTGGCCGGCGGCATGGTCTTTGGCATGATGATGGCAATGATGGGCATGCTGCCAATGGTGGCCGGGCTGGTGGGTAGCAGCTCGCCCATCGTTGGGTTTATGGTTCACATGCTTATCGGCGCCATCATTGGGGCCTTTTTTGGCGCGTTGTTTGGCGGGCGCTCTGGCACGTATGGCGGCGGCGCGTTGTGGGGTTTTGTAAACGGGATGATCTGGTGGGTTCTTGGCCCAATCGTGATCATGCCGTTGATGATGGGCATGGGGCTGCAATTTGAAGCCATGTTCACCGGCCCAATGTTGATGAGCCTGATGGGGCACGTGATTTATGGCGTGGTGACGGGGCTGGTGTATGCCTGGCGGGTGAACCGCAAGTAAATCAGATGTGTCCCCAATTTAGGGAAAAAGTGATTCGCGCGCAGGGGCAAAGCATTCACTTGCTTTGCCCGTTTCCCTCGTAAAACATCTGACATTTTTTAGCGTCTTAGCGTCTTAGCGCCTTTACGAAAGATTTTTTGACAGGGAAAATGTCCGTTAAGATTGAACTCGCGCGCTCTTATGAGCAATCAACCAGCAAAATACACATATCTTTTGGAGAACGATCTTTTTCGCGGATTGCCACCAGCGGATGTGGCTGCCATGAGCGAACGCGCCCCGATGAAACGGGTGGAAGCAGGCACCTTGTTCTTCATCGCCGGGCAGCAAACAGAGGTCTTGTTTATTCTGAAGGAAGGCCGCGTGCGGTTGTATCGCCTCTCGGCAGATGGCCGCGCCTTCACCACCGCCATTTTAGAACCCGGCTCTGTATTTGGCGAGATGGCTTTGATTGGCCAGCACTTGAACGATAGCTATGCCGAGGCGCTGGATTCGTGCCTCATCTGCCTGATGAACCGCGCCGATGTGCAAACTTTGTTGCTGGGAGACTCGCGCATTGCAGTGCGGATTGCGGAAATTTTGGGCGAGCGGCTGATTGAGGCGCAGACCCAGTTGGCCGATTTTGTATTTAAGCGCGCGCCAGAACGGCTGGCGGCGTTGTTGCTTCGCCTGGCTCGCAAATCTCGCCCCTTGTTAAGCGCAAAAGAAGTTCTTGAGGTGCGCCACACCCACGAGGAGTTGGCCGACATGATGGGTGTTCAGCGCGAGACGGTGACAAAAATCCTCAAGGAGTGGAGCGATCAAGGCATTATTCAGCTTCGGCGCGGACGTGTTCGAATCTTGAATACAATGTCTTTGACCTTATTTATTGGAGAATAAAACAATGTCCGACCCCACGACCACCAACGCCCCCAATCACATCGTCATTTACGGCACCGTCTGGTGCGGCGATTGCAAACGCTCCAAAAAATTTTTGGGCGAGCAGCGCGTGCATTTTGACTGGGTGGATATTGAAGAAAACGCCGAGGCAATGGCCTTTGTGGAAAAGGTGAACGATGGCAAACACATTGTGCCAACGATTTTATTCCCCGATGGCAGCACGATGATGGAGCCATCTAACACCGAGCTGGCAAAGAAATTGGGGATCACCACCAAAGCGCGGATGAGCTACTACGACCTGATCATCGTGGGCGGCGGGCCGGCTGGCTTGACCGCCGCCATTTATGCCGCCCGCGAGGGCATGGATGTGCTGGTGATTGACGCGGGCGGGCTGGGCGGGCAGGCTGGGATGACCGAGAAACTGGAGAACTTCCCCGGCTTCCCAGATGGCATTAACGGCGCGGAGTTTGCCGACCGGCTGGTGCGTCAGGCGCGTAAGTTTGATGTGGAAATTTTGCAGGCCACAAAAATCGAGACCACGTATCAGGAAGGTGAATCGTGTTACGTGCGCACCGAGAACGGGGATGAATACGGGGCGCGGGCCATGCTCATCGCCACTGGCTCGCAATACAAACGGTTGGAGATATCTGGCGAGCGGCAATTGATTGGCGCGGGCGTGCATTTTTGCGCCACCTGCGATGGCCCGTTTTACAAAGGCAAGGAAGTGATTGTGATTGGCGGCGGAAACAGCGCGGGCGAGGAGGCCGAATTTTTGACGCGCTTTGCCAAAAAAGTAACGCTGCTTGTGCGCGGGCCAGCCATGCGGGCCAGCCAGGTGGTGATTGAAAAGGTGATGAACGAGCCACACATTGAAGTGCGCTTGAACACCTCCGTGACTGAACTTCATGGCGAAAAGAAGCTGGAAGCGGTTTCCATCCGCAACAACCAAACAGGCGAGACCCGGAAAATGAAAACCGATGGGATGTTCATTTTTGTGGGGCAATCGCCAAACGCGCAGTGGACATCGGGGCAAATCGCCAAAGACGATCAGGGCTTCATCACCACCGATGAGCGGCTGATGACCAGCGTGCCGGGCGTGTTTGCCGCGGGCGATGTGCGCAAGGGCAGCACCAAACAGGTTGCCAGCGCGGTGGGCGAGGGCGCCACCGCCGCGCTCATGATCCGCGAGTATTTGAAGAAAGTGTGATTGGCGCGCTGCTTGTGCGCCAGACGTTTTGCGTTTTTCGCGGGATTAAAATAGCCACTCATCACCATGAACGCATCACCAATTTACGCGGGCATTGAAGGCGGCGGCACAAAGTATGTCTGCGCCCTTAGCGATGGCCGCAGCCCGGAGCTTATCGCTCGCGTGTCATTTCCAACTCTTAACAACCCCGAGGCCACGCTGGGCGCGTGTGTTGCCTGGCTGCGCAATCAGCAGGCGGCACATGGCCGGATCGCCGCGGTGGGCGTTGGCTCGTTTGGGCCAATTGACCTGGATAAAAAGTCGCCCACGTATGGCCGCATCACCACCACCCCAAAACCAGGCTGGCAGGATGCGGATGTGGCGGGCGCGTTTGCCAGCGAATTAAAAGTGCCGGTGGGTTTTGACACCGATGTGAACGTGGCGGCTTTGGGCGAGCGCGAATGGGGCGCAGGCCGAGGTTTGAACAACTTGGTCTACATCACGATTGGCACGGGCATTGGCGGCGGGGCGCTGCTCAATGGCGAGCCAATTCATGGCTTGCTTCACCCAGAGATGGGGCATATTCGCGTGTGCCGCAACCCTGCGGAAGACCCGTTTGAGGGAATTTGCCCAGTGCATGGCGATTGCTGGGAAGGCTTGTGTTCTGGCCCGGCCATAGAAAAACGCTGCGGCGCGCCCGCGCAAGACCTTTCGCCAGATAATCCGGTGTGGGGGAAGGTGGCGCATTACACGAGCGTCGCGCTCACCAACATCATCTTTACGTTGTCGCCAGAGCGCATTATTCTGGGGGGCAGCGTGCCCAAGGGCGGGCAGCTTGGCCGCGATAAATTTATGGCGATGGTTTGCGCCGAGACAACCAAAGCGCTCAACGGGTATCTCAAAGTCCCAGCTTTGCTGGAGCACATGGATGAATACATTGTGCCGCCGGGGCTGGGTGATAACGCTGGTGTGTGCGGTGCCATTGTGCTGGCGATGCGGGCCGAGCGCGGCGCATAGCCAGACACGCTCTCCGCGCAGCGCCCTCAAAGGGCAACGCGCTTAAAAGTCGGACTGCAGGGGCTTGTGCAAACACAAAGCCAGCCCAGCAAGCAGTCCGACTTCTTGCCCCTGCTTTGTGTTGCTGCGCTGCTCAAAATTATTCCAAGACGGTGTTTTGGGCATCATTTTTGAATACACGACTTTTCTTTTCTCGAAGAAAGGCGCGGCAAGGGCAGGCCCTTTGATTCATTGTGTTTTGCTGGAAAGTCGAATAGGGTGTTGACAAATCATTGCCTCATAAAACCCTTTAGATTTGTTTTTTTACAAAATTTGTCTAAATTGGCCCACTAAATCTCTTGACATTACCTATGCTTTGGATATGATGAAAACGATTTCACAGTGAAAACGATTTCACAAGTTCCGACGATCCATGATGTCGCCGAAAAAGCTGGTGTTAGCGCGGCTACGGTTTCACGTGTGTTGAACGGCAACCCCGGAGTGCGCCAGCCTGCCAAGCAGGCGGTCGAGGCCGCCATCGCTGCCCTGCGATTTGCGCCCAATTCCACCGCTCGCCGCCTCAAAGGCGGTCAAACCCAAACCATCGCGGCCATTGTGCCATTTTTTACCCGCCCTTCGTTTGTAGAACGCCTGCGCGGGGTATCCAAAGTTTTGGAAGAGACGGGGTACGACCTGATTGTCTACAACGTGGAATCTGAAAAGCGGCGGCAATATTGTCTGGCAGAAGTTCCCCGCCCCGACCGCGCCGATGGCGTTATCATCATTTCCATGTCGCCTAGTGTGGCGGACGTGCTTTTGCTGGAAAGATTTGGGTTGCCGGTTGTTTTGGTGGATGCCCGGCATTCGCAGTTTATTTCTGTCTCCGAGGACTCGCAGGATGGCGGGCGCAAAGCCACGGAGTATTTGCTGGAATTGGGACACCGCAAAATTGCTTTTATTGGCGGCCCGCTTCAAGACGTTTTTAACTTCACCAACACGTCAACTGCGTATCGTTTGCGCGGATACCGGGCAGCCTTGACCCAAGCTGGTTTGCCCACCCGCGAGGATTTCATTGTCATCGACCCGCGCGCCATCGGCGAGGAAAGCCGAGACAGCGCCCGCGAGCAGACCCGCGCGCTGATGACGCTGCCAGACCCGCCCACGGCCATCTTCACCGCCAGTGACACCCAGGCCATGGGCGTGTTGCAGGCCGCCCAGGAGATGGGGCTGAGTGTGCCGCGCGATTTATCTGTGATTGGCTACGACGACATTGAAGTGGCGCGGTTTCTTCAAATAACAACCATCCGCCAAAATTTGGTAGAAAGCGGACGGCGCGGCGCATTACAACTGCTGAACGCGCTTGGCAGCGATAACTATCTGCCCACGCTGGAGATTATTCCCAACGAAGTGGTGGAGCGCGGCACAACCGCAGCCCCATCCCAAGGCGCGCAAACGCATGTTTAACTGGAGGTGATTCAACCCGCAAGCTCAAAATTCTTTATCCCGCGCACAAGGCGCAAATTGATTTACACAGAGTGGTTTGAGCAAAAGGCTCGATGCGTTTTAGGACGCAATTGATTGATAGAAGGAGAAACAATGAAATTGCACAAGATATTCGGCATTACCGCCGCGTTGTCTATGCTACTGGCGGCTTGCGGCGCAACGCCAACACCCGCCGCGCCAACAGCGGCGCCGCAACCTACCGCAGCGCCTGCGCAGCCCACGGCCGCCCCCAAGCCCACCGACGCGCCAAAGGCCACAGATGCCCCCAAGCCGACTGACGCGCCGAAAGTTGCCGCATCTGGCATGGGCGCAGAGTATGACCAGGCGATGACCGGGGCATACAAGGGCAAGAAAGTCACGGTAGACGGTCCATTCTCTGGCGAAGATGCCAAGAAATTTGCTGACACGTTGAAGGACTTCAGCGACAAGACCGGCATTGTGATTGAGTATGTGGGCGGCAAGGAGTTTGAGAAGGCGATTAGCGTGAAAGTGGATGGCGGCAACCCGCCAGACATCGCCGACTTCCCCCAGCCTGGTTTGGCCGCGCGGTTTGCGGCGCAGGGCAAGGTTGTGGATCTGAACAAAGTTGTGAACATGGACTTTGTGAAGAAGAACTACAACCAGAGCTGGCTGGATATGGCGACAATGGCAGGCAAGGATGGCAAGATCATGGCTGGCGTGTGGGAGCGCGTGAACGGCAAGTCATTGGTTTGGTATCCGAAGGCCGCGTTTGACAAGGCTGGCTACAAAGTGCCAACCACATGGGCGGAGTTGGTGGCGCTGCAGGATCAGATCAAGAAAGATGGCGATGCACCCTGGTGCGTAGGCATTGAGTCTGGCACGGCGACCGGCTGGGCGTTCACAGACTGGGTAGAGGAGATGATGCTCCGCACAACCAGCCCGCAGAACTACGATAAGTGGGTAACCAACGACTTGAAGTTCAACAGCCCAGAAGTGAAGAAGGCTATTGGCGAAGTGGCAGCGATTTGGTTTGACGACAAGAACGTGTATGGTGGCCGCAAGGCGATTGCCACAACCGGTTTCGGCGATGCGCCGACCCCGATGTTTGCCAAGCCCGCGCCAAAGTGCTGGCTGCACAAGCAGGGCAACTTCATCACCTCATTCTTCCCGAAGGATGTGAAGGAAGGCGTGGACTACGACTTCTTCTATCTGCCTGGCAAGGATGCGGCGTATGGCAGCCCAGTGTTGGTTGCTGGCGACCTGATGACGATGTTCAACGACCGCCCAGAAGTGCGCGCGTTGATGCAAGCCTTCACCAGCGTTGACCATCTCAAGGGTTGGCTGAAGGCCGGTGGCGCGATCAGCCCGCATCAGGATGCGAAGGCTGACATGTATGGCAGCAAGGTTGAGGCCAAGATTGGCGAAATCATTCAGAAGGCGACAGCCGTGCGCTTTGACGCTTCTGACTTGATGCCCGGCGAAGTTGGCGCAGGCAGCTTCTGGAAGCTGGGCACCGACTACGTCACGGGCGCCATCACCATTGACCAAATGGCCGACGGCATTGACAAGAGCTGGCCCGCTGGCGCAGCCACTTCTGCGGCCACTGGCGGCGCAGCAGCTGTGAACCTGGGCAAGGAATACGCCGATGCTCTCACCGGGGCATACAAGGGCAAGAAGGTTACGGTGGACGGTCCATTCTCTGGCGAAGATGCCAAGAAATTTGCTGACACGTTGAAGGACTTCAGCGACAAGACCGGCATTGTGATTGAGTATGTGGGCGGCAAGGAGTTTGAGAAGGCGATTAGCGTGAAAGTGGATGGCGGCAACCCGCCAGACATCGCCGACTTCCCCCAGCCTGGTTTGGCCGCGCGGTTTGCGGCGCAGGGCAAGGTTGTGGATCTGAACAAAGTTGTGAACATGGACTTTGTGAAGAAGAACTACAACCAGAGCTGGCTGGATATGGCGACAATGGCAGGCAAGGATGGCAAGATCATGGCTGGCGTGTGGGAGCGCGTGAACGGCAAGTCATTGGTTTGGTATCCGAAGGCCGCGTTTGACAAGGCTGGCTACAAAGTGCCAACCACATGGGCGGAGTTGGTGGCGCTGCAGGATCAGATCAAGAAAGATGGCGATGCACCCTGGTGCGTAGGCATTGAGTCTGGCACGGCGACCGGCTGGGCGTTCACAGACTGGGTAGAGGAGATGATGCTCCGCACAACCAGCCCGCAGAACTACGATAAGTGGGTAACCAACGACTTGAAGTTCAACAGCCCAGAAGTGAAGAAGGCTATTGGCGAAGTGGCAGCGATTTGGTTTGACGACAAGAACGTGTATGGTGGCCGCAAGGCGATTGCCACAACCGGTTTCGGCGATGCGCCGACCCCGATGTTTGCCAAGCCCGCGCCAAAGTGCTGGCTGCACAAGCAGGGCAACTTCATCACCTCATTCTTCCCGAAGGATGTGAAGGAAGGCGTGGACTACGACTTCTTCTATCTGCCTGGCAAGGATGCGGCGTATGGCAGCCCAGTGTTGGTTGCTGGCGACCTGATGACGATGTTCAACGACCGCCCAGAAGTGCGCGCGTTGATGCAAGCCTTCACCAGCGTTGACCATCTCAAGGGTTGGCTGAAGGCCGGTGGCGCGATCAGCCCGCATCAGGATGCGAAGGCTGACATGTATGGCAGCAAGGTTGAGGCCAAGATTGGCGAAATCATTCAGAAGGCGACAGCCGTGCGCTTTGACGCTTCTGACTTGATGCCCGGCGAAGTTGGCGCAGGCAGCTTCTGGAAGCTGGGCACCGACTACGTCACGGGCGCCATCACCATTGACCAAATGGCCGACGGCATTGACAAGAGCTGGCCGAAGAAATAGTTGAATTCTGGATGCTGATTTCTGAATGTGTAAACGTTTAGCGATCTAAGAGATCAAGCCTGTCATTTCAACAAGCGCAAGCGCGCGAGAAGAAATGACGGGCTTTCTCCCGCGCTCATCGAATACGCGTTTCAGATTTCAGCATTCGGCCCTTCTAAAATTTAGCGTTCAACATTCGTGGAGGTTCTCAATGACCAGAACTGAAAAACTCCCTACATCAAATAGTTTTCGTCCAGCGCAGTTTTTAATCGGGCTTGTCGCTTTTGCCATTCTTCTGCTCATCATGGCAGGAGGGTTCTTGATTTTGCGCGATGCTGACTGGCCCAAATTGGCCAAGGCGGCCTTCGCCATTGTCTGGGGCGTTCTGGGCGTTGCCGGTTTGTATTTTGCGCTTAATGTGATTGTGGAAAGCCTGGCCCAGGGCCCGCGCAACTTTTTGCAACCGTTTGTGTTCATGGGGCCAGCCGCTGCAATTTTAATTTGGTTTTTTATCATCCCCACTATTCGCACCATTTTGATGAGCTTTTTTGACCGTGATAGTGTGAATTTTGTGGGCTTGCAAAACTATATCACCACGTTCACCGACCGTGACATGCTGCTTTCTATGCGCAACAACCTGTTGTGGATGGTGGTGGGAACGGCGTTGTGCGTGGGGATGGGGCTTCTTATTGCCGTGATGGCAGATCGCAGCAAGCACGAAAATCTCGTCAAGTCGCTCATCTTCCTGCCAATGGCTATTTCGTTTGTGGGCGCTGGCGTGATCTGGAAATTTATTTTTTACTATGCCCCGGAAGGCGCGCCGCAGATTGGTTTGCTCAATGCCATTCTCACCGCGTTTAAAGGTCAGCCGCAGGCGTGGCTGGCGATACAGCCGTGGAACAACTTATTCTTAATCATCGTGCTGGTCTGGATGCAGGTGGGCTACTGCATGGTCACCTTCTCTGCCGCGCTCAAGGGCGTGCCAGATGAACTGCTGGAGGCTGGCCGGATTGATGGCGCGACCGAGCGCCGCATTTTCTTTAACATCACCATTCCTTATATTCAGGGCACCATCGTCACCGTTACCACCACCATCTTGATCTTTACACTGAAGATCTTCGACGTGGTGATGGCCATGACGGGCGGCCAGTTTGGCACAGACGTGATTGGCACGCAGTTCTACCGCCAGCTTTTTGCCAACCGCAACTTTGGCGCAGGCTCTGCCATCGCCACCGTGTTGCTCATCGCCACCATTCCCATCATGGTTTACAACCTGCGGCAGATGGCGCGGCAGAAGACAATGTGATGAATACGTCCGCAGGTTTGCACGTTGCAAGTTCACCTGTTCTGGCTCTTGAACCTTTGAACTTTTTAACTTTCTAACTTTCTAACTTGTGAACGGATTGAGGAATTCCATGACAAACAAAAAAGCTTCGCTTGAAGGACAGAAAAAGCGCAACACCTTTATTCTGAATATTATTTTGTTGATTATTTGCACGGCGTGGGTCGTCCCAACGATTGGCCTGCTCGTGTCATCTTTCCGCACCCGCGATGCCATCAACACCAGCGGATGGTGGAACATTCTGCCGCATCAGGCGTGGGTTAAAACCCGCACATTTGATGCGCCCACCGGCACGGCTGCCGATGCGCCCATCACCATTGAAGGCACCACCGCCACCTTTGAGCAATTCCGCGATGGCGTAGTGGCGCCAGACGGAAAACGCATCAAGTGGGAAGGCAACCGCCGCCTGGGCACCATCCAAATTGAAGAGCAGCGCTGGACGATGGACACCAACTTCACCACCGCCAACTACGAGCGCGTGCTGGCCTCCACCGATGCCCGCATTAAAGAGACCCTGCCCAGCGGTGAGGTGGTGGAGAACCCAGGCGAGGACATTGGCCCGGCGTTCATCAACACGCTCACCGTGGCTGTGCCCGCCACCATCATCCCCATTTTGATTGCGGCCTTTGCGGCCTACGCCTTCTCGTGGATGAACTTCCCCGGGCGCAAGCTGCTGTTTGCGGGCGTGGTGGCGCTGCTGGTTGTGCCGCTGCAAACCGCCATGATCCCCATGCTGCGCGACTTTGTGGGCCTGCAAATTAACGGGACGTTTTTGGCGGTTTGGCTGGCGCACACTACCTTCGGTTTGCCGCTTGCCACCTACCTGCTTTACAACTACATCTCGCAGCTCCCCCGCGAGACACTGGAGGCGGCCTTCATTGACGGCGCGTCGCACTTCACCACGTTTATGCGGCTGATTCTGCCCTTGAGCGTGCCCGCGCTGGCTTCGTTCGCCATCTTCCAGTTCATCTGGGTGTGGAACGATTACCTCGTCGGCTTGATCTTCCTGGGTGGCGCGCCGAGCGTGCGCATCATCACCCAGCGTCTGGTAGACATGGTTGGCACACGCGGCCAGGATTGGCAATTGCTCACCGCTGGCGCGTTCATCTCCATGCTCCTGCCCATGGTCGTGTTCCTGAGTTTGCAGCGCTTCTTTGTGCGCGGCCTGCTGGCTGGCAGCGTGAAAGGCTAGCTCTTTAATTACAAATTACTAATTACGAATTACGACCAAAATCCTAATTCGTAATTAGTAATTTGTAATTCGTAATTGCAAATGGCTTTCCCAAAAAATTTTATCTGGGGTGTTGCCACATCGGCATACCAAATTGAGGGCGCAGTAAACGAGGATGGGCGCGGGCGTAGCTGGTGGGATGAGTTCTGTGCCCGCCCAGGCGCCATCCAGGACAAAAGCGATGGCAGCGCCGCCTGCGACCACTACCACCGCTACCCCGAAGACATCGCCCTGATGAAGCAGTTGGGCATAAAGGCCTACCGCTTTTCTGTTGCGTGGCCGCGCATTTTGCCGGATGGAACTGGCAAAATTGAATGGCGCGGGCTGGATTTTTACAACCGCTTGGTGGATGGTTTGCTGGAGGCAGGCATTACGCCGTATGCCACTTTGCATCACTGGGATCTGCCCAGCGCGCTGGCGGCCAAAGGCGGATGGCAAACCCGCGAGATTGCCGATTGGTATGCCGATTACAGCGCCATCGTTGCGCGAGAATTGGGCGACCGCGTGCACAACTGGATGACGCTGAACGAGCCGTGGTGCATTGCGTTTTTGAGCCACGAAATTGGCGAGCACGCGCCGGGGTTGCACAGCCGCAAAATGGCGCGGCAGGCGGCGCATCACACCTTGCTGGCGCACGGCAAATCCGTGCAGGCCATTCGCGCCAGCGCGGGCAGCGCGGCCAAGGTGGGCATCGCGCTCAACTTTGAGCCGATGATGGCCGTGACCAAATCTAAAAAAGATGTGGCCGCGGCGGCGCAAATGAACCCGCTGGATCAGTTTTTTGGCTGGTTTGCCACGCCCATTTTGCACGGCTATTACGAACCCGCCGTGCTGGAAGAAGCGGGCGCAGACGCGCCGGAGATCAAAGCGGGCGATATGGCTCTGGCCGCCCAAAAACTGGATTTTATTGGGGCAAATTATTACACCGTGTCGCGCGTCAAGGCGGGCAAGGCTGGCCCGGAAGTGACCAAACACCCCACCAACGAGCGCACCCTGATGGATTGGGAAGTGTGCCCGGATGGGTTGTATGGCCTGCTTATGCGCCTGCAAAAAGAAACGCGCGGGCAAACCCCCATTTACATCACCGAGAACGGCAACTCTTTTGTGGATGTGGTCTCGGCAGATGGGCGCGTTCACGATGAGCGGCGCGTGGAATATTTGCGCGGCCACATCAACGCCGTGCAAAAAGCCATTGCCGATGGGGCCAATGTGGGCGCGTATTTTGTCTGGTCGCTGCTGGACAACTTTGAGTGGGCGCGCGGCTACCAGCAGTTTTTTGGTCTGGTGAAGGTGGATTACGCCACCCAAAAACGCATCATCAAAGACAGCGGGTATTTTTATCAGAAAGTAATTGCGGGGAATGGAATTTAAGCGCTTCGGGCGCTTTTCTATCAACCATGAATGTTGAGCAAAAAAAAGAATTTGCGCCAGCCCTTGCGCACATTGAAAACCTTTGGCCGCGCCTGACGCGCCGTATCCCCAAAGATTCGGGGACGCTGATTGGTTTGCCGCGCCCGTTTCCCATCCCCAGAGACGGCGGAGAAAACAACAACGGCATGTTCCAGGAGATGTATTACTGGGACAGCTATTTTATTTGTCTGGGGCTGCGCGGCACACCGCATCAGCATTTGATTGAAGATGTGGCCGAGAACTTCGCGTATCTCGTTGAGCGTTTTGGCGTGATCCCCAATGGCGCGCGGTTTTATTTTCTCTCGCGCAGCCAGCCGCCGTTTTTTACCCAGCAAATCAAACTGGCGCTGGAAGTCAGAAAAACCTCACAGGTTTCGCAAAGCTGTGAGGTTTCTGACCACGACTGGCTGGCGCGGATGTACGCGCTGGCAAAACAGGAGCACGAAACGGTGTGGCTGGGCGAGGCGCAGCCGCATCATCGGCGGGTGCATCGCGGCCTCTCGCGCTATTTCGACATCAACTATTTGCATATCCTCGCCTCGTGCGAGAGCGGCTGGGATCACAGCACGCGTTGCGACGAGCGCTGGCTGGAGCATCTGCCGGTGGACTTGAACAGCCTGCTGTATGTGTGCGAGACGGACTTGGCCGGGTTTGCCGCGCAGTTGGGCCGGGCCGATGAAGCGGCGACGTGGCGAGACCGCGCCGGCCAGCGCGCCATCGCCATGCAAAGCACATTCTGGGATGACGCGGCGGGTTTCTTTTTTGATTATGATTACAAAAACGAGCGCATCAACCCGCATTCGTCTTTGGCGGGGTTTTACCCGCTTTGGGCCGGATGGGCCAGCCCCGCGCAGGCGCAGCGCGTTGTGCGCGAGTGGCTGCCAAAATTTTTACAACCCGGCGGGCTGGTCACCACGCTCAAACAAGAGGAAGGCAAGCAGTGGGCCTGGCCCAACGGCTGGGCGCCCTTGCAGTGGATCGTGGCAAGCGGGCTGGATCGCTATGGCTTTGCGGACGAAGCCCGCGAGGTGCGCCGCCGCTGGCTGAACACTTGCCTGCGCAGTTTTAACCAGACCGGCAAGTTTTACGAAAAATATAATGTGGTTGGCGCTGGCTCTGCTGAAGAGGGTTTATACGGCCAACTCATTGGCTTTGGCTGGACCAACGGCGTTTTTGTGGATTTTTACAATAATTTACATAGATAAACAGGATGCGCAGGATGAATAACCGAGAGTTGCAGCCTTTACTGGGCTTACGCAAAGCCGGATTAATTTCGTGAAAATGATGAAATAAACCGAAGATTTAGGTGTAGGGGCAAGGCATGCCTCGCCCCTACCGCGCCATTCCTCGCGTTAAGGGGGGTGTGTAAGCCCAGCTTTATAAAAATTTCTCACAAAAGCGCAAAGCCGCAAAGAATTTCTTGGTGGATTTATGTCTTTGCGAGAGATAAAAAGCAAAAATCATTCTGTCTATCCATATTTGATCCGATTCAACAACCATGACGAATTACACCAAACTTATTGAAAAAATCTCCGCTCGGATGGATGCCGCGCCCGACCACGCCTTTGCGGAGCGCGTACACACGCACGCGCCGCGCTTGCGGGTCTTGCTTCAATCGTTGTATGGTGATCGCCCGGATTTTGAAACCCAGTTCGAGAATATTTTGTTCACCGCGGCGCAGGCCTTTGCCCAGCGTCCCGCCGAACTAAAGAAGATGGATGCCGTGCGCGAGGATAACCCGCGCTGGTTTCAATCGCGCAATATGCTGGGCGGCATCGCCTATGTTGATCTTTACGCGGGCAATCTCGATGGCATCCGCGCCAAAATTCCGTATTTCAAAGAGCTTGGCCTCACGTATTTGCACCTGATGCCGCTGTTCAAATGCCCGGAAAATAACAGCGATGGCGGCTACGCGGTGAGCAGCTACCGCGAGGTGAACCCCGCGCTGGGCAACATGGCCCAGCTTCGCGCGTTGGCGGCGGATCTGCGCCACGAGGGGATCAGCTTGTGTTTGGATTTTATTTTTAACCACACCAGCGATGAGCACATTTGGGCGCAAAAAGCGTTGGAGGGCGACCCGAAACACCGCGAGTTTTACCTCATCATGCCGCGCGAACAGGCCGATGCCTACGACCGCAACTTGCGCGAAATTTTCCCCGACCAGCACCCAGGTGGGTTTACGCCGTTGTCCCATTGGACGGAAGACAGAGGACGGAAGACGGATGCAACATCGTCCCCCGTCTTCCGTCTTCCGTCTTCAAATGACTGGGTCTGGACCACCTTCAACTCCTTCCAGTGGGATTTGAATTACGCCAACCCAGAAGTGTTTAACGCGATGGCGGAGGAAATGCTGTTCATCGCCAACATTGGGGTGGATGTGCTGCGCATGGACGCGGTGGCCTTCATTTGGAAGCGGCTGGGCACAACCTGCGAGAACCTGCCCGAAGCGCACACGCTCATTCAGGCGTTCAACGCGGTGGCCCGCATTGCCGCGCCGTCGCTCATTTTCAAGAGCGAGGCGATTGTGCACCCGGACGATGTGACCAAATACATCCGCCCGGATGAGTGCCAGGTGAGCTACAACCCGCTGCTCATGGCTTTGCTCTGGAACACCCTGGCCACCCGCGAGGTGAATTTGCTCCAACAAGCCTTCGCCCGCCGGTTCACCATCCACCCAGATTGCGCGTGGGTGAATTACGTGCGCTGCCACGATGACATTGGCTGGACGTTTAGCGACGAGGATGCCTGGCAGTTGGGCATCAACGGCTACAACCATCGCCAGTTTCTGAACAAGTTTTACACCAACCGGTTTGAGGGCACTTTTGCGCGCGGCGTGCCGTTTCAAGAGAACCCCAAAACCGGCGATTGCCGAATCAGCGGCATGTGCGCCAGCCTGGCCGGTCTGGAGCAAGCCATCGCCATTGAGAACGGCCATCCCAGCGTGTTGACCGAGATGGCGTTGCGCCGCATTTTGCTTTTGCACGGCGTGATCCTCAGCTTTGGCGGCGTTCCGCTCATTTATTTGGGGGATGAGGTCGCGGCGCTCAACGATTACGCCTACGCCAATGACCCGCACAAGAAAACAGATTCCCGCTGGGTGCATCGGCCAGCGGCCAGCGCAAAAAATCACGAGGCGCGGCTGAGGCCGGGCCGGGCGCAATCGCGCATTTTTGACGGGATGATGCACATGATCGCCGTTCGCAAGGGCCATCCTTGTTTTGATGGCAGTGGCGACGTGCAAGGCGTGCGCACCGACAACGCGCATGTGCTGGGCTTTGTGCGCTATCACGCCACCGGGCCGCTGCTGGCGCTGGCAAACTTTAGCGAACAGCCGCAAACCATCAAGGCCGAGACGCTCCACGCGCAGGGGTTCGCCTTTCCCGCGCTGGATCTCATCACCGACCAGCGCATCGCGCTCAGCGAGGGCGTGCCGCTCGCGCCGTATCAACTGGCGTGGCTGCGGGCGGAGTAGGCGGGGACAGAAGACGGCCGCGCATACTCCACCCGTCATTCCCGCGAAAACGGGAATCTACACCTAACCCGCAAGACGAGTTGCGGGGAGCTGGGTTGCCCCAGCATTTTTTGTTTGGCGCGGTATAGATTCCTGCGCAGGCGGGAATGGCGATTTACATGCGCTCTTTGCGGGCATGTTAAAATTTAATCTCGGTATGACAACATTCCGAGCCCCTCACCTTCCGCTGGGCGATAAACGCGAAGGACCTTTCTACGCCAGACATATTCTTTCTGTAAAGCAGTTCAGCCGCGCTGATATTGATTACGTATTCACCATTGCCGAAGAAATGCGGACGATGGTTGAGCGTGTGGGCACGTTTGATCTGCTCAAGGGCAAGATTCTTGCCAACCTGTTCTACGAGCCATCCACCAGAACATCATCTTCATTCACCGCCGCCATGGAGCGGTTGGGCGGCAGCGTGATTCCGATCAACGAGGTCAAATATTCCTCGGTGAGCAAGGGCGAAACCCTGCCAGACACGGTGCGCACGCTGCAAAGCTATTCCGATGTCATTGTGCTGCGCCATCCAGAAAAAGGCGCGGCGGAGGTGGCCTCCAAATACCTGCGCAAGCCGCTGATTAACGCGGGCGATGGCGCGGGCGAACATCCCACCCAGGCGCTGCTGGACCTGTTCACCATCAAAGAGGAACTGGGTCACATTGACGGCCTGACCGTGACGATGGTGGGCGACTTGAAGTATGGCCGCACGGTGCATTCGCTCTCGCGGCTGCTCTCGCTGTTCAAAGTCAAGCTCAATTACGTCTCGCCAGACATTTTGCGCATGCCCCCCGAAATTGTGGCTGAGCTGAACGAGAAAGGGATGCCCCAAAAAGAGCACAAAAAATGGGATAGCGTTCTCAAATCCAGCGATGTGATTTACATCACCCGCGTTCAAAAAGAGCGCTTTGCCGATGAGGCCGAATACAACAAGGTCAAGGATGCCTTCGTCTTCTCGACCGAAACATTGACCAAGTGCAAGCCAAAGATGATTGTGATGCACCCGCTGCCGCGCGTGACCGAGATCACGATGGACGTGGATGACGACCCCCGCGCCGCCTACTTCCGCCAAATGGAATACGGCCTGTATGTGCGCATGGCGTTGCTGGCCATGGTGTTGGGCAAAGCCTAATAACGGCAAATAGCCAAGCGATTGAAATCGCGCCTAGTGGCATGTTGCCGCGCGTCCGCGCAGGCGGACGCTCAGCCAAAGGCTCGCAAAGCGCGATTTCAATCGCCCGGCTGTGTTCTGAGCAACTCTGCCTCGCGCTCGCGGGTGAGGCCCGCCTTCCACGCGTGCGCCGCCCCGCGCGACCGTGCCCACTCTAGCGTGTCGCGCACGGTGTCATCCAATGGCCGAAAGGTCAACCCATGCGCCACCGCGCGGTCAATCTTAATGTCCATAAACCCTGCCGTGTCTGGGTCAGATTCTGGAATCCAAAGCGGCATTTCGCTCCATGGCAGAACGCCCTGCGCCAGCAAAAATTCCTCGCGCAGCCAGCACACTTTGGCCGGAACCTGCGCCACGCGCTGGCAGGCGGCCAGCAGGTCGCCCATCGGCAGGGGCGTGGCTGGCCCGGTGGCGTTAAACACGCCGGTGATGCGGCCCGCGACCAGCCGCAGCATCCACTCGGCCAAATCTTGCGCGTCAATAAACTGCACCACGCGCCCGGCGCGGCCCGGCGCAGCCACATCGCCGCCCTGCGCCACGCGCCACGGCCAATACGTAAATCGGTCGGTGGGGTCAAACTTGCCCACAATGAGACCCGGGCGGATGATGAGCGCCCGCCCGCCAAACCCGGCCAGCGCCTCGCGCTCGCAGGCGGCTTTTAGCGGGCCATAGGTCTCGCCGGTTATCTCCTCGGTGGATGGGTCGGCCAGCGTTCCCAGCGGGCCATCTTCGGCGTGGCCTTGTTTGGTGTTGGCGTATGCCGAGATGGACGAGACAAATGTGTAATGATCGGTGGAATCGCGCAAAGCCTGCGCGGCCCCGCGCACTTCGCGGGGAATGTAGCCGCTGGTGTCAATTACCGCATCCCAGCGCCGCCCGCGCAACGCGGCAAAATCGCCCGCCCGCCTGTCGCCGCGCAAGTGTTCCGCGCTCAGGGGGATGGGTGGCTCGGTCTGCCCGCGCGTAAAGATCGTGACGCGATGTCCTTGCGCCGCGGTGGCCATCGCCAAATGCACGCCCAAAAACCGCGTTCCGCCAAGAATGAGAATGTTTGACATGTTATCCCGTTCATCCTGTCTATCCATGTTAAATGGTTAAATGATTTTTGCTTTGCCAGCGCTTAACTCGCGCAGGGCGTGGGTGAACCCAGCCACATCGTCTTCGGCAAACCGAACTTCAAAGGTCACCTCGGCGGCATAATCTTCGTTCAGCGTTTCGCCTTTGTGCGCGGGGATGAGCAGCTTCACGCGGTCAATGAGCGGGTAGCCAAATGTGACGCGCAATGTTTTGCGCTCCACCCGCTCGGCGCGTGGCAATTCATCCAGCGCGGCGCGCAAAGAATCTCCAAACGCGCGGACGAGGCCGCCCGTGCCCAATTTTGTGCCGCCAAACCAGCGCGAAACCACCGCGACCACATCACCCAGACCGCTGCCCTGCAAAATAGCCAGCATGGGGCGGCCCGCTGTGCCGCCTGGCTCGCCGCCGTCATTGCAGCCGTCAATCACGCTGCTGCCAAAGCCGATGTGATACGCATACGCCTGCGAGCTGGCGGTGTGCAGCTCGGCCTTTACGCGGTGAATAAACGCCTGCGCGGCCTCAACCGTGCGGGCCTCGCCAACCGTGCACACAAACCGCGAGTTCACCACGCGAATTTCTGCGCGCGTCTCTTGCGCGGGGATGGGATATCGGGCCGACATGGGGGTAATGCTAACCCAAAAGACGATGGACGATAGACGATGGACGATAGACGGTAGACGATCGTCCATCGTCTATCGTCTATCGTCCAAAGCTAAAATGACACCATGAAAATCACCATCCCCGGCTTAATTGACCCGCACGTTCACATGCGTGTTCCCGGCGGCGAGCACAAAGAAGATTTTGACAGCGGCACGTGCGCCGCGCTGGCGGGCGGCTACACAACCATCCTTGCCATGCCCAACACAAAACCGCCCGTGATGAACGCCGAAACGTTGAATCTTGCGCTGGGGATGGCTGTGCGGCAGGCGCGTTGCGATTACGGCCAATATGTTGGCGCGGGCGAGACCAACGCCGCCGAGGCCGCTGCCTGCGGCTTGCGCGCGGCTGGCCTCAAAATTTATCTGGATGCCACCTTTGGCGATTTGAAAATTCAAAACGCCGAGGCGTGGATGGATCACTTTGAGCGTTTCCCGCGCGAGAGGCCCATCGTGGTACACGCCGAGCAAACCAGTGTGCCCGCCATTATTCAAATTGCGCAATTGTTTGACCGTAGCGTGCACATTGCGCATGTCTCGCGGCG
>DAORUN010000056.1:0-20904 GCA_035433205.1 Thermoflexales bacterium | reverse complement strand
ATTTCGCAGGATATCCAAAAACATAGCAACCCATCCAATCCTTCTGGCCGAAAAAAAGCCTACGCCTCGCCGCGCCACTTGCGCGCGCCTTCGCAATCGCAATGCTTTAGCTTTTTGCCCTGGTTGCAAAACGGGCATGTGTCGTTGCGGCCATATTTTGCGCCCGGCTTTGGCCCGGCAGCGCTGGAGGCCGATGAACTCCCGCCCGATGTTTTTGCGCCCTGAAACACCGATTGCGGCTGCGGCACGCCCTGCCGGCCACCCATCGGCCTGCTGGGTGTTTGCGCGGGCGCAGATTGCGCCTGTGCGGGCTGCGCCTGGCGCTTGACCGGCGGCGGGGCCTGCTGCGGCGCAATATTAAACTGCACGTTAAAGACCTGCTGGGCCACATTCTGGCGAACCGTGTCCACCATCTCGGCATAGGTGGCGCTGGCCTCGGTGCGGTAAGACACCAGCGGGTCGCGCTGGGCATACGCGCGCAGGCCAATGCCCTCGCGCAACTCATCCAGGTCGGTCAGGTGGCGCACCCACGCCTGATCCACCTCGCGGATGAGTACCGAGCGGTCGCGGAATAGCCGCAGCCCATCATAAAACGCCTCGTTGATGGCGTCACGGCGCTCGGCGGGAAAGTCGTTCAAGGATGTTTTCGCAAGCTCGGCGGTTAACCCATCCCCCAGATGTTTTTCTGCCCAGTGCGCAATGCCGCGCATGAGCGGGTCGCGGGTGGCCCGCATCCCATCCAGCGTTTCATTAGCCAGCTTCACCTGCGTGAGCAACGCCTGAGACGCCTCGCGCAAATTGCCCGGATAACGCGCCTCTGCTTTGGCTTTCAGCGATTCGGCGATCTCCTCGCGCACGCCCTTGCGCCAAACATTCGGGTCAAAATCGGCGGGCAGCGGCACGATGGGGCGCACCTCGTTGGCGAGGCCCAGCACATCCCATTCTTCTGGCAGGTCGCCATGAATGTGCTCTTTTACCAGCGCGTCAATTTCTGCATCCACCATGTCCAGCACGGCGTCTCGCAGATCGTCTTTCTCCAAAATATCGCGGCGCTGTTTGTACACCACTTCGCGCTGTTTGTTAATCACGTCGTCGTATTGAATGACGTGTTTGCGCACATCAAAGTTGTAGCCTTCCACTTTTTCCTGGGCCTGCTCAATGCTCTTGCTCAGGATGCCATACTCCAGCGGAACGTCGTCCTCCAGCTTCATGCGATCCATGAGCGCGGCCACGCGCTCACCACTGAACCGGCGCATCAGGTCGTCATCCAGCGCCACGTAAAAGCGGGTGCTGCCCTGGTCACCCTGACGCGCAGACCGCCCGCGCAACTGGTTGTCAATGCGGCGGGCCTCGTGCCGCTCAGTTCCAATCACATGCAAGCCGCCCAGCGCCATGACTTTCTTTTTGTCCTCGGCGCAATCGGCCTCGGCGGCCTTGAGCGCGGCCTCCCATTCCTCTTTGGGAATCTGAGTCAGGTCTTTGCCCTCTTTGCGCAGGGCTTCGCGGGCCATGCCTTCGGGGTTGCCGCCCAGCAAAATGTCCACGCCGCGGCCTGCCATGTTTGTGGCAATGGTGACCGCGCCGCTGCGCCCGGCCTGGGTGATGATGCCCGCCTCGCGCTCGTGCTGTTTGGCGTTGAGCACCTCGTGCTTCACGCCTTTGCGGGCCAGCATTTTGCTCAGCATTTCGCTGGTCTCGATGGCAATCGTGCCGACCAGCACTGGCCGCCCATTCTTGCTTTGTTCGGCAATTTCTTCTGCCACCGCTTGAAATTTGGCGGCGTGCGTTTTATACACAAGATCGGGATAATCCAATCGCCGGAAGTATTTGCGCCCGCTGGTCTTGTCTACAAATGCAGAGATGGGTGTGCCATCCACAAACGCGTCTTTTTGCTCAACCAGTTTTTTCTGGGTGGTCAAATACTCAATGTTCGTGGGCAGCGGCACAACTTCAAGGCCGTAAATCTTAAAAAATTCTTCGCTCTCGGTCATGGCCGTGCCGGTCATGCCGCCCAGCTTGTCGTACATGCGGAAGAAGTTTTGGAAGGTGATGGTGGCGTAGGTGAGCGACTCGCGCTGAATCTTCACACCCTCTTTGGCTTCAATGGCCTGATGTAGACCCTCGCTAAACCGGCGGCCATACATCAACCGCCCGGTGAACTCATCCACGATGATGATCTCGCCTTTGTCGGCCACCACGTAATCGCGGTCTTTCTCGTAAATCACATGCGCCCGCAAGGCGTTATCCAAATACGGGGTCATGTCGGCGTGTTCTGCCGAGTAGATGTTGTTGATGCCCAGCCACTTCTCAATTTTGTTCGTGCCGTCCTCGGTCAGGGTCACATTGCGCGCCTTCACATCCACGATGTAATCGCCATCGGGTTCCTTCATGTCGTTCTTCACGCTTGGCTCAAGGCGGCGCACCAGCTCGGCAAAACGCTTGTAAAGGGGTGATGGCTCATCTGCCGGGCCGCTGATGATGAGCGGGGTGCGCGCCTCGTCAATCAGCAGGTTGTCCACCTCGTCAATCACGGCGTAGGCCAGCAGCGGCTGGCCGTCTTCGTCCACGCGCTGCGCGCATTCGTTCAAATCCTGCGTCATGTTGTCGCGCAGGTAATCAAAGCCAAACTCGTTGTTTGTGCCGTATGTGATATCGCAGGCGTAGGTATCGCGGCGCTTGACCGGGCGCAGGTTCAAATAGCGGTCATCGCGCGATTGATACGTTGGGTCAAAGATATACGAGGCGTCATCGGGGCGCGCCTCGCCCGCGCTTTGAATCACGCCCACCGTCATGCCCAGCGCGTGATACGCCTTACCCATCCATTGCGCGTCGCGCTTGGCCAGGTAATCGTTTTGGGTGATGAGGTGCGCCCCTTTGCCAGTGAGCGCGTTGAGATACAGCGGCGCGGTGGCGACCAGCGTCTTGCCCTCGCCGGTGCGCATCTCGGCAATTTTGCCCTGATGGAGCAGCGCTCCGCCCACCAACTGCACATCGTAATGGCGCATGTTGTTCACGCGGCGGCTGGCCTCGCGCACGGCGGCAAACGCCTCTGGCATCAGCTTGTCCAACGATTCGCCATCTGCGTAGCGCTTGCGAAATTCGTCGGTCTTGGCTCTTAATTCGGCATCAGTCAGTTTTTGATAAGCCGGTTCCAGTTGGTTAATTGTGTCCACCAGGCCGCTGGCGCGGTTCAGCGCTTTATCAGCATCGCTTCCCGCGAGCCTGGTCAAAAAATTCTTAAACATCGCGAGGGATTATAACGGGCAAGTGTTGGCAAAAGGTTGGCGAAAGAGAGGATTTATGGGGAGTTTTCAGATCATGTTTCTTTCATTTGCCGGGAAAATTGCAAAAAGCCGGTCTGGCGGCCCCCTTCACACCTTATTTATTCCGCCAGACCGACTTTATTTTTTAGAGAAAAACTTTCTTACTTTATTAACATTGGCACCAAGAGCTTGATCGAATCGCTCAACTGCATGGTTTGGTCAATGCTGCCATCGCTGTTAAGGTCCAGCGAGGCCGTGACGGCCTGCCCGCGCGCAGTCCACATGCCGTAATCCAAATACAGCGTGGCGTTGGCCGGGATAACGATGTTGGAGTGAGAAAACGTAATTTCGCTCTCGTCATCAATGCGGTCAATCTGCACCGCAAACGTTTCCTGTTTGTTGTCCAAAGCGCGGATGGCAACCTTGCCGGCCTGGTTGTCCAACTTCATCATGATGTTCTGACCGCTGGCGTCGCTGTTCACTTTGGCGCGCACTTCATAATCCGCGCCAGTGTTCACCACGCCAATCGCCATCACCGGGCTTTCATCGGCAGTGGTCAGATGGGTCATGGTGTAAACCTGCGCGCTTCTATCCATGTGAAGCGTCACCGTGTCAATCTGCCCGGGCTGAAGCGCAATCTCTTCTACTGCCATGAACGAGTTGGCATCGTACGTGGACAGTTCATACAACGTCGTGTGGGTAATGACGCGTCCATCAATGACAACGGTGTATGGTTTATTGTCCGGGAGGTTGAGCGCTGGCGGCGCATCAGCGCCTATGGCTACCGTGTTTTCAAGGATCTTCGAACCGGGAATATCGTTGACAGTACTAACACTCCCATCAGCGTTGAGCTTCCGGCCAGTCTCTTGACCATCGGCGTTGGTGGCATGAACAAGCGCCGCTCTGCCGCCTATGAACGTGGCAGCCTGCGCATGTTCCATCACAGCGCTATCTGGCGCAGCCCACCAGCCTTGCCAACGCCCAAAAGCGCCTACCCCAACAATGAGCGCCATTGCGCCCAGAACTACTTCATCCGGGTTATCTGGCGATTGGATGGATTGCGCCTGCGTGGTGCAAAATGGGCATTGTTGTGGCAACAACCGGGCGGCCACATTTCGGATAAAAAGGGTTTTGCTGGCCGCATCGCCATCATAGTCAGATGCCGCCTGGCTTGGATCAGCCGACGTGGCGTATTTCCAAGTCTTTGCCGTGCGGTCAATATTTATCCGCATTTCTCTGCCGGGGTAGTTGTTGTCATACACCAAAACATCAAACTTGTTGTTGCCCAGGCTGTCTATGGCATACGGCAAAATCGAGTGCCCGCCCGACTGGTCGCGCTTTTGAATGCCCAGCTCAAACAACTGCCGTTCTGCCGCAGGTTTTGCCAGCTCAGCATTTAAGGTGTCCAGCACATAGTCATAATCCTTGTTCTGCGAATCCATGCCGCCGCCGGGCAAGAGGCCCTGCGTGGCCGCCCAATAGGCAATCTCGCGTTGCAGAGGGGTATTGCCTGCCAAATTCAGGTCGTTAATAGCGGCTGCGCCAAAATCGCTGGCCGAAACCGAACCAGAGTACACCAGCGCCGACATGATCGAATAGCCTGAGCAATGCCCGCCATCCATGCTCTGATTTTGTTGCTCCATCCACTGCTTTGCCGGAGGTGTGAGGACGCAGCTCTGCCCAGAGCCACTGGCGCAAACCTGATTGCCAAAGAACCGAATCATCTCGGCGGCTGTAAGGTTGGTGACCGGAACCTGAGTGGGATTGCCCTCCGCATCAACCGGGCCGGCCAGGGTATTGCCGTGATTTTGAAACTTGAACCCGTTGGCGGCAGGTCGAAAGCCGCCATCAACGATAAGCGCCGCCAAAGCAGGCGCTGCTCCAAGCTGCGCAGCCAAAAGCAGGCTTGCAACTGCAAACAAAACTCTTTTCCTATTCATTTTTCTCCTGTATCTCTAACTTGTATAAGGTGTGAAGGGTGCGGATTATAGTCTTAAATCCGTTGTGTGCAAGACGCACAAAAGGAGAAAAAGTTCCCGTGAAACGCCATATTTGGGGGGAATTTTGCAAAAGAGGGTATAGCCAAAATCTTCAGACGCGCAGTGTGTCCAGCCGATCGTTCAATCAAAACAGCAGTCAGATGAGTTGGGCGAGGGCGGCTTACGTCTTCGCCACGCCCACAAACGGCAAGTTGCGGTATAGCTCGTCCAGGTCAAGGCCATAGCCAAACACAAATTCGTTGGGAATGTCAAAGCCGACGTAGGCGATGGGCACATCTGTCTCGCGGCGGCTGGGTTTGTTGAGCAACGCGCAAATTTTGAGGCTGGCCGGGTTGCGGGTGTTCAGCCAGTCCATCACATAGCTCAGGGTGTGCCCGCTGTCAATGATGTCCTCCACGATCAGCACGTGCTTGTTTTGCACGTCGGTGTTCAGGTCCAGGCTGATGCGCGGGCGGCCCTGGCGCTCGCGCGCGCCCACGCCGTACGAGGTGACCGCCATAAAGTCAATCGCGTGGGGGATGTTCACCGCCCGCATCAGATCGGTGAGAAAGACCACGCCGCCGCGCAAAATGCACACCAGCAGCAAATCACACCCGGCATAATCTTTGGAAATTTGTTCGCCAAGCTGTTTAATCCGCTTTTGCAAAACATCTTCTGGGATGAGAACGTGATCGAGGACGGCCTCAACATCTTTCGTAAATTTTGTGTCTGGCATATGTGAATTGTACGATTAAAAAAATCATGACATGCCAAAGATGCCTGAGCTTGCGCAAAACATGGCCGAAAAATAAACACTGCGCCTGCCCGCGGGTCATTAGATTTTTGATAGATTTGGGGTGTTTCAAACAATACTTTGGACATGTTGACGGTGATGGCGTTCGGACGTAGACTTCAAAACGTCAAACCGGCTATACCAGCCAAATAGATTAACTACAAACTAAAAAGGAAAGATAAAAAATGTCATCACCATTGATTAACGGACTGCTTCAACAATTTTCGCCCCAGATCGTGAGCGCCATCAGCCAAAAGCTGGGTGTTAGCCCGGCCATTGTGCAAACTGGCTTGTCATTTGTGCTGCCCATGCTCACCGGCACGGCGGCCCGCAACATGTCCAGCCCAACCGATGCCTCCAACGTGCTGGGGATGCTCAAGGGCGCGGATATGGGCCAGATGGGCAACCTGGCCGGGCTGGTGGGCGGGCTGGGTGGAAACCAGCAGAACCCGCTGGCTGGCTTGGCCGTCAACGCGCTCATGGGCAATGATCAGGCCAGCCGCGTGAGCAGCGCCATCAACCAGGCCACGGGCACCAACATCGGCGGAAGCCTGCTCAGCATGGCGGCCCCGGCGGTTCTCAGCGCCATCAGCGGGCAGGCCACCCAGGGCAAACTGGACGGCGCCGGCGTGGCGAACATGATGAAGAGCCAGAGCGCGGGCATGTTTGGCGATAACGGCGCGGACATGATGGGCGCGGTCACCAAGTCGTTGGGCGTTTCCAATGACAGCGCGCTGCAAATGGCAAATGGCGTGATTGGCAAACTGTTTGGCTAAAGGTACAAGTCCAGCGGCTCTGAGCCGTTAGACCTGTGCGTAAAAACCCGGCGAGGCGAAAACCTTGCCGGGTTTTTTGTTTTGTTAGACTTAAGGGTATGAGAAATATCGTTGTTGTTGGCGTGGGTTATGTGGGTTTGCCGATGGCCGCCTGCTTTGCTGATTTTGGCAACCGCGTGACTTGCGTGGACGTTATCCCCGAAAAACTGGAAAATTTAAAGAAGGGCGTCATGCCCATTTACGAACCGGGTTTGGATGACTTGGTGGTGCGCAATGTCAATGCCGGGCGGTTGCTGTTTACCACCTCGTATGAGACGGCGATCAATGACCCAAAGAATCCCGCCGAGTTTGTGTTCATCGCCGTTGGCACGCCAGAGGGCGTGGATGGCGCGGCAGATTTGCGGTATGTGCGCTCGGTGGCAGAGAGCATCGCCCAGACGATGGATCACCCGCTCATCATCATCAACAAAAGCACGGTGCCGGTTGGCACGGGCGACTGGGTTGGAAACATTGTGCGCGCCAAGCAGCCAAAACCCATCCCCTATTCGGTGGTGAGCAACCCCGAATTTTTGCGCGAGGGCATGGCCGTCTCGGACTTCCTCAACCCAGATCGCGTGGTGCTGGGGTCGGTGGATAAAGACGCCGCCGCCCGCGTGGGCGAGCTATACGCCAGCCTGCGCGCGCCCATCCAGATTGTGGATTTGCCCACCGCCGAGATGATCAAATATGCCAGCAACGCGTTTTTGGCGACCAAGATTTCGTTCATCAACGAGATGGCGAACATTTGCGAACAGCTTGGCGCGGATGTGAAAGACGTGGCGATTGGCATGGGCTACGACAAACGCATTGGCCGCGCCTTTTTGGATGCCGGTCTGGGTTATGGCGGCTCGTGCTTCCCCAAAGATGTGAAGGCGCTGGCGTATATGGCGCAAACGCAGGGCAAACATCCCCAGCTTTTGGAGGCGGTGATGCAAATTAACGCCGATATGCGCCGCAGCGTGGTCACAAAAGTGGTCGCGCTGGTAGATGAGGCCTCGAACGGAAAATTTAACCGGCTGGAGGGCAAGACCATTGGCGTGCTGGGCATCGCTTTCAAACCCAACACCGATGACATTCGCGAGGCGGCGGCCATTGACATCATTCGCATGTTGCAGACCGAGGGCGCGAAGATCAAGGCGTATGACCCCGTGGCGATGGAGAACGCCGGGCGGGTGCTGCGCGATGTGACCTTGTGCGAGGATGCCTATGACGTGGCCGAAGGTTGCGATGCGCTGATTATCGCTACTGAATGGAACGAGTTTAAGCAGCTTGACTTTAAGCGCGTTAAGAGCGTGATGCGCAACGCGAATCTGGTGGATGGCCGCAACTTGTATGACGGGCACACCATGCGCGAGATGGGCTTCACCTATCGCGGTGTTGGCCGGGGATACGAATAATTTTGCGCCGCCCCGGCCACTTTGATTGGCAGAGTGACCGGGGCGGGTTTTGCGTAGTTTTTGGCGCTATTCGCCGGGCTGATGGGCCGCCGCGCTATTCTGGCCCGCAGGCGCAGACGCAGGCTCTGATTCTGGCGCGTGACCCGGTGTTGCCGCGCCGGGCTTGTGAATTTGGTAGGTCACATTTGTAACCGCCACGCGATCCATCTGCTGGAGGGCCATGTAAAACGAAATATTGGTGTTGGCGTGCAAGGCCTGCGCCTGCCAGGTATCCATCACCAACTGACCCATGATCACATGCACAAAACGGTCGTCGTTTTCGCGCAGCTTTTGCTGAATAAACTCCACCGCCGTCTCGGACAAGTTGCGGTACGGGCACGGCACAATCGTTAGCTCTTTGCCGCTGTCTGCCAACATGCGCTCGTTCCACTTGGCAATGGTTTTGGCGGTTTTGGCCGGGTTGTCATCCAAATGCACGGCTGTCCATTCATTGCCCTCAGACATGGCAAAGTCCACCATCTCAACGGTTCCGGCGTGAACATCATCCACCATCACAACCGTGAGCATGTCATGCTTGTGCGGGCGTAATTTCTGGTCGGATGTGCTGAGCGCCAGCGCCACATCTTTGTAATGGTGATGAATGCGGAAGAAGACAAACACCAGTGTTGGGATCAAAATCACGGTGATCCACGCGCCCTGCGCGAATTTTGTCACCGCAAACACGATCATCACAACAATTGACATGACCGAACCCAGGCCGTTGATGAACATTTTGATGCGCCAATGCGGGTCATAGTTCAATGTGCTGTGCTCTTCTTGCCGGGTTTCGCCGGGCTTGAGGTGCGAGGTTTTTCTCCAGCGCAGCACCATGCCCGCCTGAGACATGCCAAAGCTGAGGAACACGCCAATGGCATACAGCGGAATAAGCGCGGAAGTGCTGCCGCCAAAGACCACCACCAGCGTAATGGAAGCCACCGCCAGCGCCACAATGCCCCACGAAAACACAAGGCGGCTGCCGCGAAAGGTGAGCTGGCGCGGCAAAAAGCCATCGCCCGCGTGCAAGGCGCACAAGCGGGGGAAATCGGCGTAGCTGGTATTGGCGGCCATCATCAACACCAGCATGGTCGCAATCACCAGCATCCAGTGGATGGGGCTGTTCGCGCCCACCAACGCCTCTGTCATGTATGGCAGCACGGCGGAATCGCCCACCACATGACCACCAACGATGTCAAAGTGCGGCAGAATATTCATCTGATGGGCAAAAAAGACAATGCCCAAAAGGTTGATGGCGATCAAACAGCTCATCACCAGCATGGTGGTTGCGGCGTTGCGGCTCTTTGGCTCTTTGAAGGCCGTAATGCCGTTCGAGATCGCCTCGACCCCAGTGAGGGCCGTGCAGCCAGAGCTGAACGCGCGCAACACAAGAAACAGCCCTAGCGATTGGGCGTTGTTTTTGAGCAGCTCCATCATCTCGGCGGGATGACTCACCACCGGCAAAGTTCCGGTTAAATAGCGAAAAGCGGCAATGCCCATCGTGATAAACAACATGCCGATAAAGAAATAGGTGGGCACGGCAAACACCCGGCCAGATTCCTTCACCCCGCGCAAATTCACAATCGTCATCACCACAATGGTGAGAACAGACAAAAGCGCTTTGTAAGGCTGCAAAGCTGGAAATGTGGCCACCACGTTTTCCCATCCGCTGGTGATGGACACCGCGACGGTCAAAATATAGTCTGTGAGCAAAGCCGCGCCTGCCACCTGAGCTGGCGCTTCGCCAATGTTGTCTCTGGCAACAATATACGCGCCGCCGCCGCCCGGGTAGGCAAAAATGGTCTGGCGATACGAGATGGTGAGAATGGCCAGCAACACCACGATGGCAAAAGCGATTGGCAGGGAAAACACGGTTGCCGCGATGCCAGCTCCCAGCAGAACCAGCAAAATCTCACCTGGGGCATACGCCACCGATGACAACGCATCGCTGGCAAACACAGCCAGACCAATGGTCTTGCCAATGGTCTGGTGCGGCGCTTCGTTCGAAGCCAGTGGGCGCCCAATCAACACGCGCCGAATATCTTGACTTGTAATGTTCACAATTTCAACTCCAATAAATAAAACTTGAAATAAAACTTGGCGCTTTGAGCGCTTGAATGCAGAAGGGTTAGTCGCCGCGCGAGGAAGAGAACCAGGCGACTGAAAGAAGCTCAATGGCAGATGAGGCGCCCAGCGCAAAATCGCGCGCCAGCAAAGACCAGTTGGCCGCCATGCGCGTAAATATCATTTGCAGGGCCAGCGTTATGAGGATGACAATCAGCGGCAACACCCACCGCGTGATGTTTGTCAGTTTGTTGACATGGCGCACGCGCAAAATGCCGCTCAACTCGCACGCCGGGATGCGCTGCGCGATAAAAAAGTGGCTGAGTGGTTTGAGTTTGACCGAAAGCCCGTTGAGGGTATCTGGGTGTTTTTGCTCCGCGTGGCATACAATCACATCGCCGGGCAAGCGCCGCGTTTGAATGGCGCTTAGCCAGTCGCCGCCACGCGCATATTCGGCAGATGACTCCACCCCCGATTCGCGCAGCAACGCCGAGATGAGCGCCACCCGCAAACGCATTTGCGGCTCATCGCTCCAGTCTTGGATCAACGCCAGAAAAGAGACCGCGGCTTTTGTGCCAGAAGCCATCATCCACAAAAAGTTTGCAAGAGCGGCTTCGTCAAGGTCTTCGCAAGGCAGCAGCACAAGAAATCTGCGCGTGTTTGCGTTATTGGCGTTATAAAAATGCCACTTGGCTTTTGGGCCATCAAGCATTGGTTTTGTATTCATAAAGCATCATTTTTCACAATGACACTTTCAGAGTACGCCCTTGTTATAAAGATACGAGTGGGTTTTTGGCGCGAGAGTGTAAAGAAAAAATAAAAAAGAGGATATTTTTGGATAAGCGCGCAGCACGCTCAGAAGTCGGCCTGCTTGCCCAAACCCTAGCAGTCCGCCTTCTAAACCTTTTCCTATTCAAAACTGATATTAAAAAAGGTGCGGATTAAAATTTTCACCCTTCACCCTTCACCCTTCTTAAGCCATTGAAAACCGATACCCCACCCCCGGCTCGGTGAGAAGCAGCCGCGGGTCGTGCGGGTCATCCTCCAGCTTGGCGCGAAGCTGGCGCGTATACACCCGCAAATACTCCACCTGATCCACATATTCCATGCCCCACACGGCATCCAAAATAGCGTGATGCGTGAGCACACGGTCTGGGTTGCGGGCCAGGTAAGCCAGCAGCTTAAACTCGGTGGCAGTGAGCTTGACCTCCTCGCCGCGTTTGGTCACGATGTGCCGCGCCAGATCAATTTCCACATCGCCGCTTTTAACCACCGGGTCTGCCGTTTTGTTGATGTGCGCCCCGTGCCGCAAGGCCACCCGCACCCGCGCCATCAACTCCTCAATGCCAAACGGCTTGGTCAAATAATCATCCGCGCCTTTGTCCAGCGCAATCACTTTTTGGCGCTGGTTATCGCGGGCAGACAAAATAAGGATGGGCGTTTGCGTCCATGCGCGCAGCTTTTCGCACACTTCGGCCCCATCCATGTCTGGCAAACCCAGGTCCAAAATGATGGCATCTGGCGGGTTGGCCGCCGCAAGGGCAAGCCCATCCTCGCCGGTCGCGGCCACCTCCACCTGATACCCATGCTCGCTCAGAATTTTTCGCAGCGCGCGTTGAATTTGCATTTCGTCGTCAATGACGAGGATGGTTGGTTGTGTGCTCATGGTAAAAACGCAAAATGCAAAAAGTTTCGCATCGCTTCATCATACTTCTGGCGGGGGCATTTTGGGAGATGCGCCGTTCCAGGTGCGCGGCAAGGTGAAATAAAACGCAAACCCACGATCCTTCGCCGCGCCATCACCCAAGCGGTTTTCTGCCCACATTTTGCCGCCGTGCGCTTCAATAATGCCTTTGCAAATAGACAACCCCAGCCCGGTGCCCATCACCTTGTCGGCGTTGGTCACGCGGTAATACTGGTCAAAAATGCGGGTCAAATCTTCCGATGGAATGTGCGGGCTTTCGTTCAGCACCTCCACCCGCGCAAACGCGTCATCCTGCACCCGCGCCAAAATGCGAATGCGCGTGCCGGGCGGCGCGTATTTGACCGAGTTGCTGATCAGGTTGGTGAACACTTGATCAATTTGCACCGGGTCAACGGGCAGCAAGGGCAGCGATTCCGGCACATCCACTTCCATCACATGTCTGGCTGCCTCCGCACGAGAGCGCAACGCCGCGCCGCTGGCGATCTCGCTCAGGTCGGCCCATTCGCGGTCGGGCTTTAACGCGCCGCTTTCAATACGGCTCATATCCAGCATGTTGTTCACCAGCCGCGTCAGGCGTTGAGATGCCTCGCGCACATCGTCCAGCGTCTCGCGCCCGGCATCGGAATTGGGCGAGATGAGGCCGCTGCGCAAGCCCTCCGCGCCTGCGCTGATGGCCGCCAGCGGGGTGCGCAGCTCGTGCGAAATAGAGCCAAGCAGGGCGGTTTTGAGGCGGTCGCTCTCTTCCAAAACCGCCGCCCGCATCTCAGATTTCGCGGTGCGCAGCCGCTCCATCACCAGGGCGGTCTCGCCGGCAAATGTTCGCAGCAACCGAGATTCGCCAGACAGCAGCGGCTTTGCCCGCCAAATGCGAATCTCGCCAAAATCACCCCGCGCCGATTTGACCGCCTCGGTTTGTGATGGCGGCGTGGCAGGGAGTTTGGCGGCGGGCGATTGGGCGATGATGGGCGGCGTTTGCGGGTCTGGGCGCAGCGACACCTCCACCGTGGCTTTCAGAATCTCGCGCAATCGCTCGGCCAGCGTTTGGGCAATCTCGCCCGCATCGCGGGTGCTGATGAGAACCAGACTGAGTTCGTAAAAGCGGGTAGAGTCGCGCTCGCGCTGTTCGGCCTCAATCGCGCTGCGGCGGGCGCGGGCCATCACGCTGCTAATCACCAGCCCCACCACCAAAAACACCGCCAGCGTAATCACATCGGCGGTGTCGCTCACCAAAAGCGTGCGGCGCGGCTCAATAAAGAAAAAGTTAAAGCTGAGGAACGCCGTCACCGCCGCCGCCACACCCGGGTAAAACCCCGTCCATTGGGTAATCAGGCTGATGGCGAGCAGGTAGGCCAGCATCACGATGGGCGGGTTAAACCATGCCCCGCGCATCTCTTGCAGCAACACCAGCGCGCTGGTAACTGCGCTCACCAGCGCAAGCGCCACAACAAATCTACGACCAGAATTTTTCATCATCCCCTGCGCATGATACGCCAGATTGCCGGGCAGCATACGCGTTAAGCTGCGGCCTCGCTTTGCCCCCGCGCAAAGGGAGATATTATTGGGCATTGGCTAAAATCAGCGCAACATACCCAACAGCCATTACCCATACAAACACATGGACTTTCCCACCATTCTTGCCAACACGCTTTCTGCCCGCCAGCCAAAAACGCGGGTGGAATGGGAAGCCCGCCCGGCGGCGGTGCTTGTGCCGCTGTATTTGGCGGATGGCGAGTGGCATGTGCTGCTCACGCGCCGCACCGATTCGCTCAAAAGCCACACCGGCCAGGTTGCCTTCCCAGGCGGCAAGGTAGATGCAAACGACGCCACCCGCGAGGACACCGCGCTGCGCGAGGCAGAGGAGGAAATTGGCTTGCGCCCGCAGGATGTGCGCGTGTTGGGGCGGCTGGATGACTTGCTCACCGTGACGCAATGGCGCATTACGCCGGTGGCAGGCGTGTTCGCGTGGCCGTATCACTTCACGCCATCACCCGGCGAGATTGCGGCCATTTTTGGCGTTCCGTTGCGCTGGCTGGCCGACCCCGCCAACCTTGTCACGGAATTTCGCGAACCCATCGTGCCCGGCCCCAAAATACCGGTGTATCACTGGTATTACCGCGAGTTTGACATTTGGGGCGCCAGCGCGCGGATCATTCGCAATTTTCTGGATGTGGCTGGCGCATTTTTGTAAGCGCCGTCCGCGCGGGGCAGTTGGGTTACTCGGTTAATTCTTCCGCGCCGGGGTCGGGCTGTTCTTCCTCGCTGGCAGATGGGGCGGGCGGCGCATCATAGGCCGCGCGGATGATGGCGCGGGCAAAGATGAGGTAGCCCGTGTGCGCGATCATGCGGTCGCGCGGGCGCAGCCGGTCTGCGATGGTTTTGTAACCGCGCGTAAAAATCTCCTCCACTTCAATCATGCCAAACACGCGCTCGCCTTCCATGGCCGCAAACCCGCGCAAAACATCTTGAATTTGGTTGGTGGTGGGCACCAGCGAGCCAAACCAGCCGCCATCTTTAAGCGCGGCGCGGGCCTGAGTGAGCAGGGTGTGCGGCGCGGGCACATCAATGAAAACCGCGTCGGCTTTCTCTGGCGCAAGCAATCCCTGGGTGCTGTCAGCATTGATGAAGGTCACATAGCCATCCAGCCCCACTTTTTGCATGTTGCGTTTTGTCAGCGCCACAAAATCCTCGCGGATCTCCTGCGAGTACACCCGCCCAGTGGGCGCAACCGCCGTTGCCAGCGCCAGCGTCAGCCCGCCAGAGCCGCAGCCGCTTTCCAGCACCACCGCGCCCGGTTTGATGTTCATCTTCATCAAAATGTAGGCGCTGTCTTTGGGGAAGATCACCTGCGAGCTGCGTTTGATGTGACGGATGAGGTCGTTGGTGGAGGGCGGCAGCATCAAGTAGGCGTAGCCAATGTTGGTGTGAATTTGGCTGCCCCACGCCCGGCCAATCATGGCCTCGTGCAGCACAAAGCCATGATGCGTGTCAAATCGGCGGCCGGTCTGGATGGTGATGACGTGCTGTTTTTCGTCGTCGCCCACCAGCAACGCCAAATCGCCATCTTGAATTGTTTCGTTCATTTATAAAATGCAAAGTGCAAAGTGGCAAGTGCAAAAGTATGCGCTGGCTTTGATTCGCGATTTATGAATACTTTTTAAAACTAAAAGGGAAAGATCACTTTGCACTTTGCACTTTGCACTTTGCACTTTGCACTTTGCACTTTGCACTTTCTAGAGCAGCCCCCGCGCCAGCAGGGCCGCGCCAATCACGCCAGCCTGCTCGCCCAGTTTGGCCTCTACAATCTTGATTTTGGTCACTTCAAATTTGTTCACGCTGTTGGCATAGGCCACCGGGCGGATTTGCTTGAGCAGCCACTCGCTCAGCCCTTCAATCACGCCGCCGCCATAAATCAGCATTTCGGGGTCAAACGCGTTAATCAGCGTGGCCGCATGCAGACCCAGATAATACGCGGCGCGTTGCAACACGCCAATGGTCAGGGGGTCGCCGGCTTCCACGGCGGCCTTCAGCACACTGCTGGTAATCGCGCCATCCTTTTGCTCCATCAGCTTGGGCAAATTGGTTTTAACAATGCCCGCCGCGATGCCCGCGCGCAGGTCGCGGTCAATGGCCGTGCGGCTGGCCAGCGTCTCCACGCCGCCGCGCACACCCGCGCCCATTGGGTAAGGGCCATCGGGCATCATAATCATGTGCCCAATCTCCCCGGCGCTCCAGCGCGAGCCGGTGTAAATCTGGTCGTTGACGATGATGCCGCCGCCAATGCCTGTGCCCACAAAAATGGTGATGAGGTTTTTGCAGCCCTTGCCCGCGCCCATGCGATGCTCGCCAACGCAAGCCACGCGCACATCATTGGAAAGAGCCACCGGGACATCGCGCCATTTTTTTAGCTCTTTCGCCAGCTCAATATCCACCCAGCCGGGCAGGTTGGCCGCGCTGCGCACAATGCCCTTGTCGCTATCCACCGGGCCGGGGCAGCCAATGCCAATGGCCTCCACTTGATCCAGCGTAATGCCCGCTTTTTGCATGGCATCATCAGACGCTTTTATCACCCGCTTGATGACCGCCTCTGGGCCGGCCACCGCGTTGGTTGTTTTTTTGCCGGTGGCTTTTACATTGCCGTCTTTATCCACCACGCCCGCCAGAATTTTTGTGCCGCCCAAGTCTATGCCAAGTGTGTAGCCATTGCCAGATTTTGGTTTTGCCATGATTAAAAATGCAAAGATGAAAATGCAAAGTAATTCGGTTTGCGCGTCACGCGCTTTCCGCCTCTGCAAGTTCAAAAAATTAAAACGTTTTTAGTATTATACGAACGTGGTGTTAGTCTTTCATCATGAATCGCATCATGTCGCCCATGGAGAGGATGCCGATGGGGTGGCACAAATCATCCGGCTCGGCCACAACAATGCGGTGGATGTGATGTTTGATCATAATGCGAGCCGCTTCCTCAATTGTGTCGTTGGGCGAGATGGTGAGGACACGCGCGGTCATAATATCGCCAACGGTCAGCCCCTTATCCACCGATTCAGCGTTGAGCAATTTGGCATTCACCAGATCGGTCTGGGAGAGGATGCCCGCCAAGCCGCAATCGGCATCCACCACCACCAGCGAACGCAACTGCGAGGTGGTCATCATCCGCGCGGCCTCGTTCACGGTTGTGGATGAGTCGCAGCTCACCACGCCGGGGTGCATCGCATCTTTCACCAAAATTTGTTCTGCCATAAACTCCTTTTTAATTACGAATTACGAATTACCAATTACGCGAATTTAATTTGTAATTCGTAATTCGTAATTGATTATTGGCATGCTTTCACAAACGCCTTAAAAACGGCCTGCGCTTCGGGCTGTTCTGGCAGGGCTTCGGGGTGCCACTGCACGCCCAGGGCAAAGGGGTGATGGGGCAGCTCAATGGCCTCGGTAATCCCATCCGGCGCATGTGCCACCGCGTGAAAACCCGGCGCCACATCCTTAACGGCCTGATGATGCAGGCTGTTCACCCGCAAGATGGGTTTGCCGATCACCCGCGAAAGCAGGCTGTCTTCCTCGATTTTTATCTCGTGCGCCAGCAGATCGGTGGGCAGGTCGGGATAAAAATCGTGGCGGCCCGCGCCCGCATGTTCGCTCACATCCCAGTGCAGGGTGCCGCCCATCGCCACGTTCATAATCTGCGCCCCGCGGCAAATGCCCAGCGCGGGTTTGTTGCTTTTAACGGCCCAGCGGACGAGGCTCATCTCTACGCGGTCGCGGGTCTCATCGCCCGGCGTAACCTGAACGCGGCGTTCCTTGCCATAAGCCAGCGGGTCAACATCGTCGCCGCCAGAGATCAACACGCCATCCAGCCGGTCGTGCAGGCGGCGCAAGGTTACGTCGTCCAGCTCCAGCGGAATAAACACCGGCAGGCCGCCTGCGCGTTCCACCGATTTGGCGATATACATGAGAAATTGATCCAGCTCTTGATGAATGGGCGAGCTGGCCGGGTGCATTGAAATACCAATAAGTGCTGACATGGGCGCAGTGTATCGCAAATAGCCCGCGCAGGCAAATCATGGCGCATTAAAATGCACGCCATGCCACTCTATTTCGCATTTCTACGCGCCATCAACGTGGGCGGGCACACCGTGACCATGGCGCGTTTGCGCGAAGTGTTTGAATCGCTGGGGTTTTTCAAGGTCGAAACGTTCATCGCCAGCGGAAATGTGGTGTTTGAAGCGGATGAAACCAAGACGAAGGCGCTGGAAACGCGGATTGAGAAGGGCTTGCGAGATGCGCTGGGGTATGAGGTCGTCACATTTATCCGAACGCCATCGGAAGTGGCGGCCATTGCCGCATACGCGCCCTTCCCCGCCGAGGCGATGGCGCAGGCCAAAGGCGTGAATGTGGCTTTTTTGCGCGATGAAATAAGCGCCGAAACAACGCAAAAGCTGATGGGCCTGAAAACCGAGTTTGATGACTTTCTCGCGCATGGCCGCGAGGTTTACTGGTTGTGCCGCACCCGCCAAAGCGACTCAAAAATCTCCAACGTTTTGCTGGAAAAATCGCTCGGCCTGCGCATGACCATCCGCGGGGAAAACACGGTTAAGAAAATGGCCGCGAAGTGGGGCGAGATGTCTGCCTGATTAAAACCTCGCAGGTTGGCCTGCAAAGCTAGTAAACACACATTCCGAGTAATCCCTCTGACAAGATATGCGCCGGTGGCCGCCACCGGATAAATCCGGCGGCTACTCGTTGGAAAACCCGCGGACGGGTTTCCTAATGCTTAGGCGGCGGATTTATCCGCTGCCGGTGGAACGCCGACACACATGAACGCAGTAAAGCAAAGTAAATCTGGCAAAAAAGTGTTTTGAGCAAAATTTTTAAGCAGAAAGCGGCTTCAATCAATACTTTTAACGAATTACTCGTAATTGATGGGTTAAACAAATTGCCCCTCACCTTCCTAAATTCGTCAAGCGGTGCTACCATTGCCCTAATAATCAGCGCCGTGTTGCGCACGAAAAATAAAAATTCAGGAGTATCTATGTCTGCTACCTATACGCCACCCACCAAAGACATTTTGTTCGACATGAACGAACTGGCTGACCTCAAAGCAATTGCTGCCCTGCCCGGTTACGAAGACGCCACCCCCGATCTGGTTGAGAGCATCCTTGAAGAAGCGGGGAAATTCTCCAGCCGCGTGCTGGCGCCCATCAACTTTACCGGCGACCAGGAAGGCGCAGTTTGGAAAGATGGCAACGTGACCACGCCCAGGGGTTTTAAGGAAGCCTACAAACAATTTGTGGATGCCGGATGGAACGGCGTGAATGGCGATGTGGAGTACGGCGGGCAGGGTTTGCCAAAAATCATTGTGGCCGCGCTGAACGAGATGTGGAAAAGCGCAAATCTGTCTTTCTCGCTGGCGCCGCTGCTCACCACCGGCGCGGTGGAAGCGCTGGAGCTATGCGGAAGTGACGCCCTCAAACACACCTATTTGCCCAACATGATTTCTGGCAAATGGGCGGGCACGATGAACCTGACCGAGCCGCAAGCCGGGAGCGATTTGGCGCTGGTGCGCACAAAAGCCATCCCCCAAAGTGATGGGACTTACAAGGTCACGGGACAGAAAATATTCATCACGTATGGCGAGCATGACCTGACTGAAAACATCATTCATTTGGTGCTGGCCCGCACACCCACCGCGCCAGAAGGCGTCAAGGGCATTTCGCTTTTCCTCGTGCCAAAATTCATGGTTAATGCGGATGGAAGTTTGGGCGAGCGAAACGATGTGCGCTGCGTTTCCATTGAACACAAGCTGGGGATTCACGCCAGCCCCACCGCGGTTTTGGCGTATGGCGATAACGGCGGCGCGGTTGGCTATCTCGTGGGCGAGGAGAACCGCGGGTTGGAATATATGTTTATCATGATGAACGCCGCGCGCTTTTCGGTGGGCATTGAGGGCATCGCGATGGCCGAGCGGGCTTACCAAAAGGCCGCCCAATACGCCAAAGAGCGCGTGCAAGGCCGCGATATTGGCGGCGGCAAAGAGAGCGTGGCGATCATCAATCACCCGGATGTGCGCCGCATGTTGATGCTGATTCGCAGCCAAAACGAGGCCATGCGTTCGCTGGCGTATGTGGTGGCCGCCTCATCCGATCTGGCGGCCAAACACCCGGATGCCAACGAGCGAAAGAAACATCAGGCGTTTTTGGATTTGATGATCCCGGTGGTGAAAGGCTGGAGCACGGAGACCGGCATCCAGTGCGCCTCGCTGGGCGTGCAGGTGCACGGCGGCATGGGCTTTATTGAGGAAACCGGCGCGGCGCAGTTTTACCGCGATGCGCGCATCACCACCATTTACGAAGGCACCACCGGTATTCAAGCCAACGATTTGATGTGGCGGAAAATCATCAAGGATCAGGGCAGCGCGTTGCGCGTGGTGATGGGCGACATGCAGGCGTTCATCGGCGAGCTGGGCGCGATGGAAGGCGAGCAGTTTGCGGCGATGAAGAAGGGCTTTGAGATGGGCGTGATGGCGCTGGGCGAGGCCGCCATGCACATCGCCACCAGCGTGATGAAAGACCCCAAAGGCACCAGCGTAGGCGCGGCCCCGCTGCTGGAGCTGTTTGGCATCGTGGCGGGCGGATGGCAGCTCTTCCGAGGGGCCATCGCGGCGCAAAAGAAGATTGACGCGGGCGAGGCCGATCCGTTCTTCAAGAACAAGGTCATCACCGCGCGGTTTTACGCCGACCACGTTTTGGCCAAGGCGCGCGGTTTGACCTACACGATCAAAAACGGCGCACCCGGCGCCATGGCGATGGGCGTTGAAGAGTTTTAGTTGGTGAGTGCCAGAGCCTAAAAAATTGTCTTAAACAAGGGTTTTGCAAAAGATAAGGCTTGAAGTAAGGGCAATGCATTTGCATAGAACATCACACCGAATTAGCATAACCGCAAATGCATTGCCCATCACGTGCGCACGGGCTAACACGCGGGCAAAGCATCAGAAATTACATTTCAACATGCCTAGACTGTGCGGCTGATGCTGTTGCCCTTACCTTGACGTTCCGCGCGTTCAATACTCTTTGCGCAACAAAAGCTCTGTTTAAGACAATCTCTAAAGGTAGAACACATGCTTTGGATGCGCTTGACAAAAGAAAATTGAGGCGAGATTAAGAAGTCGGACTGCTAAGATTTTTGCATGTAGAGACGCAAGATTTTGCGTCTCTGCCTCCGCGCAATTTAATAAAGCTGCCCGTCCTCCGCAAGGCGCGGCCAGGTCAAATCGCCAGACACATACTCAAAATAATCCACCAACGGCGAGAATTTGCCATTGCCTAAATCCTGAAACAGCCACGTGCCAATGACGGGCA
>DAORUN010000055.1:19038-20921 GCA_035433205.1 Thermoflexales bacterium | reverse complement strand
CAACCAGCACCAGCAAAATCCAGGACATGGCCGAGAAAAAATCTGCCGATGGAAAGTAGTCTGCCTCCAGCTTTGCGCGGTAGACGTTTTTCTCTTTGTTCGTGCTGTTCTCTGCGCCAAACTTGCTCACCGCAAAACTTTCGCGGGCAAAGGCTTTCACCACTCTCGCCCCGCTCACGTTCTCTTGCAAAACGGTTGTCAGCTTGCCCATTTGCTCGCGCACGGCTTCCCACGCGGGGTCAATGCGGCTTCTGAACCGCACAATTTCCCTCAGCAAAAGCGGGTAAGGGATGAGCACGAACAACGTGAGTTGCCAGTCCAACGCCAAACACATCACAAGGGTGAACATCAAAATCAGCGCTTCGCTAATCAGGATGCTGAACCCAAACGAGACAAACTGTTCCACCGCGTCCATGTCGCTCATCATGCGAGACATGATCTGCCCGGTGGGCGTTTTGGCATACCAGCTAAACGGCAGGTATTGCAGCTTGCGGTATAGCGTGTTGCGCAGGTCGCGCACAATGTTCGCGCCAATGACACCCTGCCAGTAGCCCTGCAAATACTGCGCCGCGCTGCGAATGATCGTGATGCCCATCAGCAAAAGCGAGAACATCGTCACGTTTTGCATGTTTAGCTTTGAGATGCCGTCATCCACAATCAGGGTGAGCACATACGGCGTGATGGTGTTGCCAATGGTCATCACGATGATGGCCAGCGCGAGCAAGACCAACAGCCCGCGATACGGCTTGAAGAACGGAATCAATCGTTTTAAATATGCCATTTTGCGATCCTTACCACTCAATCTTTTCACCGCTGAGACGCTTAATTTTTTATTCTCTGCGTCTTTGCGCCTCTGCGGTGCGCTGCACAAACCGAAAAACAAAAAGAGCCACGAGTGCTTGTCTGCGCTCGTGGCTCTTTTAAAAAGCCTGTCAATGAGTCTGGTTAAACCCTCTTTCGACCGGTTAAATCATGACGTTGACCATGCACGAGGCGCAGTACGGCAGGGAACGGAGCGATTCCGCCCGCCCGAACCTTGATGAAGAAGAGTCTGCTTGTCATCTTTTTCTTACCTCGTTAAAAATCTTGTCTAACGTCTAACCAGCGGAAAGTATAACAGAAGGCGAAAGTTTGTCAAATTCGCTTTGCATTATCATTCCGCGTGTGAATAATGCCGCGCCCCTGCGCCTGAGCCAGCACAGCCTGGGCGATTTTGCCGATTGCCCGCGCCGCTACTACCTGCGTTACATCGCTCAGCAGGCGTGGCCGCTGGTCGAGGCATCGCCCACCGGCGGGCTGACCGCGCTGCAATACCGCGAATATCTGCGCAAAGGCGCGTTGCTTCATCGCTGGATAGAGCGGCATTGGCTGGGAATTGACGAAACACCGCAAACCGACGACCCCGAGCTGCAAACCTGGTGGGCGCGGTTTTTAAGCGCAGACTTCTCCCATCTGCCCGCAACCCGCACCCCAGAGCTTGAACTAACCGCGCCGCTGGGCGAGGCCAGTTTGTATGCGCGGTTTGATCTGCTGGCCTGCCAGCCCGGCCAGGCCGTGATTGTGGATTGGAAAACCCTGCGCGGCGAGACCGCGCCCAGCTACCAAATGCTCAAGCGGCGGATTCAAACGCGGGCCTATTTGTATGTGCTGGCAACGGCGGGCGCGCCGTTTAACGAGGGCCATCCGTTTGAGCCGGAGCAGTGCGCCATGCGCTATTGGCTGGCAAATTTTCCAGATCGCGCCTGGGTGGAAATTACCTACTCCCGCGCAGAGTATGAGGCAGACAAAGCCATGCTATCTGGTTTGGTGGATGAGATTTCGCGCGGGCAAACGATTGAGGATTTCCCCAAAACGTCCGACGAGCGCAAGTGCCGCTACTGCGA
>DAORUN010000055.1:8899-18938 GCA_035433205.1 Thermoflexales bacterium | reverse complement strand
TCCTTGTCGGCGGTCGCGTCGGTCTTGGCGATGTAATCCAAATTGAACACCACGCCAAACTTCACATACCCCAGCGAGCGCATGATGCTGAACCCCTGCACAATCCAATCCGCCTGTTCCTTCTCGGTGTTATCCAGCGCAAAGTCAAACCCGGGCGGCGCGCCAGCCACCCCCAAATTCTCCATGCTGGGCCAGCCAAACTCGGTCACACAAATCGGCTTATTGGTTTTTTGGCGGTAAGTCGTAATGGTGCTCAGGAACGACCACGAATGATGCGGGTTATCAAATGGCCCGCGGAATTTAGCAGTGGGGTCGTTATAACCCGAGTTCCATTCCTTATCCGGCGGAAAGTTGAAGCCATTCAAGTGTACACCCACGCAATCCACCATCGCAGGCGCGCCCGCGGCCACCAGCTCATCCATATACACAAAGTCATCCATCGCCTTGCCGGGGTCATTCGCCCCGGTGGGTGAAAGCGCCGTCATCACCACCAGCAAGTTGGGGTCAATTTTTTTCAAGGCAGCAGAGATGGGCTGCAAATAGCGCACGTAATCCGCGCCTTTCATTTGCCCGGATGGAATTTTCCAATCGCGCTGAAGATTGACTTCGTTGAACACTTCAATCGCTTGCACACAGCCTTTGTAGCGCCCGGCGATGCGGCTGAAAAAGCGCACATTCTCGTTCACATCATCGGCTGGGCTGGGACGTACGCCGGGCGCATCTTGCACGCTGCGCGCCCATTGCGGCGGCTGGGTGATCGTCATGGCGAGATTGAGACCCTTCTTGTTCGCGTCGGCCACAAAAGCGTCCATCAATTGCCATTTGAACGCCTCCACCTGGCCTTTTTGCGGCTCAAACTCATACCAGTTCACCTTCATCCCCAGCCAGGTCATCTTCAACTTCTCGGCCACCACCGTGTTCCAAAAGCCAATATCGCCCACCAAAATGTTGCTCTTGATGCCCACGCCCATTTTTTGCGGGTCTGCCGAGCGCGGCTGCGGGCACACAAAATCGGCCAGGCCTTGCACTGCGCCCGCCGGGTCCATTGTGCTGATGGGTTTTGCGGTGGGCGCGGCGGCGGTTTGGCTGATGGGTTGCGTGGTTGCCGCGGCTGCTCGTGTTGGCGCGGCGGTCACTGCCGCGCTCGCAACATCCGTGGCATAAATGGTGATCTTGGGCTTAAACGGTGTGGCGGTGGCCGCAGCCCCGCCCAGCCCGCCCTTGCTCAGCGCAGAAATACCCGCGGCGACCAATCCCACGCCCACGCACAACACAACCCCAGCGGCAATTCCGCCAATCATCATGCGGCGCTTGCGCTGGTTATCAGGGTTAATTTTGGGGTCAAAAGAATATCGGCTCATGAAAAATGCAAAAATTCAACTAAAACAACCTCAGTTCTGGTTAAGGGTAAGCCTGTCATTTCGAGCGAGGAACGAGCGAGAAATCTGCGAAAATGGCACGCGCCAAGCCCGATTTACGCGCAGATTCCTCCGCCTTCGGCGTTCGGAATGACAGATTTAAGTTCTTTTTTAGCCTTATGCTTCATTGCAAATTGATAAAACTTAACCAAAACTCACGTTAAAACAAAAAACAATTTATACCCCAGAGACACAAAGACGCCGAGTTTTTTTATTCTCAGCGTCTCTGCCTCTCTGCGGTGTAAAAAATCTTACTGCGCCGCGGCGCGGATGGAGCCGCAAGCCGGGCAAGAGCCATCCGGCCGGAAGATGGAATACGCCACCTGCGGGTCGTTGCCATCCTGCTTGTGGAAGTTGGCGTTCCACACAATCACCAGCCGCACTTTGCCGCTCTGGCGCGAGCGCGTCACCACTTCGGCTTCCCACGCGGCCTGCTGGGCCAGCGTGATGCCGTTGCCCCATTCAAAGCCGGGCGGCAGGCTGCCCATCACGCCGTCTTTGGTCACATAGCCCATCTCGGTAAAGCACACCGGGCGGCCCATGTTGTTATACGCCGTGTCCAGCGTGCCATAAAAATACCAGGATGGGTGCCCGCCCGGGTTGCCGCCGGTTGTCACCGATGGCGCGTTGGGGCTGCCGTTAAAGTGCGCTCCCTGACAATCCATGTAATTGGCGGCACCAGCCGCGCGAGCGCGGGCCAGGAACGGCGCGTCATCGCACCCGCTGGGGGTGCAATTGCCGCCAAAGTAGCCGGTGGGGGCCGCCGCGCCGCCAATCACCAGCGTGCCGCCGTTCGCGGCTTTAATCGCCCCATACGATTGGCGGAGCAGTTCGGTGTAATTTTCCGGGCTGACGTTGGAGCCACCCACTTCGCGGTCCAAGTTTGGCTCGTTCCAAATTTCAATGGCATCCGCGCCTTGTTTGGCCATGGCCGCCACGCCCGCCGCGTAGGTTGGGTAATAACCGCGGTCGGCAAACCGCGAGCGGTTGCCAATGACGCCCAGCAAAACCTTGATGCCGTTGGCGTGCGCCGAGTTGACGATCCAGCTCACATCCGGCGCGCCAGAATCAAACACAATTTGAACCTTGATCCAGTTCATGCCTGCTTCGCTGCGCATCCGCGCAAGATAACCAGCCATGTTGTTGCCCGTGTCAATGTGCGCGCCAACACCCAGCCATCCGCCGCTGCTGGGCGGGGGAACAACCGCGGCGGGGGCGGTGGTCGCCGCTGCTGCCGGGGCAACCGCCACAGGCGCCGCTGTTGGCCGAACAACCGCAACCACCACAGGTTTGGGTGTGGCGGTGGGTGGCACCGGCGTGGGCGTGGGCACAACCACTTCCACGTTCACCGTGCCGCGGTCATTTTGCCCGGTCAGCGATGCGCCCAGCACATATTTGCCCGCCTGCGCCGGGGCTGTCCATTCGTAGGTCATGCCTTTGCCATTGGCATCGGTCACGCCGTTCACGCTCCACGCCAGGCTGCTGGCGGGCGCGGCGGTTTGCGCCGTCGCCTGGTTCATTGCGCTGATGGCGCTTGCGATGGCCTCAGTTCCGGCCCCAGCCCCATCCAGCCCGCGCACAGAAACCCCGCGCAGATTGTATTGAGCAAGCATGTCCAGCTTCTTCTTCAAGCTGGCGGCGGTGTTCAGCCACACCGTTTGCGTCGCGCCGGTCGCATCGGCAAATGAATAGCGATACGTCTGCGTGTCGGCGTCATATTGAATGCTGGCCGGGTCTACCAAACCCGTAATTTTGAGTTTGACCTTTTGGCCCGGCGTGAGCGGCGCAGAAAGCGGCTGTTCTGGCACAACTTGTCCCAGCGGTTGCAGCGCCTCGGCTGCGCTGATAAATTGCGTGGTGCCATCGGCGGCCTGCTTTACGCTTTGCGCAGAAATCACGGCCTGCAATTTGTCTTTGCCAACCCGCGAGATGGCCCAGTTCATCAACGCATCCAGCGTGCTGGCCTGGAACAAAGTCGGGTCGCTGGTCATATCCAGCTTGATGGAATCTGCGGCCGCCGCGATTGAGCGCACGTCGTAGCCATTGGTATTCCACATCGTCTCTGGGTCAACGCTGTTTGTTTTAACCGGCGCGGGCAACACCACCGTGAGCGTCTTGCCTTTGGCGTGAAGCGCATCGCCCAATTTGGTCAAAAACTGGGCATAGGCATCTTGCGAGGCCGCATCCAGCCCGCGGTAATCAATTTCCGCGCCAGCATAGTTGCCAATACGCGCCACCAAGTCCACGATGTTGGCGATGTGCGCGTCGGCGGCCTTCGGGCTGGCCAGCATGTCTTTGAGCAGTGTGCGGTTGATTTGACTGGCGGAGGTCCAGTTGCGAATGACCGGCGTGACTTTGGCATTGCCATCCACGCTCGCCAGCAGGCTGCGGTCGCCCACCACCATGCCGTTATCGCCCAGGTAAAGACCCACCGGGTTAAGTTCGGTCAGGCCGGCCAATTTTGTCGCGTCCACGCTTTGGCCGTTGGCGGCCAGTTCGGCAGAAATGCCGGTCTGGGTGGGCGCAACTTGCATCAACATCACGGCAGAAGGGAGCTTGCTCACCGGCGCGAGGATGCTGCGGGTCGCGGCGTCTTGCTGCGCCCCCAGCCAGCGCCAGCGCTTGGCGGTTTCATCCCAGCCAAACACGGCCAGCGCGTCCAGTGATTTGGCCTCGGCGGGCGCCTTCACGCGCAAGGTCGCCATTTTTGGGGCGGTGTTGCATCCCTGAATCTGGTAAAACGCGCTGGAGGGCTTTGCGCCATCCGGCACGGCCTGCGCCGCGGTTTTTACGCTGGCGCTGCCAGAGTTCACGCTAAAATCGTTCTGCGCCACCGATGACAGCTTCACCCCAAACGCGCCTTTCAGCGCATCTGGCAACACGTTTACGCTCAGGCCATCGGCTGTACTAACCGTGGTGCGGCTGGCGCTAAAGTCATCGCAGCTGTTCTGGCTCAGCGCCCGCACGGCAAAAAAGGCCAGCCCGGCGATCAAAATCAGGCCAAGCGCCAACCCGCCATATTTGACGATGCTGCCCGGCGCAAAACCGGCAGCCAGCGCCTTGCGCTCTCGCGGGGCTTTTGGCGCGCGGGGCGGTTTGGACTGGCGATACTTTGTGTTTTTGGGCAGTTGGTCAATCACCGGCGTGGATGTTGGCTCTCCGCCAAAGTCATCCTGCGATTGATTTATTCCGTCATCACTCATGTTCTGTTTTCTTCTCCTCAATCAACGGGCAAGAGTTTGTTCTTTTGTACCCTGTAAGGTGTAGCGCACAAAACAGGCCCAAAACTTGCGCCTCGCATCTTGTTTCACGCCACACCCTATATTTTTATGGAAACTCTCTATCGAATCAAAAGATTCTAGCATGACGGCATTTTGAAACATCCTTTTCTGAGCCGTCAACTCAATCTTGGCGCGCCGCAGCGCGAGAAAAGGAAATCTGAGCAAGGTGAAAAAGTCGGGCTGGTTGGTGGGCAGCCTTTTGGCCCGCAAAGGCTTTAGCAGCCCGACTTCATGGCGCGGCGCAAATTGTTGCGCGGCTTGTCTTATCTGCCGGATAACTGGGCAATGGCTCGGTCAATCCGCTCCAGCGTGGTGGCTTTGCCCATCACAGCCATTGTGCCAAACAGCGGCGGGGTCACGCTCTTGCCGGTCACGGCATTGCGAATGATGGTGAACAATTGGGTGGGCTTGAGCGCGAGATCATCGCCCAGCTTGCGCATAGCCTCTTCCATCGCGGCCGCGTCGTCAAAGTTTGGCAATTCATCCAAAACGCGGCGGCTCTCTTTGAGCGCGTGCAGCGAAAGATGCAGCTCCATCTTTGGCCCAATCAATTGCTCTTGCGGCGGCGTCACGATGTCGCTAAACACAAAATCCACAAACGGCGCGGCCTCGTTCAGCTTTTTAATGCGCTCGGTGATGAGCGGAATCATGCGCAATAACTTCTCATGCTTTTCTGGCGTATCCACCACCACGCCAGCCTGGGCCAAAAACGGCTCCAGCCGCTTCGCCAAATCTTCGGCGGGCAGCCGGCGGATATGCACACCGTTCAGCCAATCCAGCTTGTTGTATTCAAACACCGCCGGAGAAATGCCCACCCCATCCAGCGAGAACTTGGCGATCAGCTCGTCAATTGTGAACACGTTTTGCTCATCGCCGTTGCCGGGCGCCCAGCCCAGCATTGCCAAAAAGTTAATCATGGCCTCTGGCAAATAGCCCTGATCGCGGAACTCCCAAATGGTCTGCGCGCCGTGCCGCTTGCTCAGCTTGCGCCCGTCGTTGCCGTTCACGTTGGGCGTGTGCGCCCACACGGGCTGATCCCATCCAAAATACTGGTAAAGCAGCACGTGTTTGGGCGCGCTGGGCAGCCAGTCATCGCCGCGCAAAACATGGGTCACGCCCTGCATGTGGTCATCCACCACCACCGCCAGATGGTAGGTGGGGAAGCCATCGCTTTTGAGCAAAATGGCGTCATCCACATTGGCATTTTCAAACACCACCTTGCCTTTCAGCGCGTCATTCAGCACGGTTTGGCCGTTGGGCGGCAAAATGCGCATGCGCACCACGTGCGGCTCATCTGGTTTGATGTCTGTCCGCAGGCGCATGTGCTCGTGAAAACGAAAGTTTTGTTTTTTCGCCTCTGCCTCTTTGCGCATGGCGTCAAGCTCTTCGGAGGTCTCGTTGGATCGGTAGGCGTAGCCGTTGGCAATCAGCCACTCGCTGCGCTCTTTGTAAAACGCCAGCCGCTGGCTTTGCACAAACGGTTTTGGCACGCCGTGATACGACCCATCTGCCAGCGCTTCTGGGTAATCCTCGTTTGTCTTCATCGCCGCAAGTTCGGCATGATCCGGCCCGCCATCCAACTGAATGCCCAGCCAGTCGAAACTTTGCAAAATGCGGCGGGCGCTGCCCGGCACGTAGCGCTCCTGGTCGGTGTCTTCCAGGCGGATGTAAAACTCGCCGCCGGTGTGCTTGGCCAATAGCCAGCTAAATATGGCGGTGCGGATGCCGCCAATGTGCAACTCGCCCGTTGGTGAGGGCGCAAATCGTGTGCGTGCTTTCATGTTTTTATGCTTGGTTATTATCTCTTAATAAAACAACCGACGATGGACGATGGACGATGGACGATGGACGATGGGAATAACACAATTGCCGATGCTATCGTCCATCGTCTATGGTCTATCGTCCGTCTTCCGTCCCCCGTCAACAAAAAAAGAGCCAGCCCTGCGGCCAGCTCTTTTTGGAATGACGTAAAAAGATATGCTTCGTTATTCCTTAAGCCAGCCGTCGGCGGCCCGCTGATATTGGACCAGTTCTTCGGGTTTGAAATACAGCGCCACTTCGCGCTCGGCATCGGCGGCGTTGGCGCTGCCATGCACAATGTTGCGCGAGATGTCCAGACCGAAGTCTGCGCGAATGCTGCCCGTGGCCGCCTCGTTGGGCTTGGTCGCGCCCATCGTCTGGCGGGCCGCGGCGATGGCGTTCGGGCCTTCCAGCGCGAACACAACCACCGGCGCAGAGGTGATGTATTTCACCGTTGGCTCAAAAAAGCCCTTGCCCTTGTGCTCGGCGTAATGCTGCTCGGCCAGCTCCCGGCTAATCTGCATCAGCTTCATTCCCGCAATGCGCAACCCGCGCTGTTCAAAACGTGTGATGACCTGACCGACCAGCGCCCGCTGGACGCCATCAGGCTTGATGATGATAAGAGTGCGTTCCATGCCCCCAAGTATACGGGCAACGCGCTGAGATTAGTCTGCTATCATGTCACGCGAGATGAACGAAAAACTCACTCTTGCAAAAGCCAGCCTGAACGAGCTGCAACCGCGCATCGCCAGGCTGCGGGAGCGTCTTTGAGATAAGCTCAAAGACAGAACGAATTAACGCGCTTGAAGCGCAAAGCAACGAACCCGCATTTTGGAATGACCCTCAAGCCGCGCAAGGCATCATGCGCGAGCTATCCTCTTTGCGCAACACGGTCTCATCATTTGGGGCGATTGAATCACGCATGGCAGACGCCGAGACGCTGATTGAACTGGCCGATGAAGCCGACGACGCCGATGCTTCCAGCGAGGCCGAGAGCGAAGTGATCGCGCTGACCGCGCAGGTGGCCGCGCTTGAGCTGGAGCTGATGTTCAGCGGCAAACACGACCACGCCGATGCTCTCATCACCATACAACCCGGCGCAGGCGGCACCGATGCTCAAGACTGGGCCGAGATGATTTACCGCATGTACACCCGCTGGGCCGAGGCCAAAGGCTTTAAGGTGAGCGAAATTGATTACACCCCGGCAGATGTGGCGGGCGTGAAGAACGTGACAATGGGCATCACCGGAGACAAGGCGTATGGCTGGCTGCGCAGCGAGCGCGGCACGCACCGGCTGGTGCGCATGTCGCCGTTTAACGCTGGCGGCACCCGCGAAACCAGCTTTGCGCGGGTGGAGGTGTTCCCGGACTTGCGCGACGAAGAAATTGAGATTGAAATCGCGCCGGGCGACCTCGAAATAGACACCTACCGCAGCCAGGGCGCGGGCGGGCAAAACGTGCAAAAGAACGAGAGCGCAGTGCGCATCCGGCATATTCCAACCGGCATCGTCGTCACCTGTCAAGATCAGCGCAGCCAGACCCAAAACCGCGAACGCGCCATGCACGTGCTAAAAGTGCGGCTGTTTGAAATTGAGCAGCGCAAGCGCGATGACGAAATGCGCCGTTTGCGCGGCGAGCCGCCCACCGCCAATTTTGGCGATCAAATTCGCAACTATGTGCTGCACCCCTACCAACTGGTGAAAGACCTGCGCACCGATACCGAGACCAGCCAGGCGCACGATGTATTGAACGGCGCGCTCGATCCATTTATGGAAGCGTATTTACAAAGCGGGACTATTAGAGCCTAAGGATCTGCCTGACAGTAGTCAGGCGCAGACCCTTAGGCTCTGTCTAAGTATGAAAATTCTGGCGGTTAGCGATGAACCCATAAAATGGATTTACAGCGCCACCCTGCGCGAACGCTGCAAAGATGTGCAACTGGTGGTGGGCTGCGGAGACCTGCCCATTTGGTATATGGAGTTCATCGCGTCATCGCTGGATGCGCCTTGCGTGTATGTGCGCGGCAACCATGATTCATTTGAGATTGGCGAGAGCGGCAAAATCAAAACCGATCCGGGCGGCTGGATTAACTTGGATATGAACGTGCAAACGATGGCCGGGTTGACCATGGCGGGGTTGCAGGGCTGCCTGCGCTACAAACCAGATGCGCCCTACCAATACTCTCAGTTTGAGCAAACTGCGCGGGGCTGTTTGCTGAGCGCAAGGTTGTTCACTCGCCAGCTCACCGTTAAATCTTTTGATCTGATGGTGACCCACTCGCCGCCATTTGGCATTCACAACGGCGCAGATCACGCGCACACCGGCTTCAAAGTGTTTAACCGGATGATGGATGCGTTTAAGCCAAGGCTTTGGCTGCACGGCCATCAGCACACCAACTACGCCCCCCGCGATGCCACCGAGACCCTGGTTGGCGCGACCAAAGTGATGAATGTCCATCCGTTCCGCATCATCGAAATTTGATGCGGCTGTTTGCAAAACGGCATTTTGCGCGCGTGGCGTAAAATCCTTGCATGTCTCATCTGTTTGACCCTCTTCCCCTGCGCGGCGTGACGTTGCGCAACCGCGTGGGTGTATCGCCCATGTGCCAGTATTCCGCGCAAAACGGCATGGCCAACGACTGGCACAAAATTCATCTGGGTGCGCGGGCGATGGGTGGCGCGGGTCTCGTTATTACCGAGGCGGTGGCGGTGGAGCCGCGCGGGCGCATCTCGCCGGGCTGCCTGGGCATTTGGGATGACGCTCACGCCGCCGCGCTGGCCGAGACGGTGGCGTTTTGCAAATCGCAGGGCGCAACGATGGGCATTCAATTGGCCCACGCCGGGCGCAAAGCTTCATCCAAACGCCCCTGGGATGGCGGCGGCAACGCGCCAGACGCGCAAGGTGGATGGGACATCGTTGGACCAAGTAATCAACCCTACTCAGAGGCGTATCGCACGCCGCGCGCGCTGAGCGTGGATGAGATTCGCGGCATTCAACACGCCTTTGCCGATGCGGCCCGCCGCGCCATCTCGGCTGGGTTTGACCTGATTGAGATTCACGCCGCGCACGGCTACCTTCTGCACAGTTTTTATTCGCCGTTATCCAACACCCGCGCCGATGAATATGGCGGCAATTTTGACAACCGCATCCGTATGTTGATTGAGACGACCCGCGCCGTTCGCGGGGCCATCCCAGAAACCGCGCCGCTGTGTGTGCGGCTGTCTTGCACCGATTGGGTGGAAGGCGGCTGGACGCTGGAGGATTCCATCGCGCTGGCTGCGCGGCTAAAAAATGAGGGCGTGGATATTGTGGATTGCAGCAGCGGCGGGAATTCGCCCGCTCAAAAAGTCACGCCCGGCGCGGGCTATCAAGTTCCGTTTGCGGAGGGCATTCGCCGCGCGGCGAGCATCCCCACCATGGCGGTGGGCCTCATCTCCGAGCCAACCCACGCCGACGAGATCATTCGCAATGGCCGGGCCGATGTGGCGCTGATTGCCCGCGCATCTCTGCGCGACCCCAACTGGCCCATTCACGCCGCCCG
>DAORUN010000055.1:0-8799 GCA_035433205.1 Thermoflexales bacterium | reverse complement strand
AGGGCGTAATCGCCAAACCAATCCCAGCGGGCAAAACCAGCCGCCTGCAAAAGCAACTCCATCTCATGCTTAAAAACGTGGCGCAAGCGGAAGCTGACCGTCTGCGCGTGCGTCTCGCCCTTGCTCGTCTCCTCTACCCGATATTTAAGCTCTTGTTCTTGTGCGGCCCAAAACACGCGGCTGGCTACAAATTTTTCGATGTGGCTCTTGCTGGCGGGGTCAATCAGCGAAGCCTCAAGGTCAAACACGCCGTCATCTGGCTGATTGGCCAGCTCATCGTTGGGCGGCAAGTCCACCACCAGCGAGCCGCCGGGCCGCAAATGCGCCCGCGCCGCGCGCAGCGTGGCCAGTTGATCCTCGCGGGTGAGGTTGTGCAAAAACGTGTTGAGCGCGATGATGACCAGATCAAATTTCTCATCCAGCGCAAGAGAACGCGTGTCGGCCTCGATCAATTTTGAGGGCGCGGCTTTGGCCTTGGGCGATTCGGCGATGCGCTGCGCCGCGATGTCCAGCATCCCGCGCGACAAATCCACACCCGCCACGCCATGCCCGGCCTCCAGCAGCGGGATCATCACCCGCCCGGTGCCCGCGCCAAATTCCAGCACCTGCGCGGGGCTGCCCGCCTGCGCCGCCAGCGTCAAATACATCGGCACATCCTCGGTAAAGGTGCGGTGCTGCAAATCGTATACGCGGGCGAGAAGATCATAAGCTTGGGTTGACATGTTAAGTGTTAAGTGCTGAGTTTAACCCCAGTTCTTTTTTTGCGTTTAGTCCAAAAGGCTTCCGCCGCGCCCGGTCTCTTGGGCATAGCGCTGGGCGATGGCTCTCACGGCGGGTTCGGCGTTGGCGCGGGCCAAAACGGCCACCGTGCCGCCGCTGCCGCCGCCGGTGATTTTTGCGCCGTAAATGCCGCGCTCCGCGCCCGCCTCACGCGCCATCTGCACAAGGCGGTCTGTGCCTTCGCTGCCCAATCCACATGCGCCGTAACTGGCGTGAGATTCGTACATGAGTTCGCCCATATTTTCTTCCCACCCACGGCCCCTCTCGGCGGGAGGAGAGCTGAGCGCCGTATGCCAGGCTTCCACGCGGGCGTTCTCGTAAATGGGGTGCGCCGCTGGCTGGCGGATGGCGTATGTTCGCGCGGGGTTCACGCGCGTGACCGAATCGGTTGTGCCGCCAAACTGCGCCAGAAAATCATCGCCGCGCATCTCCAGCGGAACACGATCCTGATAATGAGCTTCCCACTCGGCGGGCGTGATGTTCGCCAAATATCCGTTTCGGCGCGGGTCATCCACTTGGGCGATCCCATCCATCAGGCGAACCGGCAACCCATCCAACCCCGCGATGATGCGATACCCCATGAACGCGCCCACGCGGACGGCGGTGTAATCGCTGCCAGACACGGCGTGACGAATCCCGCTATCAATACCCCACACCCGCAACCCATCGGGCAAAGCAACCGAGGGCAAAAGCTGCGCGGGCTGGCAGCGCAAGGCCAGCAGTTTGCCCGGCTCGCCGCACGCGCTGCTCATTTGGTCCATCACCCCGCACGGCGCGCCCACCACCAAATTCTCGGCTTTTTGGCACAGGATGGCTAACTGGCGTGGGGCGAGCTGCACACCCAGCAAATCGCAGGCGGCCCGCATACACGCCACTTCCAGCGCGGCGCTGGAGCTGACGCCTTTGCCAGCGGGGACATCGCTGTGCACCAGCAGGCGCATCCCGCGCGTGAGCGCCACGCCCAGTTCGCGGGCCATCGTCACCAGCACCCCAGCCGCGTAGGCCGCCCACGCCCGCGCGGGGTCGCCGGTGAGGGCGGCGTGGGCCTGCGCGTAATTCCCCTGCGCGATGACTTCCAGCGGCGCGGTCACATCGCGCTCAGCGTCAATCTCGGCGGCGTTCAGGCTGCGCATGGCAACCACAGGCTCATCGCAAAATTGAACGGCACAATATGCGGCGCGGGCCAGCGGCCATTGCAGCACCAGCGACCCGCTGTAATCGGCAATGCCGCCCATCACATCCAACCGCCCCGGCCCGCGGCCTATTTTTGTGGGGCGGGTTGGGTGGATGAAATCTGCGTTGGCGGCCACGTGTTGCAAAAAGAGTTGGGTGTCGGTCATGGCGTTTCCTCACAGAGGGAGAATGGGGGATCGCGGTGTCAATAAAAAAATCGGGTTCTGATTTTCAAAACCCGATCTTTGGTCATGTCTTAACTGGTATGCCCTCAACGGGATTCGAACCCGTGTTTTGGCCTTGAAAGGGCCGCGTCCTAGTCCACTAGACGATGAGGGCCTGGCGAACGGATGGCGATTGTACCATGCGCGGCTATAATCGCAGAAAGTTAATTGCACACGGTAATTTTTAGCCTGCGCCCAGGGTTAATCAGACGAATATCTGATATGCCATTCTGGCGGGCGATGGCGTATGCGGTCGTGTTGTAGCGCAGCCCAATGCGAAAGAGATTATCGCCGGGACGAACGGTGTAGTAATACACGCGGCATCCCGATGCAGGCGGTTTGGGCGGCGGATTTTGCGTGCAGCATTCAGAACCGGGCGGGTTTGTGTCAACATTGCCAGGAACAGGTGTGAGCAAATATGGTGGAAATGTTGGCACAGGCGCAGGCCCGGTGGTTGGCGGCGAGACGGGCACCGGTGTGGCCGCTGGCGGAACCTGCGTTGGCGCAAGCGGAGTGGTGACAACCACCGTGACGAGCGGTTGCTGCGGCGCGGCGGTAGCGGGCGGTTTTGTGGGCGCAGGTGTGGATGGCGCCAAAGTTGGCAGACCATTGCTGGCTGGTCGGGCGCATCCTGACAGCGCAAAAACAACCACAAACAAAAGCGATATTTGCTTGTAAGTGGTTTTGTTAAGTAAGTGATTCATGTCTGAATTTATCTAAAATTGAGCCATATACTACACGCTAATTGAGGTAAACACAATATGCGACAAGACGAGCCACCCCGCCACACCATCCTCACATGGGCCGATATTGAGGCGCTGATTGACCGCCTGCTGCCGCAGATGACCGGCGTGTTTGACGCGCTGGTGCTTGTCACGCGCGGGGGCATTGTGCCGGGCGGCATGATTGCCGAGGCGCTGGATATCAAGCACATTCTCACCGCAGCGGTGGAGTTTCCATCTGGCAACGCCCCGGCCTTGCTGGCATGGCCCACATTTTTGCAGTTCCCAGATGAGGCGCTGGTGCGCAACAAACGCATCCTCATCGTGGATGATGTGTGGACACATGGGCGGCACATTATGACCGTGCGCGGGCGGCTGGAGGCCAGCGGCGCGCGCCCAGAAATGGCCGTGCTGCATTACAAACCGGGGAAATCTCTCTTTCCGCACCATCGCCCCACCTATTTTGCAGAAACAACGAATTCTTACATTGTCTATCCCTGGGAAATGGAGCGAGGCAAAAAGGCCACCCGCGCTTTTGCTCCAACGCCCGCATAAATGAGCGCCTTGCAAAAACAAACTTCTTCAACGGAATCACTTAAAAAATTCGCCGCCTCGCCATATGCCTTGCTGGTTGTGGCCGGGGTGGCGCTGGCTTGTGTGATGGCTTGCGCGGTGGTGATGGCCCTTGCGCTGGCCCCCGGCATCGCCCAAACGCGCGCCATCATTCTGAACGCCGAGGCCGCGCAAGTGGCGCAAGAGCAAAAGGCAAAGGTCACGCTCACCCCCGTGGCGGCCAAAACAATTCTGGCCACGCCTGGGATTACCGCCACGGCGGCGGCGGTTGTGACCAACCCAACGCCACCAACAACGCCGGGCAAACCGCCTCCCTCGCCCATCCCATCGCCCACGCTTGTGCCGGGCGCGCCCACGCCGCAACGCAGCCCAACGCCTGCGCTGCCAGCCACCAGCCCGGCGGTTGGCCCATCTTTTACGCCGGTTGTTCCGGTCATTGCGACCACCCCCGCGCCGATATTGCCGCCCACGTTTACGCCAGTGCCGGGCGCCACAACCGCGCCCACCGCGACCCCATCACCCACAACGGCCGCGCAAGCGCCCACGGCCACGCCAACGGCAACCAACGCGCCCAACCAGGAATTGACCGCAACAAACACGCCCGCGCCCACGGCCACGCCCGGCGCAACACCCACGCCTGTTGTGTATCCGCCCGGTGCAACGTTAATTAGCGGCACGATAAAAATTTCGGCGATTCATCCAGATATTGATTACCCAGCCAATGAATATATTGAGCTGACAAATGTGGGCGCGCAAAATGTGGCGTTGCTGGGGTTGCGTCTCATCATTAACAACCCCTCACTAGAACCGCCCGCGGTGTATTCATTTGGCAGCGGGGTTGTTCTTGAACCCGGGTTCACCTGCCGCGTCTTTACCGGCATGGGCGGCTCCAGCTCTGGCGGCGGAACAAGCCTTTCGTGCAGCGGTTTAACGTTCAAAGATAGAAACTCCAGCTTAATGCAGGCTTCTGAAAAAATTGAGTTGAGAAATGAAAGCTTTGCGTTGCTGGCGATATACGTGTATGTTCGATAATTCGCAAGTCTGGTTAAAAATATTATGAGCAAAACAGATCAAGAGGCCCGCATTGAGGTGATTGCGCGAGGGGTGTTGATTGGCCCGCGCGGTGTGTTGCTATGCCGCAGCGTGGGCGCAGATTACGCCTACCTTCCCGGCGGGCATATTGAGTTTGGCGAATCGGCGGCGGTGGCGCTGGCCCGCGAACTTGAGGAAGAAATGGGCGCAAAGGTCAAGGTGGAGGGCTTTCTGGGCGCCATCGAAAGCTCGTTTATCCAGAAAGGCTCGCTGCATCACGAGATCAGCTTGATGTTTGAGATGACGAGCGGGGCGATTGCCCGCCGCGCCAAACCGGCCTCCATCGAGCCGCACATTGAATTTTTCTGGCAGCCCGCGCGCGAACTCCGCGCGGCGAACGTGCTGCCTCGCGCTTTGTGCGATATGATACCCAAATGGCTGCTGGGGCGCAAAGAACCCTGGGCCAGCCAGATGGGGCACAGCTAACCAGCCCACAGCCTGTGAATACCGCTTGTTTTGCATTTTGCATTTTTAACTGGGGTATACTCTACGGGCTGTTTTTTCAGGAGTGATAAATATAATGTATGCAGTTGTAGAGATAAGCGGGCGCCAGTATCGGGTGTCGCCCGGCGATGAAATTCTGGTTGAAAAACTGGAAAAAGCCAAAGGCGATTCGTTCGATGTCCCGGTTTTGTTGATTTCGGATGAGAGCGGCGTCCGCGTGGGCAGCCCTCATGTTGAAGGCGCAAAGGTTTCTGCGCAAGTTCTGGGCGAATCGAAAGGCGAAAAGCTGACGATTTTCAAGTACCACCCCAAGAAGCGCTACCGCGTTAAGAAGGGTCACCGCCAGACATACTCGCGTGTGAAGATTGCGGCGTAATAAAAAAGAGGCAAGAGAATGGCACATAAAAAAGGTGGCAGTTCCACCACAAACGGCCGCGATAGCAACGCGCAGCGCCTTGGCGTAAAGCGCTACGGCGGCGAAGTCGTCCTCGCGGGCAACATCCTTGTCCGCCAGCGCGGCACAAAAATCAAGCCCGGCGAGTTCGTCGGTGTGGGCGTGGATCACACGCTTTTTGCAAAAGTTGATGGCGCGGTGAAATTTGACACCCTGCCCGATGGCCGCAAGAAAGTGAGCATTGTCCCGGTTGTAGAAACCGCAGGAGCGTGAGCGATGAAAGAAGGAATTCACCCTAAGTATTTTCACGACGCCAAAGTGTATGTTGGCGGCCTGTTGGTTGGCACAACCGGCAGCACAAAGCCAGAGCTGCATCTGGACGTGTGGAGCGGCAACCATCCGTTTTACACCGGCGAGCAGCGCATCATTGACACCGAAGGTCAGGTAGACCGCTTCCAAAAGCGCCTTGAGCGCCGCACGAGCGAGGTCGTTGACAAGGTGGAGAAGGATCGCCGCCGCCGCGCCAAGCGCGCCATCGCCGAGATTGTGGATGACACCGGCGCGCCAATTAGCGATACGCCCGAAGCGTAAATCTGCATACGTTTGCAAACACAAAGCCCGGTTTTTTCAGCAAACCGGGCTTTTTTATTTTTCCAAATCTGCGCTGCTCAAGTTCAAATCTGAGATGGCCGTGCGCAGCGCGCAGGCCGCCTGTATAATTTTCTGAGCATATCAAAAATGGATCTCTCCACATCCAAATCCGAACGGTTAACCCAAACACTGGGCTTTGTCGCGCTGGTCATGCTGGCGATTGGCCTTGGGCTGGTGTTTTTCGTGGCGCCCCGCGCGCAAGACTCCGCGGGCGGCAACCTTCAGCGCGTGTTTTACTTTCACTTGTCATCGGCGCTCATTGGCTTTGGCGCGTGGATCGTGACGGCGGTGGCGGGCGGGCTGTATTTGCGCCGCCGCGATTTGCGCTACGACCGCGTGGCCGTCGCCTCGGCAGAAATTGGGGTGCTGTTTATCTCGTTTGTTTTGTTGACGGGTATGTTGTGGGCGCGACCCGTGTGGAACACCTGGTGGACGTGGGATTTCAAACTCACCCTGAGCGCCCTCCAATTTTTGATGTATGTGGCCTATTTGATGTTGCGCAGCGGCATTGACGACCCCAACCGCCGGGCGCGCTTTTCTGCGGTGTATGGCATCGTTGGCGCGCTCACCGTTCCGCTCAACTTTCTTGTTTCGCGCGTGCTGCAAAGCATTCACCCCGCCGTGTTTGGCCCCAGCATGAACGAGGGTTCCAAAGGCGGCACAGGCATTGAGACCGTGATGAGCCTGATTCTGATATATTGCCTCGCGGCGTTTGCTGTGTTGTATGTTTATTTTCTGCGCTCGCGGGTGGCCCTGCAAGAACGCGCAGATTCCAACGAAGCCCGCCGCGCCCAACTTGCCGATTCGTAAAACCATGTTTCAGGAACCCGTCGCGCCCTACCTCATCACCGCCTACGCCGTTTTTCTGGGTGGCATGGCGCTGTATTTCATCTCGCTCAAAGTTCGTCAGAACAACACAAAGCGCGAAGAAGACGCCATCAAACAGATTGAAGAAGAAATAAAAAACAAGAAGTAATGTTTAAGGCGTAAAAAATGCAAGCTGCAATTGAATTTCTTGCGCCTTACATCACAAAACCATGTCTCAACAAACCGCCTCAATAAAAACTGGCCGCCCGGCGCGGCAAACCGCCTTTGTGCAGGCGCTCTTTTTTGTGCTGGGCTTTGCCGTTTTGGTGATTGGTCTGTTTGGGTTCATCGGCACCGTGCTGGGCGATGTGATCTATGACGCGCGAGAAACCGTCGCCGTCATCGGCGGCATCTTGATGATTGTGTTTGGCTTGTTTACCCTGCGCATCGTCAATATCCCCGCGCTATATTCAGACACGCGCCGCATGAACTTCAACTCAGGAACAGTGGGCGGCCTGCGCTCTTTTCTGATTGGGCTGTCCTTCGCCGCAGGCTGGACACCCTGCATTGGCCCGTTCCTTGGGGCCATTCTTTCGCTCAGCGTGACTTCGCAAAGCATCTTCTCGCGGCTGGCTTTGCTCAGCGCATATGTGCTTGGGCTGGGGATTCCGTTTTTGCTGGTGGCGCTGTTTGCAGACCGGCTCACGCCCGTGCTGGCGCTGCTTAAGCGCAACATGCGGGCGGTGGAAATCATCAGCGGGCTGTTGCTCATCTTTGTGGGCATTCTGCAAATTACCGGCAAGATGGCGCAGCTTACGGCGCAGATCGCGGGGAGCAGCACAAACACGCTGGAGGCGGCTGTCCTTGGCGATGGCGCAGGCCAGACCCTTTCGATCTTTATCGCCGCGGCGGCTGGTTTTCTCTCGTTCGCCTCGCCATGCGTGTTGCCACTCATCCCGGCATATATCAGCTATATCAGCGGCATCGCGGTCAACACAGCGGCATCGCAAAAATAAGCAGACAAAACAAGAAACCAGACCCAACTTGCGCGCTCACAGATTTGACCGCTCGTTACACCTTATTTCTTGCGCCCACCCATGCAACCCAATCCCCCTCCCCCGCAAAAAAAATTTGAGCTGTGGCACCTGCTCGTCCTTGCAATTGGCCTGACCATGATCGGGATCGGGCTATTCAAAATGATTAGCGGGTCTGCGGCGCCAGATGTGCCAGCCGCCAAGCCCGCCGATTTTTCCGTGGCGCCCATGCCCGTGCCAACATATCATCCGGCAGAATTGGCCGGGTTGGCTGGGCTAGAAGGAACACCCGCGCCAGAGGATGAACCCGCCCCGCAAGCCACGCCCAGCGAAAAAGAAGAAGAGGAGCAGGTAGCAAGCGGCGTGCCAGAATCCATGCAGCCGCCGCCCGATTCGGGCATTGTCACCGAGACGGTTGAATACGAGATGCCCACGCGCATCGTAATCCCATCGCTCAAACTAGACGCGCCCGTGGAGCGCGCATCGTTTGTGATGGCCAAGGGCAAAAATACTGGCGCGTGGCAATTGCCTATGAAAGCCGCCGGATGGCTGGACAACACCTCGCTGCTGGGCGAGCCGGGCAACCTTGTGATGAGCGGCCACAACAACATTGGCTCAAAAGTGTTCGCAGACCTGCGGCTGCTCAACCCAAACGATGTCATCATCATCAAGGGCAAAACCCGCGAGACGCGCTACACGGTGGTGGAGCGCAAACTGCTGCTGGAGAAGGGTCAGCCGCTGGCGGTGCAGGTGCAAAACGCGGCCTATATTTTGCCCGATCTGGGCGACACGCGCCTGACGCTGGTCACCTGCTGGCCGCCCACCAACAACACATACCGCCTCATCATCATCGCCCAGCCGCAGGCCATTGGCTCGCAGTAATTTTTTTATATAGGTCTGACCGT
>DAORUN010000054.1:0-21296 GCA_035433205.1 Thermoflexales bacterium | reverse complement strand
AAGACCTCACAGGTCTCCCAGACCTGTGAGGTCTATGTGCCCCGCTCGAAATGACAAACTCACGCCCAAAGTTGAGGCAGCGAGAAGACCTCACAGGTCTCCCAGACCTGTGAGGTCTACGTGCCTCGCTCGAAATGACAAACCCACGCGCAAAGTTGGGGCAATGGCAAGACCTCGCAGGTCTCCCAGACCTGTGAGGTCTATGCGCCTTCCGCCCTCGCGGGCGTGAACGTGAACGTATTACAATCCTTGCAAACAATGCCATCCAATTCGTTAAACACCGACCTGCTGGACCCCAACGCCCGCGCCGCGCTCAGCCGCGCCGCCGACCTGATGCGCCAGTTTGGCAAGCCCGTCCTCATGACCGAGCTTGTGCTGATTGCCCTTGCGCGGATGCAAGACACCACCGCTTACCGCATTTTGGCGCGGCTGGGCGAGACGCGCGGGTTCAAGGTGATGGATGTCGAAAATGACGCCATCGCCCAAATGCGCACCCGCGTGGACAAGGGCGCAAAATTCACTTTTGTGAGCGACCAGGGCAGCACCAGCGAACTCTCCGAGGAGCTGCTTGTCACGCTGGATGAAGCCCGCAGCGCGGCGCTGGCGACCGGCGAGATTTACATCGCCACCGAGCATTTGCTGGGGGCATTGGCGCAAACCGGGGTCAGCACCGCTGGGCTTTTGCAGCGGCGCGGGGTCACACCGGGCGCCATCGCCAGCCTGATGATGGAGGGCGTGGTGAGCCGCCGCACCACGACCAGCGATTGGCTTGCGCTGGCAAAAAAAGGCGCGCTGGAGCCGCTGTTTTTTCGCGATGAACTGCTCAAAGAACTCAGCACAATTTTGGCGCTTTCGGAAAGCCGCCACGTGATTTTGACCGGCCAGCCGGGGAGCGGGCGGCGCAGTTTGGCGCGCTCGCTGGCGTTGTTGCTGGCTGGCAATGGCGCGGCGTTGCCCGTGCCCAATCTAAAAGTAGACAGCATCATTGAGGTGAGTGATAGCGCGTGGCTGGACAACCCAACGCTGGCGATGCAAGTGGGGTTGCGCCAGGCGCAGGGCGGCGTGTTGTTTGTCTCAAACATCCAGCGCTTTTTTGGAAGGGACCCGCGGCTGGATGCGGCTTCCAAAGATTTGCAAAAAGCGTTTGCGGGCGATGAGGTCGCCATCGTGGGCAGCACCACCGATGCCGAATTTACCGACAAGCTCAAGGCCAACGCCATCGTGCCGCAAAACTCGCACATGCTGCGCGTGCCGCCCATGACCACAAAAGAAGCCGAGCAGGCGTTGAACATTTTGCGCCCGCAATTTGAGCGCGATTACAACGTGGTGATTGGCGCATCTGCGCCCAAAACCGCCACCGCGCTGGCCGCGCGTTATATTGGCGATGCGCCCTTGCCGGGCAGCGCCGTGACTGTTTTGCATCGCGCCTGCGCGGTCGTGCGTTCGTCCATCGCGGCCCCATCCGCCGGCGCCCAGCCCACAACCCCAACCATTACGGCAGAGGATGTGACGCTGGCCGCCAGCATGATGACCGGCATCCCGGTGACAAAACTGGGCGAGGACGAACGCGCCAAATTTGCCAACATTGATGACGCGCTGCGCAAACGCGTGCTGGGGCAAGATCAGGCCATCGCCGCGCTCAGCCGCGCGGTAAAAAGCGCCCGCGTTGGGCTGAAGGATCCCAAGCGGCCCATCGGCTCGTTCTTGTTCCTTGGCCCCAGCGGGGTGGGCAAAACCGAGCTGGCCAAAGCGTTGGCGGAATTTTTGTTTGGTTCGGAGGATGCGCTTGTGGCTCTGGACATGAGTGAGTACCAAAAAGATGACACCATCAACCGCTTGATTGGCGCCCCGCCGGGCTACGTGGGCTACGAGGGCGGCGGGCAATTGACCGAGAAAATTATCAAATCGCCCTACGCGGTGGTGGTGTTTGATGAAGTGGAAAAAGCGCACCCGCGCATTTTGGATATTCTCTTGCAAGTGATGGAAGAGGGCCGCCTGACCGATGGGCAGGGCAGGGTGGCGAATTTCCGCGAGACGGTAATTTTGCTCACCAGCAATTTGGGCGCAAAATATCTGAACGACCCCGCGCTGAGCGAGGAGAACGCGCGTGATTTGGCGATGCAGGATGTGCGCGAGTTCTTCCGCCCGGAGTTCCTCAACCGCTTGGATGACATTGTGATGTTCAAGCCTTTGCCGCCGGATGTGATGCGCAAAATTTTGGATTTGATGATTTCCAAAGAGGCGCAAATGGCCGCCGAGCGCGGAATTGGCCTGGAGATTTTGCCCGCCGCGCGGCAATGGATGCTGGATCAGAACAACGAGCCGGGCATGGGCGCGCGACCGCTTCGCCGCATTTTGCAGCGCAGCATCCGCGAGAAATTGGCCGATTATTTGCTCACGCTGACATCGCCGCCCGCCAAGGTGATTGTGGATGCGGACGCGAGCGGGTTGGTGTTTAGGAAAGACCTGTGAGGTTTCCAAAACCTCACAGGTCTCCGAATTCTTGATAAACTACCGGCCATGAAGTCGGTTGAGCCGTTGCAGCCGGGTCGTTACTATCATATTTTTAACCGAGGAAATAACCGCGAAGACTTATTCCGCGAGGAGCGCAATTACGCTTATTTTTTGCAACTCTACGCAAAATATATCCATCCGATTGCAGATACATGCGCGTATTGTTTGATGCGGAATCATTTTCATGTATTGCTCAAAATAAGAGAAGTGGAGCGCAAGACCTCACAGGTCTCGCAGACCTGTGAGGTCTTGGACGCTTCGCGCGTTTCTCAGCATTTCTCCAATTTTTTTAACGCTTACTCAAAAGCCATCAACAAAGCCTATGCCCGCACGGGCAGTTTGTTTGAGGAAAGATTTGGGCGAATAGAGGTCACTTCGGAGCGCTATTTTGCCCAACTTGTCTTTTACATTCACTTTAACCCGCAAAAGCATGGTTTTGTGGATGACTTTCGGGAATGGCCATGGTCGTCATACCATTCCTTGTATGCAATTGGAGAAACAAAACTTGATCGGGACAAGGTTTTGAATTGGTTTGGTGGGTCTGCGCAATACAAAGCACTTCATCAAGGACTTGTTGAGGAAAAAACCATATCTGCGCTGATAGCAGAAGATTTTGAGTAGAGCTGGGGCTTGCGCAAAAGGTCAAAAAATCTGTAAGATTTCCAAAATCTCACAGATTTATATTTTCCCACTCCCTTTCCAAAACAGCGTAAATCACATCATCGGCCCACGCGCCTTTGAACCAAATATTCTCGCGCAGGTGCGCTTCTTGGCGCATGCCCAGCCGCAGCATCAACTTCCACGAACGCTCATGGCGCGGGTCGGTGATGGCGTAAACGCGGTGCAACCCGCGCACGGCGAAAGCGTGATTGATCAACGCGCGGGCGGCCTCGGTGGCCTGCCCTTGCCCTTGATGCGCCGGGTCAAATGTCCAGCCTATCTCGGCTTGCTGGCCGGCCTCATCCATCTTCAAGTAAAGGTCGCCGATGAGAGCGCCGCTGGCTTTGTGTTCCACGCCAAATTGAAACCACCCGCCGGGCGTAAATGGCTCAGCCTCCAGCGTGTCGGCAATCAGCTTGCGCCCGCGCTCAAGATCATAGTTTTCCCAAAGCTGCCAGCGCTCCACATCGGGCAAGGCGCGGTAGGCCACAAAGGCCGCAAGGTCATCCATCCGCAAGCGGCGGATGACGAGGCGCGGGGTCTCAAGTGCCTCAAACCTCACTCGGCGCATTCTCCCGATAAAACCGCCCAAACAAAACCGCGCCCACCAACATCACGTAAAACGCCAGCGGCATGAGCACAAGGAAAGCCGCAAAGCAAAAAATGATGGTGGAGTAAAGCAGGAAGAACAGCATATACGAGGTGTAATACAACCCCATCAACACCACCCACGCCACAAAATACCCCAGCTTGTCTTTGCGGATGATGCCGGTGACCTTGCGCAATTCAAACCCCGCCGCAAATTTGTCTTTTGCCACAAAATTTGCCAGCGCCACGGGCGTGGGGATGAGGCCGAGGATGAGCAACGCCATGCCGACCACAAAACCGATGAAGAAAACGCCGATCCAAAGATAAAAGGAGAAAAAATTATCTGGCAGCCCGCCGCCATAATAAGAACCTCTTTGCGCGGTGATCGTGCTGATCAGCCCGCCCATGTATGCGATATACGCAAAAAGAATCGCCAAAATACCGGGCAGGACATAGATCAGGCTAATCAGCGCGCCGCGCAACCCATCTAGCAGCAGCTTGCCAAAATTGCCCCACTCTGGCATGGTTGGCTCTTCGCCTTTGATGGCCGAGCGCATGATTTGCGCCAAATAGCCATACGCGGCCAGCACAGGCAAAATGGGCACAAACATCCCGCCGGCCATAAGCAAAGACCCAATAAAAAAATTGCTCTTTCCGCGCGGCCCGCTAAATGGAAAACGCAAAACGGCTTTCAGATCGGTAATTGAAAAAGAGTTATCCATGCTGTTCCTGTTATTGCTGATTGGCCCTGGTTGGCTATTGCTTGACAACACCCAATGAGCATTGTAATCAAAAATTTCTCAATCAACTCATTCCGACCAGCCGCACAACTTCTCAATATGCGCCGCGCTGCCATCGCGCAGCCAGCCATCCAATTGAGCAATATCTTTGAGCTGCTGCCCGCGCGAACGCGGCACCACCATGTAGGCGCACGCCACATCTGGCAGCGCGCTCATATCACTCCACAACTTTTCAAACTGCGCCACCGGATACACATCTTCCTGGCCGTGCCCCCAGCGTTTTTTTACATCTTTGAGCGTGATGTAAGTGGGCAAACGGGCCGCCATTGCGCCAATGGCCTCATCCACCCGCGCGGGGTTGCGCAGATCTGCCCGCGCCAGCCCAAACGCGGCCAGCAACCCATCAATGTCAATCCACGTCGTCATTGAGTTGTAATAACTCAGCAAAAATTCGTCGTCCTCGCGCGGCATGGCCAGCCCTTCCACCAGCCGCGCCCGCCCGTTCACCCGCGCCAGCCCGCCCCCGCGATCCTCCATTTGCCGCGCGATCACCTCAAACGTGAGCGCCGCGCTGCCCGCCAAATGCCGCCCCAGCATGGCCGGGTCAACATTTGCGCCCAGCGTGTCCACGTTGTGCAGCATTAGTGTGCGCAAATTGGGGTGCGCGCCTAGCACATGCGCCAACGCGCCATTGCGCAACAAATTGGGCAGCTCAAACCAATGCCCCACCGGATGAATACATTGCGATGGCACGTTATCGGTGTAATCGCTGCCCTCGCCCGTGCTTTGCGCCCAACCGATGAGCGCGGCTTGCGCTCCCTCGCGCACTTTTTGCGCTTGCGCGTCCAGCTTTTGCTGCGGCGCTTCCTCGTAGGCAAAACGCAGGTCGCGGGCCATGGGCACAAACCGCTGGCCGATGGCCCTGCCCGGTGAGAGAATCGCCGCCGCCCCGGTTTTGCTCTGCCACGCCGCAATCGCATCATGCGTCAAATAACTGGTGCTGATGAGATGCGGGATGTCGCAGGCGTGGCGCTCGGCATCGCGGCGCGTGCGGGCCAGGTGCGCCTCCAGGAAATTGCGGTATTGCCCGCCCAGTTTTGCAAACGGATGCAACGCCTTGACCACGCCCGCGCCCTGCGTCCAGCGGCTGCCCACGCCCGCCGCCAGCGTAAACACGGCCACCTCGCCGCGTTGCAATGCGGCCAGCCCGCGCTGGGTGATGGCGCTCTCGGCGGGTGTGGTCGCGTCCATCACCTCGCTTTCGCGCACATCCTCAATTTTTGTGGTGATGGGCAACCGGTTCTGGGCCAGGCCAATCTTGCCTGCCCGCATCTCCGCGCGAATGCGCTCGTGCAGGGCGGTGTCTATCCCTTGCCTGTTAGGCGGGGTTAAGGGTGGGGTTAAGGGTAGGGCGGATGGCTCACTCTCGGTTTCGTTCGCCACCACCGGCTTTTCCCAAGAGGATGGAAGAAAACTCATCTCTGCCCATGTCCCGCGCGGGTTGACGGCGAAGTCATACACCACCGGCTCCATCGCAAAAGGCAGCGCGGTCTCCAACTCGCGCTTGGTCTGGCGCAAAATCTCGGCCATGCGTTCCTTCGCCTCATTCAGCCGATGCGGCGCAAACCAGAACCCCATCCCGCCGCCGCTCATGCCGCCCAGCATCCAAAACCCCAAAAAGTCCGTCCCAAATTTGGCGCGGGCGCGCTCAATCAACGTTTGGGTATACAAGTTGCCCGCTTGCGGGATGATGATTTGCAGCGGCCCGGCAAAATTGCGGTTGGTGAGTGATGCAAGCGTAGCGCTCCGGGCGGTCAAACCGCCCGGAGCGCTTGTCTCTTTCACAATTTCATCGTAAATGCGCATGGCCTCTTGCCGGGCGGTCCATTCTGGCTCGCTGCGCAACAAATACTTTTCGGTCACCATCTCCAAAATGGGGCCAACATTTTGGGCCATGCCGCCGTGCACCAGCACAAGCGAGCGCTGAATCTGCTCAATCACGCCCGCCGCAGATTCCATCGGCAAAAGGGTGTGATGGGGCAGCAGAGTGCCGCGGCTGATGCCATGCTCCGGGTCGCCGGGCTGAGCCAACGCGCCCTCGATGCGTTTGACGCCCGGCCACACGCCGCCGCTGTCTTGCCAGCCGCCGCCGCTGCCAGCCAGCCATTCGCCCAGCACGGCGCGGGCGGCCACCAAGCGGCGCTCATCCTCGCTCAACCCGCCGGTGAGCGATTTTGTCTGGCTGGTGGCGCGCATGAGCGCGGCGATGAGCGCCGCCAGCAGGGTGGTGCTCACCGCCAGCCGCGAACCTTTGGGGATGTCGTTCACGTGGCTGGTAATCTCCAGCCCCATCCCCGGCCCGGCCAGTTGCGCCAACACCTCGCTCAGCGGCGTCTCGGTGTTCTCCAACGCGGGTGGGATGACGCCGCTGGCGATCACGGCGGCCTTGAGCAAACCGAGATAATCGCGGGCGAAATCAAACACCTCGCTCAATTCGCTAATCTCCGCGCAGGCTTTCAGGTCAACGCTGCGCAACCGCAAGATGGGCTGGTTAATCACGCGCACATACGCCTCCACCGGTGGGCGTGGCTGGGCGTCTCGCCCGCGCACGCCCAGGTCTACCGAGATGTTCATCACCCGCGCGCCTTCGGGGAAGTCCATGCCCAAAAAGAAGATGTCGCTCCAGCCGGAGTGCGAGAGATCCATCCGCACCGGGGTTTGCTCGCGCAATGTTGCCCCGCTTAGTTGGATGGAATGGGCGTGGTCGTAGGGGCGATCGCCCTTGCCCAACAAATCGGGATGGATTTTTAATGGATGATCCTCCACGCGCATTGGGGCGAACATCCATTGGTTGCCGGGCACACTTTGTACGCTGCGCCGCACCTGGTTTGCCAGCGTTTGGAACGCCAGCCGGTGATACGCCGCCGCCAGCGCGCTGGAGATGGCCTCGCTGGGGCCATCATCGGCTTGCGCCTTTAGAAAGGTGTCAATTGCCGCGTCAAACTGGCGATCCAGCAATTTGACGTGGCCCTCGTGCGAGATCATCGCGCCTTTTGCGCGGGCTTGCTCTAAACGCGGGATGATGTGAAAACGGTGGATGGCGTAGAGAAAAAATAAAGCCCGCACGCGCTCATATAAATTGTCGCGGCTGCGGCGAAAGTCATCCAGCGCGGCGCATTCGGCTTGCAGTTCGCTCAGCGTCATGTGGGCGCACAGATCATCCAGCGAGCAGTTGCGCGTGGCCGGGTTTGGTGAGGTGATAAGGTCAATCAGAGACATTGGGTTATATGCTGGTTGCTGACAGCGGGTGGATTATGCCGCATTACAATCTCGGGGCGATGAAAATTACACTGGAACGCGCCACCGATGCCACGCGCCCAATCATCCATCACTTTTTTCTGCAGTTTTTTTACGCGCTTGCCGAGTTTGACCCGTATATTTACATCAATGATTTTGGGTTGCCCATCTACCAGCCAGATGGCCCGCCCGCGCCCGGCAGCGGCCCGCGCACGTTTGATGAAGCCGTGCAAATGAATTTTTGGATGCGCGACCAGTGCGAGCAATACATCATCCGCGCAGATGGGCGGCCCGCCGGGTATGTGATGGTCGCGGCGGGCATGGCGCATTTGCCAGAAGGCGCGCAATACGAAATTTTAGATTTTTACATCGCGCCGCCGTATCGCCGCAAGGGCGCGGGCAGCCGGGCGGCAAAGCTGGCGTTCAACTTGCATCACGGCGCGTGGATCGTGTATGAGCTTCAGCGCAACGAGCCGGCCAAGGCGTTTTGGCGCAAGGTGATTGGCGCATACACCCGCGGCAACTTTGCGGAATCGGGCACAGATTATGATGTGAGCCAGCGGTTTGAAAATTAGAGTGCTGCGTGGCATCACGCCCTGGCGTTTTTGACCACCGCGTTCGCCATCTCGCTCACCACGCGCATGAGCTTGTTCTTCCATTGCTCTGGCGTGCCGCTGCGCACAAAGCTGAGCTGTTTGCGCCCGATCAACGCGCCTTCGCCCAGCAGTTTTTCCAGCGCCCGTGTGTTCATCTTCTCAATGACATCTGCCCGCACGGTGAAGCGATTGCCATCGGTGGTGATCGCCGTCGCTCCCAGCGCCATCGCCTGAAGCTTGAGCCGCATTTGGAACATGAGATTTTTGGCGGGCAGGGGCAACACGCCAAAACGATCCTCAATCTCCTCTTCAAACGCCTTGATCTTTTCCTCGCTGTCCAGGCTCGCCATGCGGCGGTAAAGTTGCAGCCGCAAATCCATGTTCTCGGATGAGCCAATGTAATTTTCTGGCAGCCCGGTGGCGATGGGCAGATCAATCGTCACGGGGCGCGGCTCTGGCGCAGGCGCGGGTGTGCCATCGCGCACCGCGCGGACGGTGGCGACCTCGCGGGCAAGCAGCCGCGTGTAAAGCTCCAGCCCAACGCTGGCAACGTGCCCGCTTTGTTTTGGCCCCAGCATATCGCCCGCGCCGCGCAGTTCAAGATCGCGCATGGCCACCATGTAGCCCGCGCCCATGCCCGCCGCCTCGCGCAGGGTCTCCAAACGCTCGCGGGCTTCGGGGGTCATGTGGCCTTTGCGGTCATACAAAAAGTAAGCATACGCCTGGGTGATGCTGCGGCCAACCCGCCCGCGCAACTGATACAACTCGGCCAGACCAAACATATCGGCCCGGTCAATGATGATGGTGTTGGCGTTGGAGATATCCAGCCCGCTTTCCACGATGTTGGTGCACAACAAAATATCCAGCGCGCCCTCGGTAAACCGGCTCATCACACGGGCCAGATTGCGCTCGTCCATTTGCCCGTGCGCCACTTCAATTGTGGCTTCTGGCACCAGCCTTTTTAACTTTTCTTCCAGCAAATAAATGGTGCTGATGCGGTTGTGGATGAAGAACACCTGCCCATCCCGGTCAAGCTCGCGCAGAATAGCCTGCTGCACCAACCCGTTATCAAACGCGCCCACATGCGAGATGATCGGCAGCCGCTCGGCGGGCGGTGTTTCAATCCGGCTGATGTCTCGCACGCCGCTGAGACCGAGATACAACGTGCGGGGGATTGGCGTGGCGGTCAGCGTGAGCACATCCACGCTGGAGCGCAGCTTTTTGAGCTTTTCTTTTTGCTTAATGCCAAAGCGGTGCTCCTCGTCAATAATGGCGAGGCCGAGATTTTTGAATTGGACGCTCTCGGCCACCACGCCGTGTGTGCCAATCACAATGTCCACCTTGCCTTCGCGCAGCCCTTCCAGCACCGCCCGTTTTTCTGCGGGTGTGCGAAACCGCGAGAGCATCTCCACCTTAATCGGATACATTGCCAGCCGGCGCGAGAAGGTGTTCCAATGCTGCTGAGCCAGCACGGTGGTGGGCACCAGCACCGCCACCTGAGTGCCATCTTGCACGGCCTTAAACGCCGCGCGAAGGGCCACCTCGGTTTTGCCAAAGCCCACATCCCCGCAAATCAAACGATCCATTGGCGTAGGCTGTTCCATATCTTTCTTGGTCTCGCGGATGGCGCTCAGTTGGTCATCGGTCTCAACGAAGGGGAAGCTGGCCTCCAGCTCGGCTTGCCACGGCGTATCTTTGCCAAACGCGTGGCCTTGCGCCAGTTCGCGCTCGGCATACAGGCGCAACATTTCGCGGGCCATTTCTGCGGCGTTGCCCTTTGCTTTTGTGCGCGCTTGCGCCCATTCCTGCGTGCCCAGCTTGCTTAGCTTGGGCTGCATGTCATCGCCGCCCACATACCGGCTGATGCGGTCCAACTGGTGGATTGGCACATACAGCCGGTCGGCATCGGCGAACTCCAGCATCAAATACTCGCGCTCGTGATCCTCCACGGTCAGCTTTTGCGCGCCGCGGTAAATGCCCACGCCATAATCCTCGTGCACAACCGCATCGCCCGGCGACCAATCTGCAAACGCTTTTTCTGGCGCGGCGCGGCGGGCGCGGGTATAGCTGCTTGGTTCTGGCCGCATATAGCCAAAAATTTCGGCGTCGGTGATGAGGGTGAACTGGTTGCTGGTTGCTGGTTGCTGGTTGCTGGTCAACTCCCAGCCGCCGGGCAACGCGCCGGTGACAAAGGTCAACCCATGCGCGGGTGGCTCATCCAAATTGGTTTGGGCGGCGATGGCGCTGTGCCGGTCACTCCACATCTCGGCCAGCCGCGCCGCCTGACGAGACACAACCACCGTTGTCCCCGTTTGTGTTTCCAAATGCTTGAGAAACGGCGCAAGCTGGCCCGCAAAATGCTGGCCCGGCTCAAAACTTTGGCTGATGGGATGCGCGGCGGCGACGTTTTCTGCGCTTCCGAGGATGAGCGCGCGCGTTTGGCTCACCTCTGCCCGGTGAGAAGGGAGAAACTCCCCCCACGAAACATACGGCAGCGCGTCTGGCGCTTTGCCATTGATCAAAACAATCTCGCGTTCGCGCTGGGCTTTGGCCTCAAGCTCCTCCCATGCGGCGGCCACCTCATTTTCATCGTCAATCACCAGCAGGCCGCCTGCGCCAAGGTAATCGGCCAGGGTTGAGTAGGTTTGAGCGCTGCGGGCGGTCAAACCGCCCGCAGCGCTAAGAATCTCAAGTGGCGCAATATCCAGCGTGTCGGTCTGCGCGCCGCTGCGCTGCGTGCCGGGGTCAAAATAGCGAATGCTGTCCACCTGATCGCCGAACAGCTCAATGCGGGTGGGCAGGTCGGTGGCGGGTGACCACACATCAAGAATGCCGCCGCGCCGGCTAAACGCGCCAATGCGCTCGACCACGCTGGCCGGTTCGTAGCCAATGCTCACCCAATGCGAGATCAGTTTTTCCAGCTCCAGCTCCTGGTCGCGTTTGATGACCCGCGCGAGAAGTTTGTAAGAGCGCGGGTGCAAAGTGGGCTGCATGAGGGCGCGTGGGCCGCTCACGATCACTTGCGTGGCTGGCGCATCATGCGCGCGGGCCAGCGCGGCCAGCACGCGGCTGCGCTGCGCCACCACCTCTGCCACCGGCTTGACCTCATCGTAAAAAGAGGTGTTTGGTTCGGCAAGGCGAAACACGGCCTTGTCATCGCCCAGCAGGTTCCGCAGGGCGTCTTGCGCGGTGCGAGACGCATCTACCGAAGCCACCAAATACAAGATGGGCTTTTGCAACTGCGCCGCCAGCGCGGCCACAAGGTAGGGTCGCGCAGCGCGCATGAGCCCGAGGCCGCCGGAATGTGGCGCGGCGACACCGCCCGCCCAGACCTCATCACAAAACTTTTTGATGGGCGGTTGCGCGCGGAGATATTGGGTTAAACCCTGCAAGGACACACGGCTATTTTAATTCCAGATGCGGATACAGTTCGCGCAGGAGTTGGTAGGTGAGGGCGACGAGCAGAACCAGCAGGATGGCGGCGAACACGCCCGATGGAGCGGGATATACGCCCCAAAGATAATACACATAGGCGTTGGTTGACGCCGCGCTCACAACCACCGGAACATACAGCAGGCGCGGCATGTAAAACGCAAGGGCAATTGAGATTACATCTGCGGCGAACATATACCGATCGTGCATGCGAGGCAGCATGAACGGCACAAGAATCAGACAAAACACGGCTGCCAAAATCATTTTTTCTGACGTTGGTTTTTGTTTGCTGGCGCATGTCAATGCCATAAACATTAATACAGCCGCCGCAGAGAGAATAATCATGGGGCCGTCCAGCAGGTTAAAAAATCTGTCTGGGATGAATGCCAGAAGATTTGGAAAGTTCATCTGCAAGGCGGGGAATTGATCGGATTGTTTTAGATAGAGCGTGAGCAAATCACCCAGCGGGCGGCCGGGGATGAGGCTGGGCGCAAACGAGACCAGCCACACAAGCGGTATGAGAAGCAAGTGCTTGAACGGCATTTGTTTCTTTAGCCAAAAAATGAGCAGCACAGGCGCAAAAAAGATGGCCTGCGCCTTGAATGAAAATGCCAGCCCAAAACAAATAGCCGCGGCAGATGGCCGCCCGCGCAGAAGAAAATAAAGACACCCCACCAGAAACGCGGTATACACGGCGTCAATTTGCGCCCAGGCCGCGCTGTTTAGCACAACGGTTGGCGAAAATAGCACGGCCAGCCACGCCAGCGCCGGGGCCAGCCCACGGCCATATTTGAGCTGAACGATTTTGTAAGTGAAGAAGGCGCACAAAAAATCAAACGGGACTGAGAATAGCTTGATGCTGATCTCTGGCGGCAAAAATTGAAGCCGGTTTGAGGCAATATAAAGCCAGAATTCGTATAGCGGTGGATAATTTGTAAAACCTTTGGCCAGCAAAGAAAAACCACCCGTTTGGGCCTTTTCATACCACTTTATAAAGTAGATATTAAAGTCCCCGGATGTGAACATGCGAAGCTGCCAGCGCACGACAAGCGCCAGCGCAGTGCCTATTATTAGGACAAACACGGGCAACCAAGTGCGAAAGACATCAACGCGCGGATGGGCAAATTCATCGCGCATGGGTTGAATCATACACCTTGCCTGAGCAAATTGCGCAAAATTTCACGGGACAAAATTTCGTGCTTTATCATTGCGGTACATTCGGGAAGTTCCTCTGGATCTGCAGGAGAAGAAGATGCTAAAAGTAAAAATTTTTGGCGCCGGAATTGCGGCGCTTATTTTGTTGTCTGCCTGTTCGCGGCCGGGCACAACAACCACAAATCAGCGCAGCGCCACGCTAAACAAGCAAACGCTCAGCGCGACCGTGAGCGCAACCGGCAACATTCAACCAGAGAGCGACGCAAAGTTGACGTTTCAGGTGGCGGGGCAGGTGGCCGAAGTGCTGAAACAGCAGGGCGACCGCGTGGCGAAGGGAGAGGCCATCGCCAAATTGGACACGACCGATTTGAGCATCGCCGTTTCGCAGGCCGAGGCTTCCTTCCAGCAAGCCAAAACAAATGTGAGCAACGCCGAGCAAGCCGTGATTGTGGCGCAAGCCAATTACAGCCGCACGGTTGAGGGCGCCCGACCAAGCGATGTGGCTGCGGCGCAGGCCGCGTATAACGCCGCCATTGAAAATTACAACAAAGCCAAAAAAGGCCCTACCGCGCAAGATTTGGGCGTGGTAGAGGCGGCCTTGCGGAACGCCGAGGCATCCCTCAAACAGGCGCAGTTTGCGTATGACATGCAGTTCAAATTGAACCCGGCGGCCATCGGCGCAAGCCCCGCCGCGCTGCAATTGGAGCAGGCCACCAACGCGTATAACTCGGCCAAGGCGCAATATGACAAGGTTGCGCTTGGCGCAGATAGCGCGGCGCTGGCCGGGGCGCTTCAGCAGGTGCAAAGCGCAAAAGCCGCTCTGGATAAAGCCAAAGAACCCGCCCGCTCGTTTGATGTGGATCAGGTTGAGGCGCAGGTTTCGCAAGCCAGCCTGCAACTGGATAACGCCCGCACCGCGCAAAAGCTGGCAGAGTTGCAGGCGCAATCGGCCAAACGCAAGCTGGAGCAAGCCACCCTGACCGCGCCAAAAGATGGCGTGTTGTCTGCGCTCACCGCCAAAGTGGGCGAGATGACCAGCGGGCAACCCGTCGCCACGCTGGTGGATGACAGCAAATTGCACATAGACATCACGGTGGATGAAATTGACGTGGCCAAGGTAAAAGTGGGGCAGGATGTGGTTGTGACGCTGGACGCGCTGGCCGGAACGGAGCTGCGCGGCAAAGTGGAGCGCATCTCGCCCACCTCCACCACCATTAACGGCGTGGTTTCGTATGTGGTGCGGGTGGTGCTCACGCAAACATCGGCAAACCTGCGCACAGGCATGACGGCCAACGCCAGCATTGTGCTGGATAAGCGGGAGAACGCGCTCGTGGCCCCCAACTGGGCCATCCGCCGCGACCGCCAAACCAGCAAGTCGTATCTCACCATCAAGAACGGCGATAAGACCAGCGAGGTTGAGGTGCAGGTGGGGCTGAAGAACGAGACGTTTACCGAAATTCTGGGCGGCGCGAGCGAAGGGCAGGTGGTGGTTGCGCCGGTTACGCCCTCGGCAATTACGAACTGAGTTTTGCTGTGCCAAATTTAACCAACTCGGCTGTCCCCGTCATAGACGCGCAAGACATCACCAAGGTTTACCGGATGGGTGAGATTGAGGTGTATGCGCTGCATGGCGCATCGCTGCAAATCTTCCCCGGCGAGCTGGCCTCCATCATGGGGCCATCGGGCAGCGGCAAAAGCACGCTCATGAACATCCTCGGCTGTCTGGATCAGCCCAGCAGCGGGTTGTACAAACTGGATGGCGTGGATGTGAGCCAGTTGAACGAGAACCAACTGGCCGAGGTTCGCAACAAAAAAATCGGGTTTGTGTTTCAATCGTTCAACTTGCTGCGCCGAACCACCGCGCTGGAAAATGTGGAGCAGCCCATGATTTACGCCGGCGTTAATGCGCGAGACCGCCGCGAACGGGCGCGAGCCGCGCTGGCGGCGGTGGGTCTGGGTGACCGCACCGGCCATCACGCCAACGAGCTTTCTGGCGGGCAGCAACAACGCGTCGCCATCGCCCGCGCCCTTGTCACCGAGCCTTCTATGATTTTGGCCGATGAACCCACCGGCAACCTGGACAGCAAAAGCGGCGCGGAGATCATGTGTCTGTTTCAGCAACTGAATCAGGACAAGGGCATCACGGTGATTTTTGTGACGCACGACCCGCGCATCGCACAGCACACGCGGCGCGTTATTCGCATCTCGGATGGCAAAATCACCGGTGATGACGCCGTGACCGACCAGTTGATGGCGTGCAAGTGAATGCAAAATGCCGAAATGCAAAATGCACAAACAACTTACCAATTTTGTCTCGCATGATGCAGTCTTTGCATTTTGCATTTTTTAATTTTGAATTTTTTTGATCTCCTCCGCCTTGCCACAAAAACGCTGTTTGCCAACAAACTGCGTGCCATTCTCACCATGCTGGGCATCAGCATTGGCATTGGCGCGGTGATCACGCTCATGTCGGTGGGGGCGGGGTTGCAAAAATATATCAATGACCAGTTTGCGGGCGCGGGAACCACCACCATCGCCGTCATGCCGGGGCGCATTCGCACGGGGATGAATGGCGGCGCGTTTGCGGGCAACACCACCCTCACCATGTCCGATTACCGCGTGGTGGCGGCGTCGCTGAACAACGCCAGCGAGGTGGGTGCCAGCTTTGCGCGGAACGGGAATTTTATTTACGCAGGCCGCAACTCCGAGGTGAACGTGAACGGCGTGACGCCCAATTACAGCGCCATCCGCGGCTGGAAAACCGCAACCGGGCGTTTTGTGGATGAGCAAGACAACGCCGGGCGTTCGCGGGTGGTGGTGCTGGGGCAAACGGTGGTCAACGACCTTTTTCCCGATGAGGACCCGCTGGACAAAGAGGTGAAGCTGAACAATGTGCCGTTTCGGGTGATTGGGGTGATGGAATCCAAGGGCGCCTCGTTTATTGGCGACCAGGACGCCGTGGCATTTATCCCCATCCTAACCGCGCAAGAACGGCTGTTCTCGGCCAACTCCACCAACGCCACCGGCGAGCGGGTCGTCTCACAAATCGTGGCGCAAGCCGCCAGCGATGCCGTTCGCCCGCAAGTGATGGCCGACCTGGCGCAAATTTTGGCCGAACATCGCCACATCCCACCCGGCGAGGAAAACGACTTTTCGGTCATCAGCTCGGCGGAATTAATCAACACTTTTGGCGCGGTCACCAGCGTGCTCACCGTCTTTCTGGCGGCCATCGCGGCCATCTCGCTTTTGGTGGGCGGCATCGGCATCATGAACATCATGCTGGTCAGCGTCATCGAGCGCACCCGCGAGATTGGGCTGCGCAAGGCCATTGGCGCAACGCCACGCGCCATCCTCACCCAGTTTTTGGCAGAGGCGGTGGTCATTTCTGTGCTGGGCGGGCTGATGGGAACCGCGCTGGGCATACTCGGCGCGCTGGGGCTGGCGGCTTTCGCGCCATTTCCGCCGCTCATCCAACCTGCCGCCATTCTTTTGGCCACGGGTTTCTCGGCGGCGGTGGGGTTGTTCTTTGGCATTTATCCCGCCCGCCGCGCCGCCCATCTCAACCCCATTGACGCGCTTCGGTTTGAGTAAATGCAACAAAAAAGGAGCCGCATTTCTGCGACTCCTTGATGCCGGTAAGATTAACAAATCAGATTGCCTAAAACGACCTGACCTATTTGTGCTTTAGCGGATGGCCTTCTCGGTCTGCTTGTCGAACAGGTGCATGTTGTCCATGTTCATGGCAATTTGCACTGTGTTGCCAACCTTGGACTTGGTGCGCGGGTCAACGCGGGCCAGGAAGGGCTTATCTTTCGCGTTCAGGTAAATAATCACTTCGTTGCCCATCAACTCGGTCACTTCCACCTTAGACTCCACGTTGGAGGAGTGAATCCCAGGAGGCGCGTAATCCGGGTCGTGCAGGTCTTCTGGGCGAATGCCGAAGATCACCTGCTTGCCAGCCGATGACTTGTATTGCGCCACTTTTGTATCTGGCACTTTTACGCGGAAGGCGCCTGTGTCCACCCACAACTGGCCGTCTTGCTGGGTCACGGTGGCGTCAAAGAAGTTCATGCTGGGGCTGCCGATGAAGCCCGCCACGAACACGTTATCTGGGTTATCGTAAAGGCGCTGGGGCGTGTCAATTTGCTGCAAAAGCCCGTCCTTCATCACCGCGATGCGGGTGCCCATCGTCATGGCTTCCACCTGGTCGTGGGTCACGTAAATGAAGGTCGTGCCGAGCTGCATCCACAACTTGCTGATTTCCGAGCGCGCTTGCACGCGGAGTTTTGCATCCAGGTTAGACAGAGGCTCGTCCATGAGGAACACGGCTGGGTTGCGCACAATGGCGCGGCCCACCGCTACGCGCTGGCGCTGACCGCCGGAGAGCTGCTTTGGCTTGCGGTCAAGATAGGTGGAAATGCCCAGGCGATCCGCGGCTTCCTTCACGCGCTTGTCAATTTCGGCCTTTGGCATTTTGCGCAGTTTCAGACCAAACGCCATGTTGTCATACACGCTCATGTGCGGGTAAAGCGCATAGCTCTGGAACACCATCGCGATGTCGCGATCCTTGGGAGGAACGTCGTTCACCACGCGGTCGCCAATATAAATTTTGCCGTCCGAGATTTCCTCCAGACCAGCCAACATGCGCAGCGAAGTGGTTTTGCCGCAGCCCGATGGGCCGACGAACACCAAAAACTCTTTGTCTGCGATGGAAATATTGAGGTCGTTAACGGCGGTGACATCGCCGTAGCGCTTATACACATGTTCAAAAACTACACTTGCCATATTGTTAATCCTCCCTGTAGAACCTTAGTTATTCTGGCAACTGGGCCAACGTATTGAACACATTTTACTCACGCTTGCCTTCATGTCAAATGCAATTGAAACGCGTTTCAATCAATTACGAATTACGAATTACGAATTACGAATTTTGCGTCGGCATAGACTAATTAACGCCAGTTTTGGATAAGAGCAAGCCTGTCATTCTGAGGAGCGCAGCGGCGCGAAGCAAAGCTGTGCGACGAAGAATCTCTGCGAAATTCTGGCTAAGAAAGAATTAGCCAGAGATTCTTCGCTCCCTTCGGTCGCTCAGAATGACATTTTCACCTCATTTTGCTTATCCAAAACTCACGTTAATTCGTAATTCGTAATTAGTAATTCGTAATGACGAGCAGGTTTCCGCTGCGCACAAACACGCTGGCGCGGTCGCCCAGCATCACGTTGCTCACGCCGCGAGCCGGGCCGAATTTGAGGGTTTCGTCGCGCAATTGGTATTGCAAGCCGGTGGTGGTGATCCCAACCGCCGCGCCACCCATCGGCAGAAGGGATACGGTGCTGCCGGGTTTTCCGCGCAGCTCATGCAGGTGGCCGGGGTAAATTAAACTCACTTCTTCGTTGGCGGTGACAATGATGGCGCGGTGGCGCGGCGTGATTTGCGGCATCGCCAGCAGCATCATGTTCGCCAAAGTCTGATCCAGCCGCCCGCCGCCCGCGCCTAAAATGATGATTTCATCGTAATTTGGCGCGGCAAAGAGCAAAGCCAGCTCTAAATCGGTCTCGTCTTTCTCGCGGGGGTAGCGCATTAACGCCGCGCCACGCGCCGCCAGCGCGTTTAGCTCATCCGGGGTGAGCGAGTCAAAATCGCCAATGACAAACTGCGGCGAAAGCCCCAGCGCCAGCGCGGCCCGCCCGCCTCCATCCGCGCAAATGAGCGTGTCGCCCGCGCGCAACCACGCGCCCGCCACTTCGCGGGTGGGGGCGTCTCCGTTGGCGATGATGATGGCTCTGCTCATTGTTTTACACGTTACATCTTACAGATCTTCAAATCATAATCTCTAAGATGTAACGTGTAATTTTCTTATGGCCTCTGTCCCAGTTTTACATTCACATCCATCTTTTGCCCATCGCGGTAAATCGTGAGCTTGGCGGTGTCGCCGGGTTTGAAATACTCGTTCAGTTGGGCGATGAGGTCCTGGAAATCCCGCACCGGGCGGTCATTCATCGCCACGATGACGTCTCCACCGAGGGGAATCTGACCGCCATCCCACTGAATGACATTTTGCGAATCTCCGCCGCGGATGCCCGCCTGCGCCGCTGGCCCGCCCGCCGAAACGGTGAACACCAGCACGCCCAGCCGCACCGGCAAGTTGGCCTGGTCTGCGATCTCGCCAAGATTCAACCCATCCGATGAGGTCATGCCGAAATACGGATATTTGACCGAGCCGCTCTGGATCAACTGGCTGGTGACGCGCTTGACCGTGTTGGATGGCACGGCAAACCCCACGCCGCTGTTTGAGGGCGTATCGTTCGCCGTGATGCTGGTGGTGCGGATGGCCGTGTTCACGCCGATGACCCGCCCGTGCAGATCCACCAGCGGGCCGCCGCTGTTGCCGGGGTTAATCGCCGCATCGGTTTGGATGATGCCCGGATTCACGTAATTCGACTCTGGCAAACTGCGCCCCAGCGCGCTCACAATCCCGCTCGTCATTGTCCCGGCCAGCCCAAACGGGTTGCCAATGGCGATGACTTTTTGACCGGGCTTCACCAGCGATGAATCTGCGAGTTCGACCGGCACAAGCTGATCTTGCGCCACATTCACTTTAATCACCGCCAGATCGGCATACGGGTCTTTGCCCACCACCGTGGCCCTGGAGGTCACGCCATTGGGGAAGCGCACATCAATCCGCGTGGCACCATCCACCACATGGTTGTTTGTGGCGATGTTGCCCTGCTTATCTAACACAAACCCAGAGCCTGTGGCTGTGCCGGTTTGGGCCTGGCCGCGCGTTCCCTGCACGGTCACCTGCACAGAAATGTAAACAACGGATGGGTTCACCCGCTCATACAAATTTTCCAGCACCGCTTCCTCGCTATCCAATTGGGCGCGGGCGGCATCGGGGATGGCGGTTGGCACCGCCACTGGCTGAGATGAGGTGGCCGGGTTGGCGCTGCTTTGCGCGGAAACAGCCGTTGGCGCAGAGCGCCCACCGGTTGCGTTGCCAGACGAAGCCCGTGTGGGCACCGCGCCAGATGAAGCCTGTGGCGTGCTGGTCGCCGCAAGTTCGTTCGCGGCCTGGCGGGCCACATCGGCCACCCGGTTTGCCAGACCGCATCCGGAAATCAGCAAAGACATTCCCGCCAGCACGGAAACAATTGCAATTCGTTTGTTCATATTTCTATCCTTGGTTTGGCGCTTTTAGCGCATTTTTTCATCACTTATTGTGAATGAAAGACATTTATTTCTTTTTGTGTTGTGATTGTAAATCGTTAACACATCTTTCTGATACCGCGCAAATGTTGGAATCAGGTAAAAAAAGATGTGTTCCACCCTCGCCTCTTTCCAACCTCGCGCAGGTATTCTCATGCCAGATCGAAAGCAGAAATAAAGATCAAGAAAGATCAAGAAAGATTCAGAAGGAAAGAAACGATGAAACAGAAAACAGCTTTAACAATCTCCGCGGGCGCAACCGCGGTTATTCTTGCGGTAGCGGGCGGCGCGATGGTCATGAGTCAGAACAGCGAGGCGAGCCAGAGCGTGGCGGCCGTCAGCGGGCCGGTGGTCACAATCACCTACGCGGCAACCGATGTGCCAACCGCCACGGCGGCGAGCGCGGTGGCGCAAGTGCAAGCCACCGCTACATCTGCGGCCACTTCTACGCCAGCGGCCACAGCTACAAAGGCAGCAACCGCAGTGCCAACCGCCACGGCCACAAAAGTAGCGACAACGACATCGAGCGCCACGACGACCCAGCCCGCGGCCCGAACTCGCGCCTCGCGCTAGAAGAAATTCGACATTTCGTATTCAAAATTTAACTTCCTAAACATAAAGAAGAGCAAGGAGAGCCATGAACACAAACATTTCAAATAGCCCAAAGCCACCAGCCCGCCCGCCCATGCCAGGCGCAGGCGCGCCAAAGCCAGCGGCAAAGCGCAAGGGAAATGGGGCAAAGGTAGCCAAAGTTGTGATTCTTAGCGCGGCCATCGCCTCCACTCTCACCGGTTGGGGTCTTATTAGCGCAACCGCGCCAGAGATGAAGGAAACCGCCAGCGCGACGACCGAGACAGCGGTAGTGGCGCAAATTGCCCAGGTTCAGGCCACCCCAACACCGGCGGCCACCGCCACACCCGCAGCCACGGCGAAGAGCGCGGCAACAACAACCGCCGCGACCACATCGGCCACATCGGCCACAACGACCAGCACGGTAACGGTGAAGACGACCACCACCCAGGTTGTCGCCAGAACGCAGGCTTCGCGGTAATTACTGATCTTTGAATAAACTATGTCGCCCAACTCATTCGCAAGAAGCGCAAGTCG
>DAORUN010000053.1:0-21554 GCA_035433205.1 Thermoflexales bacterium | reverse complement strand
CGCGCGAGACACCCATCCCGATGATGAAGAGGTGCAGGTCGAGGGCGCGGCTTTTTTTGAGCGGCTTTTGCAACTGAACGACGCACGCCTGAGCGCGGGCAACCTGCCGCGCGAGGAAGTGGAGAGCGATTACCGCGAGTTTGCCCAATCCAACGCCGAGTAGGCGATAATCCGCGCATGTCAAACAACGAAATGCTCATCTCCATGTTCGAGCGCAATGTCAAATTCATCAAGCTCGCCACGCAGGGGTTTGACCACGCCGCCTCGCTGATTCAACCACCGCTGGGCGCGAACTGCGCCAACTGGCTGCTGGGTCATTTGCTGTATTACCGCAACCGGCTGTGCACAATTACGGGCAGGCCGTTGGCGTTAGAGGCGGCCATCGCCGCGCGATACCCAAACGGCAGCCTGGCCGTGACCGGCGATGAGCCGGGTCTGGGCAAGTGGGAGGATATGCTGGCCGCGTTTGAGGCCTCGCAAGAACCGCTGGCCGCCAGCCTGCGAGCCATGACCCATGAAGAGGCTGATAAGGTATGGACATTCACCTCGGCGGCCAACACCACCAGCATGACCGCGCTGGACTGGCATGTGTATTTCATGCGCCACGAGGCGTATCATGCCGGGCAATTTGAGTGGATGCCAAATTTGTTGAAAGCGAGATAAATCGCGCGGGTTTGACCCGTACGTTCCAGCCGGGCGCGGGCGTTTTATTGGCCGCCCGCGCTTAACTTAAATTAAGTTGGCGGTTTAAGGATGTTGATGCCACGCGCGGCCAGCACCGCAATGACGATGAGCGAGATCAGCGATTGTGACATCACCAAAATTTTTGCGCGACGAGAAAGTGGCGCGGTCTCGGTTGGGCCAAAGGATGTGCCAGTGGTAAAGGCAAGAAACAAATAGTCAAAGAAATGGGGTTGCCAATTTTGCCAGCCAGGCAAATCGCCCGCGCGCTGGGGAAACAAAAATTCAAATTTGCCTTGAGGGCGTTCGCCAATTTGGGCGTGTGGCGCATCAATCAGCCAGTACCAAATGGAAAAGGTGACCATATTGCCCAGCCAGACCACCACCGCGTCCTTCATCAACCCCCACACATCATCATCTCGATACGCCAGCGTAACCAGCAAAGTGATCACGCTGGCAAGGATGGTTAATATCAACTCAATCGCATAAAGATACGCGCCCAGTTTTGCCAGCCGCGCAAAACCCATCAACCAAACCAGCACGGTAAGAAGCAAAACTATGGGTATAGCGGGTTCTGTCTGCACTAATAGGGTTAGGTTCTCCACCATTTCGGGCGACATCTTGAGCTTGTCAAAAGCCTCTTTAATCGCCAGGTTGTCCAGAATGGCGTAGTGCACCAGCAAAAGCGCGGCGGTCATCAGCACAAAACGCCATGTGACCCGCCAGGTGTTTGGGGTTCGGACAAAGATTTTCCGCAGGGTATCTATCATATTGAGGCGCTTAGTTTACTTTATCCGGCTATTTGAGTGATGCCAATTGCGCAAATTCCCTGCGCTCACTCTGGCAAAACATAGCGCGTGGATGGCCCCTTGCCCAACTGAACCAAAACCCCGGCCTGCGCCAGCGCCATCAAATGTTTTGAGGCGGTGGCCGCGCTGACCTGGCTGGCCTGCGCGTAGGCGCTTTTGGTCAGGCAGCCCTCGGTCAAAAGATGTTTGAACGCGGCCAGCAGCGCGGATTCTGGCAAGTTGGCGGCTTTGGCGGCTTGCGCAACCAGCGCCCGTTCGCGCGATTGCGAGCGGGCAAAATCGGCTTGCACCGCCCGCAAACCAGCCTCATACACCGCCGATGCGCCGCGCTGTTCCGCCACGCGCAACGCAAGCTCACCTTCGCTGGCGGCAATGCGCGCATATCGCCGCGCGATCTCCATTCGCAACCGCACCGCCTCTGCCGCGTTGCGCGTGTCATCCACGCCATCCAGAGCGCGGCGCAGTTCGTCAATCTCTGCCATCTCAACCACATGCTCGGCTCGCTCACGCGGGGCAATGCTTTGCAAATCTGGCGCGGCCAGCCGCCCGTGCTGATCGGCCTTTAGCCTGCGGGCGTTTTCAATATCGGCCAAATAATTCCCGCTGCGCCAAAAATTAATGGCGCGCTCCACAAACCCATCCCCCAGCGTTTGGTGGCGCGGCTCTTGCGAGACCTTGAACCAGGCGTAATGCGCCTCGGCCAGGTTGTAGCAGGCCTGCCCGCCGCGCTGGGCCAGTTGTTGTGTCTGGCAGATGTCTAACGCCCGCGCATAGCTCGCCACCGCCTCGGCGTACTCGCCCAAAGAAAAATAACACGCCCCCAAATTCAGGTGAGCCACCGCCAAATGATCGGCGTCGTGCGCCAGCTCGCGCATAAGGTCAATCACCGTGCGGTAATACGCGGCGGCCTGGGTATAGCCCTCGGCCCGCTGGTAGGTTGCGCCCAAATTGATATACGTTTTGAGCGCGCCTTCCTTATCCCCCAGCGCCTGATAAATATTGAGCGCGTGATGGGTATGCTCCAGGGCGCGGTCAAAATTTTTCTGGCGGCGGTAATATGCGCCAAATGCCTGCTCCAGCAAAGCGCGGGTCTCTCTCACTTGCGCGGGTATCAAATCATCCGCTTGTTCCAGCACAGTGATGGCGCGCGGGTCGTTGCGGTTCAGGTAAAGCCACGCCAGCCGCACCAGCGCGCGCGGATACTCCTCTTCACCTCCCGCCACGAAGGGGGGCGACTTGCGAAAAAACGCCACCGCGTCCTGATAAAACGTCATGGCTCGGTCGGCATCGCGGCCCTCAAAATACCGGCCCAGCCGGCTGTGCGCCAACGCTAAACTGGCGTCATCGTTGGCCGCTGCCGCCAGTTGCAACGCGCGTTCGTGCGTCTCAAATTCCAGCGGCGAGTGCCTCAGCCGATACACATCGCACATGGCGAGGAGCAGCAGCGTTTTATCCAGCGGCGGGCAGGGCAAAGCATCCAGCCCCCGCAAGTGGGCGTCCAGCTCGTTTTGTTGGGCGAGGGCCACCGCGCCGCGCGCCAGCACGCGGGCGCACTCGCGCACCCGGCCTGCCATGCGCCAATGCCAAAGGGCAGACATTTCGTCGTTTGCGGTTTCTGCCAGCGCCGCAAGCCGTTCATGCGCCACAGCCTCATCCCCCAACCCGGTGTTTTGGCCGATGGCAAACGCGCGCAAATTTTCCAGCGCGTGGGCGGGTGTGGCTTGCGCCTGCCAAAGTTGCGCCACGCGGTCGCGGGCGGTTTCTAAATAGCGGTAAAGCGTGCTGACGCCCACATCCCAAAGACCGCACAGGTTTTCAATCGCGGTCTCGCCGCGCCGCCGGTAATACCGCGCAGAAAAGTCGGGCACCTCGCAAAAGCGGTAATGCGCCGCCAGCGCCAGCGCGGGGCGCAATTCCACCCGTTCCAACCAAACGCGAGGGGTTTTGTCGGCCAGGGCCGCATCGGCCAAAAGCGCATCCACCGACCATTGCAAAACAATCTCCGCAGCGCGGGCGGGGGCATCGGGCGCGTTCCATGCGCCCATGGCGCCAATGCACGGGCGAAGGAGTGTTTGCAGAGCGCGGTTTTCATCTGGCGCAAGCGCGGCCACCGCCTGGGGCAACCGCGCCTCGCGGCGGGCTTCCATCAGCCGCTGCGCCATCGCCACCACCACCCCAATGGCAACCGTGTTGCCGCCCTCTGAGGTTGTTTCCACCCTTGTCATCGGCTTATATTGTCTACCAATCGTCTAGCGCGTCAAGAATTCTGTGAGTTTTCACGGGAAGTAATTGGGAAAGGAAAATGGTTAAATAATTCCAGACCAAATTTACAAGTTTGACCGCATGGCAAATGCGGCATTATTTGGGCCGATAAATGGTTATACGTGTGAGGTAAAAAATCATGAAAGAAAGCTGGCTGACCCAGAACAACACCGTTTTTGCCGTGTATGCGCCGTTTGGCGGCGACCCCGCCCTGAGCGCGTTTCCGCCATCGGCCACAAACTTGCTGGATCACCAGCTTGTGCGCAGCCTGATGGATGTGGCGAACCTGGGCGTCCCGGTGGTTTTGCTGATGGATCGCTATCAACAAGACACGTATTTGCTGGAATTCCCGGCGGGCGATGGCAGCGCGGTTCGCGTGACTTCTAAGTGGAAAGAGGGCATGTCTGCACCGCAAACGCTGCGCGGGTTTTTGGAGTTTGCGCAGGGCGCGCATTGCGGGCGCAAAATTGTGCTCTCGGTAGAAGGGCATGGCATTGCATTTGTGCCAGAGGTAGACAAAAGCAAAATGAGCAAAGACGGCCGGGCGGCGGGCAAGCCCGGCCCGGCGTGGCAGCTTGACCCCGGCGGGCCGAGTATCTCGCCAGCGCCCACCCAGCCCAACGCCACAAACCCCGCCCTGCCCTACATTGGCGATGTGCTCCCGTATATTGGCGATGTCTTGCCATACATTGGCGACGTGCTGCCATACATTGGCGATGTGCTCCCCGGCGGCGTGATGAGCACCTGGGGTTTGGGCGATGCGCTGCGGCAAGCCATCGCCCGCGGGGTGGATGTGTTGCCGGTGATTCACTTTAACAACTGCTTCAACTTTTCATTTGAGGTTTTGCACACCATCGCCCCGTTTGCCGAGTTTGCCACCGGATACAGCAATTACAACTTTTTCTCGGCGGGCGCATCGTATGCCAGCGTGTTTCAGCATGTGGTTCAGGGCGCCAGTTCGGGTGATGTGGCCCGCGCCTTTGCCGAAGCCAACCATGCGTTCCTCAGCGCCGAGCCGGGGCACCCCACCATTGGCGGCGCGTTTGCTTTGAGCATGGCAGAAGATGTGGCCGCCGCGGTGGACGCGCTGGCCGCCCGCATGATTGAGGCCATGAACGCCAATGCGGCCAACCGCGACCGCATCCAACAAGCCATTACAAACGCGGCGCAATACGATGCCAACTTTGACTTTACGCTGGAAGTGCCGGATGACTTTACCGATGTGCGCGGTTTTGCCGCGGCGTTGATGAACGTGTTTGGACCGGCAGAAAGCGTGCATCTCGCGGCGAAAAAGCTGTTTGCGCTCACCGCGCCGTTCAAGGTGTATGGCGATTCGGGCCGCCCCTGGGAGCAGCCGCAGTTGTTCTGGAACTTCTCTGGCGATCTGGCATTTAACATTTATCTGCCAGATCCGCTGCGCAAGGGTATTTGGGATTGGCGGGCGCCGTTTTATTTGTGCAATGTTGTCTCGCCCGCATCGGGGGCCATCCCCGCCCAAACGCATGTGATTGAGTTTCTTTCCACCACCCGCTGGGTGGCGTTTATCAAAAAGTTTCACGAGAAAACCGTGTGGGTTGGGATGCGCGAGATCATCAAACCGGTGTTCCCGCTGTTCAACCCCAACGGCGGCGAGATCATCAAACGCTGGGAAGCGCAATACCGCAAGTGACCGGGCGCACACCTTTTATAAACACAAATGGGTGATGCAAAATTTTGGGCATCGCCCATTTGTGTTTTAGAGCGCAGCTCGCGCAAAGTCAGCCTTCAACCGGCGAACAAATCTCAATCAGCGTGCCTTCTTTGGCGCGGACATAAGCCACAACCTGCCCCCAGGGTTTTTGCGCGGGCGGCGCAATTTCAACCGCGCCCGCCTTGATGGCTCGCGCATAGGCCGCGGCCACATCTTCGCTCACAAACGCCAGCTCAATCCCCAGCGGCTCGGTTGCCCCATCCACCTTGTGATACGGCTGATTGAGATTGGCCTGCCCCAGCGCGTGCGAGGCAAACGCCAGCGTGGTCGCGCCGGTTTCAAGCTCGCCGTAATCACCCGTGTCGGTGGCGAAGCGGGTTTCAAAGCCAAACGCCTTGCTGTAAAACGCCAGCGCGGCTTTTACATCTTTCACGTAAATGATGGTGTATCCAAACTTCATGTGGTCTCCTTTGCCAGCATTTTGCCAGCAATCAACTCATAATCTGCCTGCGGAATTTCTAACATGCCAAACCGGAATGGCGCTCCCCAGTGTTTTTTATCGGCAATAAAACTCAGTTGGTCAATCAGCGGGGCGATGGGTGTTTCCTGACACGGCTCAAACGCCACATCGCGGCGGAAGGGCACAAATGTCTCGCTCATGGCGCGCGAATACACACGCTCGTCTTTTACCGTGCCGATGGCCGTGAACCGCTGGCATTTTGCCTCCTCGCCAAATTTTTCTTTGGACGAGTAATACATCACGTGGTCGCCGGGGCGCATTCGGCGCAGCGGCGATGCCTTGCCGTGGCACGCCTGCGCAAACCCGCCCGCAACCCCATTTTGCACATGGTCGCGCGAGGCCACGATGATCCAATATCTTGTTTTCATATTTTTATTTTTGACGGAAGACGGTCAATCCGTCTCCCGTCTTCCGTCTTCCGTCTTCCGTCATTTTTAGACCGAGTGCAAACCGATGCGGTTGCCTTCTGTGTCCACAATCAGCGCGATGTGGCCGAAGCCGATGTCGGTTTTGGGCATGACGATTGCGCCGCCTGCCGCGCCAACGCGGGCCAGAGCCTCATCCAAGAAACCGATGCAATTGAGATACGGCAGGCCGCCCGCCGCGCCGGGCGGCAACTGCGGGTTTTGCACCAACGCCCCGCCCACCGCGCCATCCTCGCCGCCAGAGTAAGGCAAAATGGCGTTGGGGATGCCCGCGATCACCTCGCGGTGCAGCGACGCCCCCAGCACGGCCTCGTAAAACTTTGCGGCGCGGTCAATGTTTGTCGTCGGAATCTCAAACCAATTCAATGCGTTTTTCATGTTGTTCTCCTTGAAATAAAATTTGGCCGGACTTGCACAAAGTAAGTTTTGTCGTCTGTGACCCTGAGCGGAGCGAAGGGTCTCTGGCTAATTTAGACCAAGAATGGGTTAGCCAGAGATGCTTCGCTCTGCTCAGCATGACATTGCTTGTTGTCCGGTGAAACTTAATCTTGAAGAACAGCATACGGATGGCTGCTGACACCATCATGTCAGTAGCTCAAGCACTTTTTTAGATTCGGCCAAAACTCGTTGCCGCAAACTTTCCGGCTCCATCACCCGGGCCTGCGCCCCCCAGCCCAGCACCCATTGAAAAATCTCAATCTCGTCTCGCACGTGCAAGGTCACCAGCAAGCCATCGCCCGCCTCGCGCATCTCGGTTGTAAAGTAATTGGGTTGTTCGCGCACCCAGGGCGCGGCCTCTGGCGCAAACAGCACGCGCACGGTGATGGGTCTGTGGTCGGTGGCGGCGCCATCTTGCGGCGCGTAACCGCGCGGGCGCTCAAACAGTTTGGTGGTGATGGATACCGCCCCGATGCGGCTGAGCCGAAACGAGCGTTGCGCCTCGCGGGCATGGTCATACCCCTGCAAATACCAGACATTGTTCACATTCACCAAACTGTATGGGTCAACCTCGCGCGTTTCTAGTTTTTGTTTAGACATCCGCGCGTCATACTTAAACTTGAGCGTGCGCCGCTCAAGGATGGCGCGGCGAATGTGCGCAAGCGTATCGTGCAACGCGGCCCCATCTGCCGCCACAAACACCATGCTTTTTTGCAAATAGTCCACATCTTGCCGTGCCCGCTCTGGCAGAATGGCTTGTATTTTGGCCATGGCCGTTTGCGCAGCGCGGTGGTATTGCGCGTCAAAATTTTGAGCCATAAAATCCGCGCCAAGCAGCAACATGGTGGCTTCATCCACGCTAAAGGCCAGCGGCGGCAAAAAATACCCCTCTGCCAGCGAGTAGCCCTGCCCGGTCACGGCCACAATGGGCACGCCGCTTTCGCACAAGGCTTCAATATCGCGGTAGATGGTGCGCTTGCTGGTCTCAAACGTGGCGGCCAGGTCCTCGGCCCGCAATTGTTTGGCGCGTTGCAACTCCAGCACAATCGCCAGCAGGCGGTCGGTTTTATTCATACACCCCTCGATATTTTTCTGGCAGCATCTGCGCGATTTGGCGCATAATGCGCTCGGTGGCTTCGTCCAAATTATCCTCGCGCGTGAGGCGCAAGGGAGCGCCCACGCGCACCTGCACTTCTGGGCGATGGAACACCCGAATGTTCTCCACGCCCCATAACGCCACGGGAATAATGGGCGCGCCGCTTGCCCGCGCCAGCCACGCCGCGCCATTCCGCGCTTTTTGCAACGCGCCCGTTTTGCTGCGCGTGCCTTCTGGGGCCATGCCCACCACGCGGCCATTTTTTAGGTAAGTCATCACCTCGGCCAGGGCTTGCCGATCCACCTCGCCGCGCCGCACCCACACGCATCCCACGCCATCAAACACCCAGCGGATGGGCAAAACTTTGTGCCATTTCTCGGCGGCCAGCACCACCACCCGCCACCTGCGCGGCACGATTGAGAAAATCAGCGGCGTATCCCACGCCGTGAGGTGATTCGTGGCGATGATGCAGTTTCCATCCGCCGGAAAATTTTCCCGCCCGCTCACGCGCACATCCGCCGCCAGCGCCATCAGCAACCGCGCCCCGCTTTGGGCAAGGTCGTATATCATCGTGGGGAAGTGTAAACGCAAACGCCTACGTCTACGTAAACGTGAGCGTAGACGTAGACGAAAAACAAAAACTATGCCCGCCCTCTCCGATATCCACATCCTCGACTTCACCCGCGTGCTGGCTGGGCCATATTGCACGCAACTGCTGGCCGATTTTGGCGCGGAGGTGATCAAAATTGAGCAGCCCGGCGCGGGCGACATCACCCGCCAATGGGGGCCGCCCTGGGTGGGCGATGAGGCCGCATATTACCTGGGGGTGAACCGCAACAAACGCAGCCTCACGCTCAACTTAAAGACCGAAGAGGGCAAAGCCATTGCCCGCGCGTTGGCCGCCAAAGCCGATGTGGTGATGGAGAATTTTTTGCCCGACACGATGGACAAGCTGGGGCTGGGCTACGCCGACCTGAGCGCCATCAACCCCAGCCTGGTGTATTGCGCCCTGACCGGCTACGGCCAGACCGGCCCCTACCGCGACCGCCCCGGTTTTGATTTTATGATTCAGGCCCAGGGCGGCATCATGTCCATCACCGGGCCAGCGGATGGCGAACCGTACAAAGTGGGCGTGGCGATTGCCGACATCACCACCGGGCTGTTTGCGGCCAACGCCATTTTGGCCGCGTTGCATTACCGCCAAAAAACGGGGCAAGGCCAGTTTGTGGATGTGGCCCTGCTCGACTCTCAGGTGGCGTGGCTGGCAAATGTGGCCCAGAATTACTTTGCGGGCGAGACCCCGGCGCGATACGGGAACGCCCACGCCAGCCTCGTGCCGTATCAGGTGTTCGCCACCCAAGACAGCCACATCGCCATCGCCGTTGGGTCAGATGGGCAATACAAAAGCTTGTGCGAGTGCGCGGGTTGCATGGAGCTTTGGCACGACGCGCGGTTCAAGACCAACCCGGGTCGCGTGGTGAACCGCGCCGAACTGGTGGCAAAACTGGAGCGCGTGTTTGCACAAAAAAACACCGCAGATTGGATGCCCATCTTGCTAAAAGCCGATGTGCCCGCCAGCCCCATCAACGATGTGCCTACCATTTTGAACGATCCGCACATTTTGGCGCGGGGCATGGTGCAAGAGATGGCGCACCCCACGCTGGGCGCGGTGAAGGTGCTTGGCCCGGTGGCAAAACTGAGCGAGACCCCGGCTACCTTGCGCATTCCGCCGCCCACGCTGGGCCAAGACACCGCCGCCATTTTGAGTGAGCTGGGTTACACCGCACAAGACATTGCTGAGTTGCAAAAAAAGAAATCGATTTGAGATTTATTGCAGGGGATGTTTACTTGCCCGAAGACAAATATTCTTGAGTGCCTTGCGAAACTAACTCCAGCAATACATCAATATTTGGAATGCTAGCAATTGATGCGCCGCCATTGGCAAACAAGCCTTTCTTTTTGGATTTTATTTCTAACTGACCATTATTTACGCGTACTTCATCAATATCTCCCCAGCCATAATTCTTTTTGCCGATTTGCAAGCCGTGTATTCGACTTAGGCTAATTGGCCCAAACTCTATAGTTTGACCTGCCATATACGCCTGCTCTGATTGATTGAGAAGATATGGAAAAATCTTTTCTCTAAGTATTTCTATAAATTTCTGCACCTGATCAAGAGAATTTCCAAGCTTAAATTTCTGACCATCTCTGTCTAGCAAAGTATATGTGCGTTCGGTTCCACCGGGTATTACCCCATAATGCATATATCTAACAACATTCATTGAAAGAGAAGTTATATCGCTCCAACGAAATGTTTTTAACGATTTACCATCAAAATGGGCAAATCCATCTTGATAGACGACAATTGATTCACGCCAAGCTAAAAACACCTTCCAACTGGCATACACCGAAGTAATGAATAAGAAACCTGCAAAGCCCAGAAAAAAGGGAGTGTTCTTTTGCACAATAGCTGGGCTGAATCCAGAGGAAGGATAAACAACAAGCGTATAGTAAGTTGCACAGATTGATAAACCCAAAACCAATAAAATTGTTAAAACTCGAAACAGTTGGGTAATGGGGCGCTGAGAAAAAATTTTTTCTACTGGACCCAAATCAACAACTGATTGATAAATTACTGGGATATTGCCAAGCATGGTAAGACTCCGTTCACTCCATTTATATCTTTCCGCCCCTGATAAACGACCACGGATTGGGCACAATTTATATTATGCTTCATTTGCTAAATTAACGTCAGTTTTGGATAAGCAATCGTCGAATGACGGTCTTAAACAAGGTTAAACTGGGGCATTGAATCTAAATCTGTCATTCCGAACGCCGAAGGCGGGGGAATCTGCGAGTAACCACATCCAAAATGCAAGTGTTACTCGTAGATTTTTCCCTCGTTCCTCGCTCGAAATGACACACAAGTTCGGAAGTTACGGGTTTCTTTATTCAGAACTCACATTTAATCAAAAATCTGATTTACGTACACCCATGAACGATTTGCTAAACCTCCACGAACCTGCTCGTTTATCCGCCATCCTTGCCGAAACAAAGGCGCTGGGGTTTGATATGCCCTCCGAGCCATTAACCGGCGCACTGCTTCGCGCGCTTGCGGCATCCAAGCCGAGCGGGCATTTTCTAGAGCTGGGTTCGGGAACTGGAATTGCCACCGCCTGGATTTTGGATGGCATGGACGCGGGTTCGCGTTTGACATCGCTGGACAACAACGCAATATTGACCGAATGCGTAAAGCGGCATTTGGGCGCGGATTCACGCCTCACGTTGGTTTGCGCAGATGGTGATGTGTTTCTGCCAACATTGTCAGGCCAGCGTTTTGATTTTATTTTTGCCGACACTTGGCCGGGGAAATACCACTTATTGGATGAAACGCTGGCTTTGCTAAAACCGGGCGGGCTTTTTGTAATTGATGACATGCTCCCGCAGGCCAACTGGCCGGCGGGTCACCCTGAAAATGTTGTGCGGCTGATTGCAAAACTAGAGGAGTTGCCACACTTCAAAGTGGTCAAGCTGTCTTGGGCCAGCGGCATCATCATCGCCACCAAAACAGCTTAACCACGCGTATTCAAAAGGTTAGCTCACGCCCAACGCGCGGGCAATGTCATCAACTTGCAAGGTCAGCGGCACATTGCCAATGAGCTTGAACAAGGTTCTGGCGCGTTCCAGCGCCTGAGCAGCATCATCTTTTTGACCCAGCGCGGCATGGCAACGCGCCAACACGCGCCGCGCAATGGCCTCATCAAAATGCGTGCCGTCATCGCGCAATGTGCCCGCGCCCTCTCGCGCGGTCATTTGCGCCTCGCGCGGGTTGCCTTCGGCCAGCAACACCCGCGCTTTGGCCGCCTGCGCGTAGGCCATCCACTCGCGCGATCCGCTTTCCACCGCCAGCGGCATGGCTTTGTCCAAAACCTCGCGGGCTTCGGCGGTTCGGCCCAGCTCTACCAGCGCAAAAATCTGCATCACCAGAATTTTTGGCCGCTCGTCAAACAATTTAATCATGTCGGCAAATTCGGTGGCTTTGTCCAGTTTGTCCAGCGCCAGCGCGTTTTTGCCTTGCAAGACATACATCATGCCCTCAGAAAGATTGGCGCTGGCCAGCAAATACTCGTTGCTGGTGTCCGCCGCCATCTCCTCCATCAGTTTGATGTTCTCCGGCACGCGCTCGTAATCGCCCACCTCCACATACAACTGCACAAGGTTGCTGAGCAATGCGCCCGCGGTAGAAACCATGTTCAACTCGCGCACAGTTTGCAGCGTATCCTCGCTCAGTTTGATGGCTCTCCGGTAGTCGCCATCTGCGTGATACGCCAGGGCCAGCGAGGTGTTCAGCCGCGCGCGGGCCGCCTTTCGCCAATCGCGTTCGGGCAGGTTTTCCAGTTCGGCGAGGGCATCCTGAGCGGTTTTGATCGCCTCCTCATCGCGGTTGAGGATGACCAGCGTCTTGCACAACTCCGCGGAAAGCTGGAACGCCTCATAGCTCTGAGATTCCTCAGCGTGCAAGTCGTTCAGGCTGGAGCGCAAACTTTGCAATGTGTCCAGCGCCTCGGTGTAGCGCCCGCGCCGCACCATGAGAGAGGCCATCCGCATACGCAAACTGGCATAACGCCGCCAGCCCAGCGCGTCCAGCCCGCGCGTGAGGGCGCGGCGGGTGCGCGATTCAGACTTCTCGTAACTGGAATCCACTTCGTATAAATAGCTCAGGGCCTCATCAATTTGCTGGCGCATGTTGGAATGCAAAAGCTCGTCCTCGCCGTCATCGGCGTGGGCGCGGCCCAGCGCCTTCTCCGCATTTTCATACAGCTCAATGGCGCGGGTGATGGAACCCGATTGCCGCGCGTAGTGCCCGGCGATGAGCATGAACCGCGCCGCGCTGTCAAACACCTTGCCATGTTCATACAAATTTGCCAGCCGTGGCGCAATGTCCTCGCTGTCATCCGGCCACAAGTTGTCCAGCGCTTCGGCTGTTTTGCGAAAAGCCAACAGCCGTTTTTTACCGCGCAACGCTTCTAGCAAAGCGCGTTGAAACAAGTTATTGGTAAAGCGATATTCCGAGGTCACATCCTGTCCCAAATCAACATCGCCCACGTATTCAATCACCACGTGGTCTTTTTCTGCCGGTTGAAGCGCCCGCATTACCTCCAATTCATCTTTGCCCACCACCCCGGCCAGCACAGCGGTTTGAAAAGACACACCCTGCACGGCGGCCATCGCCAAAATTTCGCGCAGGTCTTCTGGAATACGCTCCAGGCGCTTGCCAATGATGGCCTCCACGTTGCGCGGCAAATCGTCATCATTCAACTCGCGGGTCAGCATCCAGCGCCCGTCTTTCTCATCTTTTTTAATCTCGCCCCGATCCTGCATCAAGTGCAAGGATTCCACCACAAACAGCGGCGCGCCGCCGGTGGTGCGGGCCAGGTCGCCACAAAATCCATCGGGAAATTTATTGGCCGGATAAATATGTTTGACAAGCTGCACAACCCCCGCGGGTGTGAGCGGCGCGAGCACCAGTTGCGCATCGCGGTCGTAGCGTAACAACTCGGCAATCAGGCCGCGCAACGGGTGATCTTCCACCGCAATATCTGACGGGCGATACGCGCCCACAATCAGCACGCGCAGGTCTCGCACCGCCCGTGAAAGATGCGAAAGCAGTTTGATGGAACCCGCGTCGCTCCAATGCAAATCATCCACAAAGATTAGGGCGGGCTGTTTGGCCGACACTTTTTTGAGCGCGCCCACGTATTCGCGCAGCAACTTCTCTGGGTTTGGCGCATCGGAGGTTTTTGTGCGGGTGCGCACCACCTGCGCCGTTTTGAGCGACGCGCCCACCACCGGCCCGGCCACCGGAATGATGGACACCCACGAGGGCGCGAACTCCAAAAATGCATCCATCACATCATCGGTAATTTTCTTTTTAGATGACGTTACGAGCTGGCTCATCACATCCGCAAACGGCCAAAACGGCTCATCGCGGCCAGACTGGGCGCTACACACCGCGCGGGCAATTTTGATGGTTTTACCGCTGGCGCCAATGGAGTTGATCAGCGTGGCCGCCAGGGTGGATTTGCCCAGCCCGGCCTCGCCGCACACCAGCACCACCCGCCCGTGGCCTTCCAGCGCGTCTTGCCAGTACGATTTCAGCTTTGCCAGTTCGGCGTCGCGCTCCACCAGGGTCACCATCTTTGGGGGATCTGGGGCAGCGGGCAATGGCGCGGCTTCTGCCGTCTCATCTTCCGCATCCAGTGGTTGCGCCACAAAGCCGTTATTTTGTTTTGGTGTGTTCCAAAGATCTGCAAATTTCAACTTAAACATGTCATCCCCTTATTGTCTGGGCGCGTAGTTTAGCGCAAAACAGTGTTTTTTGCGTGTTTTAGTCCGCCCGCGTGGCTTATTTTTTTGTTAACAAGAAAAACTCGCCGACAAAACATGCTACAATCACTTTTGATTAGTCAAGTTAGACTATTCAAGAAACAAACATGGACAAGCGATTACTCTTGCTGGGCTTGCTGCGGCAACACCGGATGCACGGCTATGAATTGGCGGCTTTTATTGATGGCCAGATGAACACCTGCACCGATATGAAAAAAGCCACTGCCTATTTTTTGTTGGACAAAATGACCAACGAAGGCTGGGTGACCAACACCACCGAGCGCGAGGGCAACCGCCCGGAGCGCCGCGTGTTCGCCCTGACCGAAAAAGGCGAGGAAGCCTATCAAAAGCTGCTGCGCGAAAATCTGAAGGAATACGACCCGGCCATCTTTACCGGCGATGTGGGTGTGGCCTTTTTGGATGACCTTGAGCCATCCGAAGCGCGGGCGCTGCTGGCCGAACGCCGCAAAGAGCTGGTCGCGCGGCTGGAACGCGCCAGCGCTGCCCCGCGCCACAACGGCTCCATTCAGCTTTTGGTGGAACATCAAATGCGCCACTTGCAATCAGAAATTTCCTGGCTGGATGAGGTTTTGGCAAAACTCACTTTTGCTTTGCCTTCAAACGCTATGGCCAGTCAAGAAATGAGAGATGAGAAATAAGAAACTGCGGCTGCCGTGATTTCTTATTTCTTATCCCTTGCTTTTTATTCACGTTAATTCAAAAAAGGACTCAACAAAAAATGCAACAACTCGGACAACTTCTCGCTTTTACGCTTCCCATTCACAGCCTTGTGCGCTGGGTGGTCATTATTCTGGCGGTGTTTGCGCTGGTCAAATTTTTGGCCGGATGGCTGAGCAACGGCAAAGTGACCGCCTTTGACAAACAACTTGGCTCGTGGTACGCCATCGCCGTGACTGTGCAATTTGTGCTGGGCATTCTGAATCTGCTGGCGGTGGTGGGGCTGAACACATTTGCGCCGGGCAAGCACATGGAGCACGCGCTGTATGGGCTGATCATCACCGGTTTGGCGCACATGCTGCCCCTGCGCAAAGACGCCCGCCCCGATGCCGCGCGCTTCCGCACATCATTCATCATGATCGCCGTCTCGCTCGTCATCGTCCTGTTCAGCATTCTGCGCCTGCGCGGTGCGCTCCTCTAACTCAATTACGAATTACGAATTACTAATTACGAATTTTTGCCGATGCAAATTCGTAATTCGTAATTATTCAGCCCTTTCATCATGAAAAGATCAACCGCCGCGCCCACCAACCCAGAAGACAAGTTGGATTTTGGGCGCATTCTCCCTGTTTTTGTGATTGTGTTGATTGACCTGCTGGGCATCAGCATCATCATCCCGCTGGTCTCGTTATACGCGGCATCATTTGGCGCAAACGCACTGATGATTGGCCTGCTGAGCGCCGCGTATCCCATCATGCAATTTATTTTTGCGCCCATTTTGGGCCGCTTGAGTGACCGCTTTGGGCGCAAGCCCGTGCTGGTGGTCAGCCAAATCGGCTCGCTCATTGGCTTTTTGGTGATGGGTTTTGCGGCCAGCCTGCCCGTGCTGTTTCTGGCGCGGATCATAGATGGCATCAGCGGCGGCAACATCAGCACCGCGCAGGCCGTCATCACAGACAGCACCAACGAGCGCAACCGCACCCAGGCGCTGGGGCTGATTGGCGCGGCCTTTGGCCTCGGCTTCACAGTTGGGCCAATCATCGCCTACGCCGTTCTGGCCATCACGGGCGGCAACTATCACGCGGTGGCATTTGTGGCCGCAGCCTTCTCATTCTTCTCCATTTTGCTCACAACATTCTGGCTGAAGGAATCCCATCCCAAAGAAAAACGCGGCACAGACCACAAACCGCTGATCTCGCTGGACGCCATCAGCCAGGCGCTGCGCAAACCGCAAATTGGCACGCTGCTCACGCTGATGTTTATGGCGCAATTTGTGTTCGGCGGGCTGGAGTATCTGCTCTCGTTGTTCACCCTTAACCGGCTGGGCATGGATGCCAGCGGCAACGCGCTGCTGTTCGTGTTCATTGGTCTCATCACAATCGTTGTGCTGGGTGGCATGATTGGGCGCTGGAGCAAAACGTATGGCGACCGCAAGGTCATTTTGGCCGGGCTGATTGCGCTTGGGGTGGGCATGATTTTGATCGCCCTCACCCCCACCCAACCGCCGCCCGGCTACAACCGCGCAGACACAATCGCTCGGCTGCAAAGCAACGCTGGCGCCAGCGCGGTAGATCAAGCCAAGCTCAACGTTGAGCTGCCGCCCGATACAAACACCGGCTACCTGGGCGTTTTGTGGATTTTTGCAGCCATGATCCCGGCGGCGGTGGGCGGGGGCATTTTGTCTCCCACCATCAACAGCGCCATCACCAAACGCAGCAACCCGCAAGAAGTGGGCGGGATGCTGGGCATCTCGGCCTCCATGAGCAGCGCGGCCAACGCCATCACCCCAATTGTGGGCGGGGCGATGTTTCAGTTTTTTGGCTCAACGGTTGCGTTTTTAGTGGGCGGCATTTTGCTGCTGGTTTTGTTCTTCTTCACCCAACGCTCCATTCAGCCGCCGCCACAAGTTACGGCGGCAGCGTAAGAAATTAAGAAATCAGAAATAAGAAACTCTTTGTGATCTTTCTTATTTCTGATTTCTAATTTCCGGTTTTTCTTCCTCTGCGCGCAAAAAATCTCTGGTGTTTATAAAGCTGTTTTTGTGCGCCGCTAAAAAAAACGCACGGGCTATAATTTCGTCAATGCAAACAACGCGCTGGCGAAAAATATTCACAAACCGTGAGCATCGCACGGGCGCGTTTTTTTGCCTTTCCACTGTTTTTTATACACAAAATTCCAGGGAGAAACCATGCGAACATTGGGAATGATTCTGGCTGGCGGACGCGGCAGCCGATTGGCGACACTGGCGAATAAACGCGCGAAGCCCGCCGTGCCGTTTGCAGGAAAATATCGCATCATAGATTTTCCGCTATCCAACTGCATTAACAGCGGCATCACCACCGTTGGCGTGCTCACACAGTACCGCCCGCGTTCGCTGATGGATCATATCCGCAACGGCGCGCCGTGGGATCTGGACAGAATGCACGGCGGCGTGTTTATTCTCCAGCCCTATCAAGGTCGCATGGGTTCAGATTGGTATGCCGGCACCGCCGACGCCATCTGGCAGAACCTGGACTTCATGCGCCATCAAAAACCAGATTACGTGTTGATTCTGGCGGGCGACCACATCTACAAAATGGATTACAGCGTCCTGATCAACTACCATCAGGAAAAGCAGGCCGATGTGACCGTCGCCACGCTGCGCGTCACGCCAGAAGAAGCCTCTCGCTTTGGCATTTTGCAAACCGATGCCAACCTGCGCGTGACCAACTTTGAAGAAAAGCCCAAGAACCCCAAGGGCACGCTGGCCAGCATGGGCATTTACGTGTTCACCTACGACGTGCTGGCCAAAATGTTGACCGAGGATGCCAAAGACCCAACCAGTTCCCACGATTTTGGCACAAACATTGTGCCCAAGATGGTGGCGAACCAGCAGCGCGTGTTCGCCTTCCCGTTTGGCGGCTACTGGGTGGATGTTGGGACAATTCAGGCGTACTGGGAAGCGCACATGGACTTGCTGGCCGATACGCCATCGCTGGACCTGCTGGACCGCGAATGGATCATTCACACCCGCTCAGAAGAGCGCCCGCCCGTGAACATTCGCACCGGCGCGGTGATCAATCACAGCCAGATCACAGACGGGTCGGTGATTGAGGGCGCGGTGGAGTATTCTGTGCTGGCCCCGGGCGTAAAGGTCGGGCGCGGCGCGGTGGTTCGCTATTCCATCATTTTGGGCGATGCGGTGATTGAGCCGGGCGCAGTGGTTGACCACGCCATCATTGACAAAAACTGCGTCATTGGCGCGGGCGCGGTGGTGGGCCACGGCAACGATTACACCCCGAACAACGAGTTCAAAGTATCCACCGGCATCACCCTGATTGGCAAAGACACCATCATCCCGCCGGGCGTGAAAGTTGGGCGCAACGTGGTCATTGGCAGCGACCTGCGCGATGACACTTTCACCAGCCGCGCGATCAAGAGCGGCAGCAACATTGAAGTGGAAGCAACCGACTAAATTAAAAATGCAAAATGCAAAATGCAAATTAGTTTTTGCATTTTGCATTTTGCATTTTGCATTTTATGAAGCTAAACCATCTCGCCATCGCGGTGAACGACCTTGACGCGGCCTTGAAGTTTTATCAGGATGCGCTGGGCGTTCATTGTGAACGCATTGAAACGGTAGATGCCGAAGGCGTGAAAGTGGCGTTTTTGCCGCTGGAAAATGGCGAGATTGAGTTGATGCAGCCCACCCGCGAGAGCGGCATCACCAAGTGGCTGGCCAAACACGGCCAGGGCATCCATCACCTGTGCGTGGAAACGCCGGATATTGAAGCCGCCATGCAGCGGCTGGCCGCAAACGGCGCGGAACTCATCACCCCCAAACCTGTGCAACGCGAAAACGGCACGCGCTATGCGTTTGTGCACCCCAAGAGCGCCTTTGGCGTTCTCATTGAGCTATACGAAGTAGCGCAGCGCGGCCTATAATCTGCGCATGAAACTTGCGCCTTCCATTTACACAGCCGATTTCGCTCGCCTGGGCGACCAGATAAAAGCCGCCGAAGACGCGGGCGTGGATATCATTCATCTGGATGTGATGGATGGCCGGTTTGTGCCCAACATCACCTTTGGCGCGGCGGTGTGCGAGGCCGCCAAACGCAGCACCCGCCTGCCCTGCGAGGCGCACCTGATGGTGCATGAGCCAGAGCGCTTTTTTGCCGATTACAAAAATGCAGGCATGGATCGCGTGATTGTTCACGCCGAAGCCTGCGGACATTTGTATTCCACCCTCAAGGCGCTGCGCGATCTTGGGCTGGAGGCCGGGGTTGCGCTAAACCCGCTCACCCCGCTTGCCATGGTCGAAGAAGCCCTGCCGTTCGTTGACCTCGTTTTGCTGATGACCGTTGAGCCGGGCTACGGCGGCCAGCCGTTCATCCCGGAATCGCCCGCGCGAATTGCCCGCATGCGCTGCATGATTGACGCGCTGCCCGCGGGCCATCGCCCGGAGTTGGAACTGGATGGCGGGATCAACCCATCCACCATTGGGCTGGCTAAAAAAGCGGGGGGCACCATTTGCGTGGTCGGCTCGGCGGTGTATTCGCCAAAATTCAGCGTGGTTGATGGCGTTCGCGCCCTGCGCCAGGCTGCGAGCAAAACCAACGCGCGCGAGATTTAACGCCCCGCATCATTCGCTACACTTTTTCAAATGTCAAACACACAACCCCTCCGCCAAAACGCGCCAACCGAGGCGACCTGGAATCTTGTTGACTTGTTCCCCACCGCCGAGGCGTGGGAAGCCGCCTTTGCCGCCGCCGATAAAAAAATTCCAAAACTCAAGGCGTATCAGGGAACGCTGGGCGCCAGCGCCGATGCGCTTCTGAAATGGATGCGCGAGCTGGAGCGCATGGCGCCGGCCATCAGCCAAATTGCGGCGTATGCCAGCCTGCGCAGCGATGAAGACATGGGCAACCAGGCCAATGGCGCGTTGAACAGCCGGGCGCAGGCGCTGGCAGCGCGGTTTGGCGCGGCGGTCTCGTTTGCCACGCCAGAAATTTTGAGCATCAAGCCCGCCGCGCTCAAAAAGTTTTTGGCAGAAAAACCCGCGCTCCAAAAATACGCACATTACTTTGACAACATTCAGCGCCAAAAGCCGCATGTGCGCTCTGCCGAGGTGGAAGAATTGCTGGCCGCCGCCGCCGAGCCATTTGGCATGGGCCGCCTGACCTACAACGCGCTGGCCGATGCCGATATTTCGTATGGCGCGGCAAAAGGCAAGGGCAAAACGCAGGCGCAGGTGGGGCGCGGCAACATTGGCGAGCTGCTGGGCAGCCCAGACCGCAAATTGCGCCAAAACGCCTGGTGGGCATATTCTGATGGCTTTTTGGGCATGAAAAATACCTTTGCGGGAATTTTTGCCGCAAAGGTCAAGGCCACCGTGTGGGCGGCGCGGGCGCGCGGGTTCCAGACTTCGCTGGATTACGCCCTGAGCGGGCCAAACGTTCCCACCGAGGTGTATCACAACGTCATCGCGGCGTGCAACCGCAATTTGCCCATTTGGCACCGCTACTGGGATATCAAACGCCGCATCCTAAAGTTGGACAAGCTGGAAGAGTTTGACATTTTCGCGCCCATCGGCCAGCCGCCGCAAGTGGGCTACCCGCAGGCGGTGGAGTGGATTTGCGCCGGTCTGCGCCCGCTGGGTGATGCGTATGTGCGTGTGGCAAAAGACGGCATGACCGCCGCGCGCTGGGTGGATTCGTTCCCCAACACGGGCAAACGCAACGGCGCATATTCGCACGGCGTGTTTGGGGTTCATCCGTATATTTTGATGAGCTACCACGATGAAGGATTATTTGGCATGAGCACGCTGGCGCACGAGATGGGCCATGCCATGCACTCGTATTACTCCAACGCAACCCAGCCGTTTGTGTTGGCGCGGTATACCTTGTTCGCCGCCGAGGTCGCCTCCAACTTCAACCAGGCGATGGTGCGGGCGCACTTGTTGGCGCAAAACCCAGACCGCAACTTCCAGATCGCCATCATTGAAGAAGCGATGAGCAATTTTCATCGCTATTTGTTCCTCATGCCCATCCTCTCGCAGTTTGAGCTTTGGATGCACACCCAGGTAGAACAAGGCAAGGCGCTCACCGCCAACGGCATGAACGCGGCGCTGGCAGAGTTGTTCACCTGCGGCTACGGCCCGGCCATGCTGGTAGATGAAGCCCGGGCGGGCATCACCTGGGCGCAGTTCGGGCATTTCTTCTCAGATTTTTACGTATACCAATACGCCAGCGGCATCGCGGCGGCCAACGCTCTGGCCGACATTGTTTTGGCAGAAGGCCAACCCGCCGTGCAAAAATATTTGCGCTTTTTGCATTCTGGCGGGGCGTTGTATCCGCTGGAAGCCCTCAAGCTGGCCGGGATTGATATGAGCACCCCCGCGCCAATGGATCGCGCGTTCAAGGTGATGGAAGGTTTTGTGGATCGGCTGGAAAAGCTGGCGTGAAATAAAAGTGTTACTCAAGCGCAAGTCCCGAACCGCCAAGACCTCACAGGTCTTAAAACTCTCCCATCTTCCGCGATAAGATAATGGGGACATGACCGAAAACGAAGCCGCCGACTACGTGCGGCA
>DAORUN010000052.1:7417-21730 GCA_035433205.1 Thermoflexales bacterium | reverse complement strand
TTTGCGCTCATGGCTCAACGCAATTGTCAAGGTGCTAAAATAGATGCCTCAATCGGGGCGTGGCGCAGCCTGGTAGCGCACTTGCATGGGGTGCAAGGGGCCCCCGGTTCAAATCCGGGCGCCCCGACTGAACAAATGCCTGACATCAAAAATGTCGGGCATTTTTATTTTTCCAGACCGTAATGCCGCGCCAGCCAGTCGCGCAGGGCGGGGCCGGTGCCGCGCGGCCACGGAACCACATCCTGCGGCGCAAGATATTTGAGTTCCTCAATCTCATCGCCCAGCACGGGGTCATCCGCAATATCTACCTGAAAGACAAAAATAATTTGGTTGCGCAGGGTGAACGAGTAATACCCAACAAACTCCACGATATGCCCGCTCACGCCCAACTCCTCGCGCACCTCGCGCAGCACGGCGTCATCGGGATGCTCGCCGCGCTCTAGAAAACCCGCGATGAGCGCGAAGCGATCTGCAGGCCAGCCGCGCCCGCGCGCCAGCACCACCTGCCCCGCCTGGGTAATGATGGCCGCCACGACCGGCGTGGGGTTGTCCCAAAACACATACTCGCACGATGGATTTGTGCAGGCCAGCCGTTCTTTGGCATCGCGGGTTTGCAACGCCAGCGGCTGACCGCATTCCGGGCAAAATTTCATTTTTTCCATTCTAGATGTGATTAAGAAGCCGGACTGCTCAATGACCGGGATTTTGGCTTGCCAACGCTTTAGCAATCCGGCTGCTCAAGAATTTATCCAAATATCAATTTGAGCCAGACGAGCCAGACAAAAACCGGGCGCGGGCGGCCCGCCCCAGCCTGCCCAGCGAAAGCTCTGGGATGCGCAAAAGTTGCGCGAGAGCCACAAAAATAACCCCGCCCACCGCCGCCGCGCCCGCGGCCACAATCGCGTGGTCAAAAAAAGTGGCGCTCACAAACCGGTTGATGAGAACGCGGTCGGCCAGCCACACACCCAGCCCCATCACGCCAGAGGCCAGCGTGACCTTGACCAGCGCGGTCTCCAGCCCCAGCTTGCCAAACCCGCCAATCTGCCGCGCCAGAAAAAACGCCATCAGCAGCGCATCCAGCCCGGTCTTGAGCGAGTTCGCCAAAACCAAATCGGCCAGGGTGAACGGGCGAACGTTGGCCTGCGCCAAACCCATCTGCCCGAACACCAATGCCAAATACACCACATTTGAGACCACGCCGATGAGCGTGGGCGTGCGCGTGTTTTGGCGGGCGTAAAACGCGTAAATCAGCGGTTGGTCCATCGCCGCAAACAGCAAGCCGGGGATGGCCGCCCGGAGCGCCCACGCGGTGTATTGCGTGCTGGCCGCGGTGAACTCGCCGCGTTGAAACAAAAGCGCAATCACCGGCTCGGCCAAAATCCACAACCCAACGCTGGCCGGGATGATGAGCAGCAGCACCAGCCGCAGCCCGCTGCCCAGCGTTTGCTTAAACTCGCTCAGCTCGCCCGCGCGGAAGGCATGGGCAGAAAGCGCGGGCAGGATGGCCGCGCTGACCGCCGTGACCACCATTCCCAGCGGAAACTGGATGACCTGCGCGGCATACCGCATGGAGGCGGGGCCTTCTGCGCTGATGCGACCCGCCACGATAAAACTGATTTGGTTGGCGATTTGGGCCAGCACCAGCCCGGCGGCCACCGGCAAAAACAGCCGCACAATTTGAGAAACGCCCGGGTGCCGCCAGTTGAGCGAGAGTTTGACCGGCACGCCCCGCAAACCGGGGATCTGCATCACCAGTTGCGCCATGCTGCCCATCAGCAAACCCAGCGCCATGGCCGTTGCGCCGAGGGATTTCTCGAACAGCGCCATGCAGGCGATGAAAGCGAGGTTGAAGATGGTTGCGGTGAACGCGGTGATGCCAAATTTGCGCCGCGCAAACAACGCCGCCGTGAGCAGCCCGCTAAAGTTCAAAAACAAAATGGCCGGGATGGTGAAGCGCAACAAATGCGCCACCAGCGCCCGGTCTTGCGCTGGGCCGCCCGCGATCAGTTGGGCAATTGGGTCGGCCATCAGCCAAAGAAAACCCACTAGCACGCTCAGCGTCACCGCCAGCAGCCCGGCCAGCGCGCCAAACAACGCGCCAAATTCGCGGCGCGAGTTGTCATCGTCCTTGCTCAACAAACCGCTAAAGGTGGGCACCAGCGATGAACTGAGCAGCCCGCCGATGAGCAAATCGTAAAACTGCTGGGGGAAGGTGCTGGCCAGCTCGTAGGCGCTGGCCGCCTGGCCGTTGCCAAAGAAGTATGACTTGACCCCCTCGCGCACAAGCCCAATCACCCGGCTGGAAAGATTGCCGATGGAGGTGAGCGTGGCGGCGCGGGCGATGCCGCTGGTGTGTGATTTTTCGCCGGAGGGCATTGCCCCATTATAGAAAGGCCAAACGCGCAACCCCGAATGCAGAAATGACCGGGCAAAAACAACCCCCCGCCAGATTCTTAATTCTTTCATTGCCAACGCTTAATTGAGCGGGCATGGTATAAGATAACCCGTTGATGACGGATTTGAAAATTGAGGGACGATGCTGGGTATATGGCGATGACGTGAATACGGATGTCATCTTTCCCGGCAAATACACGTATAACCTGCCGCCTTCGGAATTTGCCAAACATGCTTTGGAAGACCTTGACCCGGAGTTTGCAAAAGCGGCGCAGCCGGGCGATGTGATTGTGGGCGGCAAAAATTTTGGCTGCGGCTCCAGCCGCGAGCAAGCCGCGGTGTGCATCAAGATGAGCGGCGTCACGGTTATCATTGCGCGCTCCTTCGCCCGCATTTTCTTTCGCAATTGCGTGAACAACGGCGTATTGCCCATTGTGTGCCCGCAGGCGGTAGACCACATCCAAAAAGGAGATGTGGTGAATGTTGATCTGGCGAGGAATCTCATCACCTTAAAGACGGAGGACGGAGGACAGAAGACGGACTGGAACGCAGCCCGTCCTCCGTCTCCCGTCTCCCGTCAATTTTCCTTCCCGCCTCTTTCCCCCTCTGTCATGGATATCATCAATGCCGGAGGGTTGATACCGATGCTGCGCCACAAGCTGGGGACGGAGCATTTGCCCATGCCCGAAATTAAGTTCGCGGGCGAGGGCTGAAAGCGCCCAAAAATTCCTGTTAGGGAGGTGGTGGCCTATTTTTTAATTATGGCACTATGATTTTTCCAAAATGTGGCTAAAATAGCCGCACGTTTCCAAAAGATTCAATTAGGAGGAGAAATGTCTCGAAAACAAATTCAGATAGCTGGCGGCCTGTTGGCGGCTGCCAGCATGGTTCTTACAGCTTGCGGCGCTGCGCCGACTGCTGTTCCCGCAGCTGTTCAGACAACCATCGTTGAGAAGGTTGTGACCGCTGCGCCAGTGATTCAGACTGTGGTTGTTGCGGCCCCCACCGCCACCGCCGTCCCCAAGGCCAAGGTCGTTCGCGTAAACCTCGGCACCTACCCAGACAACCTTGACCCCCAGAAGGCTTCGTTCGTGAACGAAATTGCTCACCTGAAACTGGTATACGAGGGGTTGACCAAGTTCGACAAGGACTTGAACACCGTGCCGGGCGCCGCTGAAAAGTGGGCTTACAACGCCGATGGCACAGAGCTGACCTTCACGCTTCGCAAGGGCGCCAAGTACGCCGATGGCAGCCCGCTTAACGCCAAGCGCTTTGAGTATTCCATCATCCGCAACATCAACCCAGAGACCGCTGGCGAATATGCCTTCGTGACCAACGACTACATCGCTGGCGCGAATGCGTGGAACGATGCCGTGGCCGCCGTGAAGGATGCCAAGGATGACGCCGCCAAGAAGACCGCCACAGAGGCCGCCACCAAGGCCGAGGCCACCCTGCGCGCCAACGTGATTGCGTTGGATGGCGCTGGCGCGGCTTGCAAGGATTACAAACAAGAGGACTGCCTGACGTTGAAGATCAAGCTGGGTCAGCCGACCCCGTTCTTCCACACCATCATGGCCCTCTGGGTTGCGTATCCTGCCAAGGAAGAGAACATCACCGCTGGCAAAGAGCAGTGGACCAGCAGCTCCAAGTTCCAAGTGGGCAACGGCCCATACGCTTGGAAGACGCTGGAACCGCAGGTCAAGAGCCGCTTTGAGCCGAACGCCAACTACTGGGGCGACAAGGCCAAGACCGCAATTGAATTCTCGTACATCACCGATTCCGCCATCGCTTTCAACGCTTACAAGAACAACGAGTTCGATGTGATTGCGTTGGGCGCTGAGGACCTCAAGACCGTGAAGGCCGATGCCGACCTGAGCAAGCAGGCGCTGATCTACGCCGGCTCGTGCACAACCGGTCTGCAAATGAACGAGAAGTTCCCCCCATTTGAGGACAAGAACTTCCGCGCAGCCGTTTCCATGGCGTTTGACCGCAAGTCGTATGCCGACAACATCCTGGCTGGTTTGGCCACCCCGACCCTGACCTGGATTCCGCCCGGATACCCTGGGTACGACAAGGCCGAAACCCGCAACGGTTACAACCTGGATGAGTCCAAGAAGGCTTTGGCCGCGTCCAAGTACGCCACCGCCGACAAGGTTCCTGGCGGCAAGCTGATTTATCTGGCGTCCAACAGCCCACGCAACAAGACCCGCGGCGAGTACATCGTCCAGATGTTGAGCAAGAACCTCGGCATTCCGGTTGAGATGCAGTTGGTTGAGCCAACCGAGTACACCGCCCGCCAGAAGAAGGGCGACCTGCCCGGCATGTTCCTCGGCGGCTGGTGCGCGGACTTCCCGCATCAGACCAACTGGCTGCCGACCTACTTCAACAGCAAGAGCTTTGCCTCGCGCTTCAACTATTCCAACAAGGATAACGACAAGTTGATGAGCGATGCGGACGTGACGGTTGACACCGCCAAGGCCGCCGGCATGTATGATCAGGCGCAGAAGACCATCGTTGGTGATGTGCCAATGGCGTTCCTGTATAACAGCGCGAATGCCTATCTGGTCAAGCCATGGGTCAAGGGCGTCATTCAGACACCGCAAGACTCTGGTTGGGCTGGCGACACCGTGCCAACATCAATTGACGTTGACACAGCGATGCTGCCCAAGTAATTCGCAGTTTGCTTGAGTGATCAGGGGCGGACAGAAATGCCCGCCCCTGATTTTTTATTACACACTGTTCCAATTTCCACGCATTTGGTAAAACGCAAAGTCTGATGTGCAACCTGTAAAAACAAGTTGCAGCACTCAGCATTCATCACTCAGCGCTAAGCGTTTTGCACTTTGCACTTTTTTTAAGGGTGACGCATGGCAGGATACATATTTCGCCGCCTCATTTCCATGGTGATCACGCTCATTGTGTTGGCGCTGGTCACATTTATTTTGATGAAAACCGCGCCGGGCGGCCCTTGGGACGCCACCGCGCCCGACCGCAAAGGCCTGAGCGAGACTCAGCAGCGCGTCCTGAACGCCCAGTTCGGGCTGGATAAGCCCAATTGGCGGCAGTTCACCTCCTATGTTTTTGGGGATGTTGACGAAGACGGGCAGTTTAAATGTGGAGCGGTTTGCGGCAATCTGGGGCCATCTTTCAAACGGCGTGGCAGCATGGTGCAAGATATTCTGTTCGCCCCGCGCAGCGAAGACGGCGGTTTTTTTGACACACGCTTTAGCTTTACCCTGCGTCTGGCGCTCATGGCCGTGTTTTTGGGGGTCATCATCGGCATCCCAGCGGGCATCATCGCGGCGCTTAAACAAAACACCTGGATTGACTACCTGGTTTCATTTGTCACCACCATCGGCATATCCGTGCCCAACTTTGTGGTGGCTATTTTTATGATCTTTATCTTCGCCGTCACACTGCACCTCATACCCGTCATCCCCAAGTGGGATCAAACCACCTCGTGGATTATGCCGGGATTTGTGATGGGATTCGGCACGATGGCCTCGCTGGCCCGCTACACCCGCACCCAAATGCTGGATGTGATGCGCCAGGATTACATCCGCACCGCCCGCGCCAAAGGCCTGCGCGAGCGCGCGGTGATTTTTAAGCACATGCTGCGCAACAGCCTCATCCCGGTGGTGACCATTCTTGGCCCCACCATCGCCGGTTTGCTCACAGGCTCGTTCATCATTGAGCAGTTGTTTGGCTTCCCCGGCATTGGCGCAGAGTTTGTCAACTCTATTTTTAACCGCGATTACAGCATGATCATGGGCACGACCCTCTTCCTTGGGTTGCTGGTTGTGTTCGCCAACTTTTTTGTGGACCTCACCTATGGATTCCTTGACCCGCGCATTCGTTTGAACTAAACCGCGCAGGAGAATACTCACATGGCATTAGCTCAAAAAACGTCCGCGCCCGTTACTCCGTCCGCCGATCATCCATCCAACCAAAAAAGTGATGGGCAGTGGGCCATTATTTGGCGCAGGCTGCGCAAAAACACGCTGGCGATGGGCGGTCTGGTCGTGCTTATCCTTTTCGTGTTGATGGCGCTGTGCGCGCCGCTGATTACCTCGCAAGACCCCACGGCCTTTCATGGTGGGCAAACTCAGCTCCCGCCGGTTTGGGTTGCCGAATCACCCGCCAAAGAAAAACCGGACCCTCAGTTTTTGTTTGGCACAGATAACGCAGCCCGCGATGTATTCAGCCGCGTGGTGTATGGCGCGCGCACCTCGGTGTTCGTGGGCATCATCCCAACGCTCATCATCATGGTGATTGGCGTCACGGTGGGCATGACCACCGGCTTCTTTGGCGGCGCGCTAGATAACATCCTCATGCGCGTGGTGGATATTTTGGAAGCCTTCCCGGACATTTTGTTTTACATTGTGCTCACGGTGGCCCTGCGCGAAACCCCGTTTGGCAACGCGGCCAATGGCTTATTGCTGCTCTTTTTTGCGCTGGCGGTCGTCTCGTGGGGAGGGCTTTCGCGGCTGGTGCGCGGCACCACCCTCACCATCCGCGGTCAGGAATATATTGATGCCGCCCGAAGCTTGGGCGCGTCGAACACGCATATTTTGTTTAAGCATGTGTTGCCCAACGCGCTGGGCATCATCGTGGTGTGGTCGGCTCTGGCCGTGCCGCGCATGATTATTGCCGAGGCCACGCTGGCCTATCTGGGTCTGGGCATGAAACCCGTCTCCAGCATGAGCGACTCCTACTTCCTCACCAGTTGGGGGCAAATCATCAGCGAGGGCCGCAGCAGCCTGAACGCCCAGCCGTGGATTTTGCTCAGCGCCTCCTTCTGCATCGCGCTCATCGTGGTGGCGGTAACCTTCTTTGGCAACGGCCTGCGCGATGCCGTTGACCCGCGCATGAAAAAGTAAATGAATGCAGAATGCTGAATTCGGAATTCTGAAAATAAAAAATCCCGCGAAGTTTTTGCTTCGCGGGATTTTTTTACATTCTGAGTTCAGAATTTCTACGCCTCGGGGATCTTCAGCTCCCAGCCGTCAATAATCAGGTTGGGGTTCTTGATCTTGTCCTTGTTGGCCTCGAAAATTTTCATGTAAGCATGCGCGTCGCCATACACTTCTTTGGCGATCTTGCTCAGGCTGTCGCCGGGGCCAACGATCCACGTTGCGCCGGTTTTGGCGGCCTTCTCGCGCTCGGTTTCCAGATCAGAAATCTTGCTCTTGGCCTCGCGGGCGCGATCCAGAAAAGCGTTGATTTGGGTGAGCTTGTCATCAAAGCGAGCCTTGGCGTCCTTGGAAGCCTCTTCTGCGCCCAACACGCCAGCGCTCATATCCGCCGAAGCCTGGTCAATCTCGGCCTCAATCTGCTTCTTGACCTGTTCGGCCAGCAGCGCGTTCTTGGTGTTCTCGTCCACCACAACCTGAAGTTTGGACAACTGCGCGTCAAATACGCTCAAATCCGGTTTCTGCAATCCTTGTGCCATTTTGTGTTCCTCTCCTTTTGAAAAGACAATTCTTTTATTCGCTATTCGCAATCAGCGAGTATAACGCCATGTTGCATCATGTCAATTATAAAAAGTATAAGAATTTTGAGATGAACTTCACCCGCTTTGTTGGGCGCGCCGCAAAACGCATCTGTCATTTGTGGGTGTAGCATTGTGAATATGCTCACACGGGGGTTAAACACGTTTTTGCGCTCGCGGGCGGGGCGCCTGGCCGCCATCGCGCTGGTCATTCTGCTGGCGTTGGCAACCCGCCAACGCGCGGTTGACCTGTTGCCCATTGATTACGACGAGGACGACTACCTCCGCGCGGCCCAGCAATACCAGGAGGCCATCCGCGCGGGCGACTGGGCGCGGCTGACCGAGCTGAACTACCGCCCGGAGCACCCGCCGCTGGCCAAGCTGGCCTTTGGCCTTGCCATTGCCCATTTGCCAGAAACAGATGAAATTCTGGACCGCGACACCTCTGCCCCGCCGGTGAATGTGCTGCCCTACCCGCATTACAAAGTGGCGCGCAACCTGGCCGCCGCGCTGGGCACGGCCCAGGTGGCGGTTTTGGCGTTGCTCAACCCGCTGGCCGCGTTTTTTCTGGCGCTCAACACCTACAACATCAAATACACCTCGCAAATCATGCTGGAGGCATTGCCCTCGCTCACCAGCGCGGTTTGCGCGCTGGCATATTTGCGTTACCGCCTCACGCGCAGGCGCGGGTGGCTGGCCCTCTCGGCGATTGCGCTGGGTATGACCGCCGCCTCGAAATATCTTTACGTTGTGGCCGGCGTTGCCATCCTTGCCGATTGGCTGATTTGGATTTGGCAAAACAAAACCGGGCGCAGGCGCGAACTTTTGAGGGTGGTGATGTGGGGCGCGGCGGGCGTGGCCGTGTTCTTCCTGTGCAACCCGTATTTGTGGCCAGACCCCATCACCCGCTTGCAAAGCAGCGTGTTTTACCACGCCGGTTACGCCGACTCGGAGCATGTGAAAGAGGCTGGCCTGACCGCGGGCAATGTGCTGGCGCGGCTGTTCACGCCGTTCATCCAGCGCAATGTTTTTTTGATTGCGCTGGAGCCGATTGTGTTTTTGTGCGCCCTGTTTGGCGTGGCAGAAACGTGGCGCAAACAGCGGGTGATGGCGCTCTGGCTGGCGATTGGGCTGGCCTTTTTGATGGCGTGGCCCACCAAATGGCCGCAATACCAGCTCGTGCTCACGCTGCCGCTTTCGGTGATGGCCGCATTGGGGGCGCGCGGTCTCTGGCGGCTCGTGGCTCCATCCGCCCAGCCCGCCGCGTCAAAAGAAAAGCCCACCCTGCGCGACACCTTGCGCGCCACCCCGTTTTTGCTGCCCGGTTTGATTGCGCTGGGTGTGATGGCGCTCTTTCCCATCCTGTATCAGCTCGCCATGTCGCTCACCGACTTCAACACATCATTTGGCTCTTTTCGTGATGGCCTGACCGGCGGGGTGTGGCGCGAGGTGGTTGCCGGGCTGACCGGCCAGAAGGACGCCGTGCCATTTAACCCATCTTTCACGCGCGGGTTTCAACGCCCAGACACGGTGAGTTACATCGCGTTACAAGGCTACCTGGCCGTGTTGGGCAATGGGCTTGTCGCCGCGCTTGCGCCGCTGAACATGCTCTGGGCGGTGGTCTCGGTGGCGGGGCAAACTGGGTTGGGCGTGGCGGTGGCGCTGACGCTCAACCAGCGCGGGCTAAAGTTTGCTAATGTCTGGCGCGCGCTGTTTGTTATTCCGTGGGCTGTGCCAGAGTTTGTGGGTGGCATGGTGTGGCAAAACCTCACCAACCCAAAATTTGGCGTGCTGTCATCTGCGCCAGAATCGCTGGCGCAATCGCTGCTTTCGCTGTTTGCCGCGCCGCTGGCTGCCGCGTGGCTGGGTTTTCCCATCATCATGCTGGCCGCCTCCGCCGGGCTGAGCATGATCTCGCGCGAGGCGCTTGAGGCCGCGCAGGTGGATGGGGCGACCCGCTGGCAGACGACGCGCTTGGTGGTGTTGCCCATGCTGACCCCGCTGCTCGCGCCCGCCATCATCATTCGCGGCATTTTGGCGTTTAACCAGTTTTATTTGTTTCAGGCGATTGATTCTCCGTTTTACACGCTGGCCGCTGCCTCGTATGACGTTTTTCAGCCTTCGCGGCAAGGGTTGATTGGCATTTCGTCCGCGTTAAACATTCTCATCATTGCCATTTTGTTTGTGATGGTTGGCGTTTTTAACAAAAAAACAGCCACTTAAAAATGACGAATGACGAATTAAGCGCAGGCCAATTCGTAATTTGTCACTTGTGATTTATGAAAAAGATTTCTACCGGTCGCCAAATTCTTTCGCAGCTTGCGCTGGCGGGGGTGGGGCTGTTTGTGGCGGCGCCGCTGCTCAACCTGCTGGGCATCGCTTTTGATGACTCGCTGCAAGGGCCGCCGCTGGAGTTCCATTTGTTGCCGCGCCAGTTTGGGCTGGCCGGGTTTACCACCGCCTGGGAAAGCCCGGCGCAGGGTTTGCCGTTTGTGGTTTTTCTCAAAAACAGTTTGTTTATCGCGGGTGGGGCGGCGGTTTTGGCGGTGATTTTGGGCATCAGCCTGGCATATGCCTTTGCGCGGATGCGTTTTGCGGGCAAACGGGTGGGGCTGTTCGCGCTGCTGGTTGGCTCGCTGCTGCCGCCCATTGCGCTGATTGTGCCGCAATATGTGTTGCTCACGCGGCTGGGCGTGCGTGGCTCACAGTTGGGGCTGATGGCGGTTTACACGGCCATCGCCATGCCGTTTTGCGTGTGGAACATGCGCGCCGCATTTTTGGCCGTGCCCAGCGAGGTTGAAGAAGCGGCGATGGTGGACGGCGCGGACGCCAAAAATACCTTGTGGCGCATCACGTTGCCGCTGGCGTTGCCATCCATTGGCGTGGCCGCGCTGATTGCGTTTTTGGTGGGATACAGCGAATACACGCTGGCGTGGCTGCTGATTGACAAGGGCGAAAACGTCACGCTGGCGATGGCGCTCTCCAACGCGCTGGGGCAATACACCGTCTCGTGGAATATCTTGAGCGCGCTGGCGGTGATGATGACCGCGCCGGTGGTGGTTATATTTCTGGCGCTGCAAAAGTTTTTGCTGGACAGTTATTTGTTTCACACCGGGCTGCGGCAAGAGTAATTGGGCTTACGCAAAACGTGTTATTCGCGAAAAAGTAATGCTTGTCACCCTGAGCGATAGCGAAGGGTCTCTGACAAATCCAATCCAAGAATGAGTTAGCCAGAGATGCTTCGCCCAAAGGTTTGGGCTTTGGCAAGCTCAGCATGACATATCATCGTTTTTCGAGTGATTTGCATTTAACTTTGCGCAAATCCAGGAGTAATTGGGTTTTAGCAGCCTGCGGGCAAGGCTCACGCGCATTCCGCGCCAATCTCGCGCAGGCGATTGCGCAGCTCCACGCAATCGCGGGTGGTGTGATTTGGAAAGTCCAGCGTGGCGTCTTTTTTGCCGCCGTTCACCAGCGTGATGGCGAACCGGTCGGCCCCATCAAACGAGGTGAGAATTTGGTGCGCCGCCTCAAACCGCTGGGCATCCAACTTGCCGCTGCCATTGCGTTTAATCACCACGTTCAACACTTTGCTGGGCTGCGCGGCGATGGGTATTTGGCCGGTTGATTTTTTGACTTCCAGCGTTTGCACCTTGATTTGAACGATGCCTGCGTCTCTGGCATCGGGCAGGGCGGAGGGCGCGTCTGGTTCACCAGCCATTTGCTTTTCTGCGGCGGGCGCGGGTGGTTGCGGGTGGCCGGGCGAAGGCGGCGATGGCTCGTAACTGGCGCGAATTTCGCGCAGCATGTCTGGCACGGGCGGCGCGGCGTAGGCTTCGTCCAACGCGCCCGGCGCGGCCTCATCCCGTGTGGGCAAAACCTCATCCTCAAAATTTGGCGGGGGCGGCGGGGCATAGTTGCCGTCCTCGTCCTCATCCGCCAGCGGCAAACTGCCTGCGCTGGCATACCAATCCACCGGCGCGGCAACGGGCGCGGGTTCATCTGCCGAGCGGGCGATCATCACCGAATCGTTTACCCGGTCCACCAAAATTTTTGGCGAGCCGCCTTCCTTCACATCGCCCTTGCCCCACACCACCACGATCTTGTCTTTTACCAGTTTGTCCTGGTATTTCTCCCACGTTTTGGGGAACACGATCAACTCAATCGTGCCAAACAAATCTTCAATCTCGGCAAAGGCCATGTCTTTGCCCGCTTTGGTGGTGTGCGGTTTAACATTGCTGACCATGCCCGCCACCACCACGCTCTGATTTGTGTCGGCCATGGTCATATCACTGCTGTTCCGCGTGACAAATTCTTGTAAATGTTGCAGCGAAGCCGCCAGCGGATGCTCGGTGACATACGTGCCAATCAGCTCGCGCTCAAACATGAGCAGCTCTTTGCGCGGGATGGGCGGCGCGTTGGCGGGGAGTGTGACCAGATCGCCCAGCGCGTCGTCCATCCCGCCAAACAACATGCCCTGCCCGCGCTCGGCGGCCCGCCGCGCGGCAGCGGTCGCGCCAATGATCGCGTCCAGAGCCGCCAGAAGCTGATGGCGCGGGCCAAAGCCATCCAGCGCGCCCGCTTTGATGAGCGATTCCAGCGAGCGTTTGTTGATTTGCGCCATATCCACCCGCCGCGCAAAATCGTTGATATCGCGGAACGGGCCGCCTTCTTTGCGGGCGTTCAAAATCGCCTCCACTGGCCCGCTGCCCACGTTCTTGATCGCCATCAACCCAAAGCGCACCGCGCTTTTTTGCGCCTGACCGCGCTGCGGAGCGCCTTTGCCCTTGCGCGGGGTATCCTCAATCGTAAATTCCTCTTCGCTTTTGTTCACATCCGGCGCAAGCACATCCAGCCCGTGTTTTTTTGCGTCGGCAATCAGCGCGGCAATTTTCTCGGTGTTGCCGCTTTCTACCGAGAGCAGCGCGGCGAAATACTCCACCGGATACGTGGCCTTGAGCCACGCTGTTTGGCAGGTGATCTGGGCGTAATCTGCGGCGTGCGCTTTGTTAAACCCGTATCGCGCAAAAAACTCCACGTCCGTCCAAATCTGGTCGGCAATCTCTCCGGCATAGCCCTTTTTGATGGCGCCTTCGCGGAATTTGTTTTTGTGCTTGTCGAGCTGTTCTTTAACCTTTTTAGACACCGCCTTGCGGATGGTGTCGGCCTCGCCCATGCTGTATCCGGCAAAGTCACGCGCCACGCGCATGATTTGCTCTTGATACACGATGATGCCGTAGGTCTCGCCCAGCGATGAGGCCAGATCGGGGTGATGGTATTGCACCGGCTCCTCGCCATGCAGCCGCTTGTTATACGTTGGGATGTATTCCAGCGGGCCAGGCCGGTAAAGCGAGATGGCCGCCACGATGTTCTCGAAGCGCTTGGGCTTCATGTCCATCATCAGGTTGCGCATCCCGCTGCTTTCCACCTGGAACACGCCCGCCACATCGCCGCGGCTCAGCGTGTCGTAAATAATTTTTTCGTGGATGGGAATGTCGTTTAGCGTGAACCGTTTGCCATGCCGCTTCTCAATCCATTCGCACGCCTTGCGCACAATGGTGAGCATGGACAAGCCCAGATAATCCATCTTGAGCAGGCCGATGGATTCCAGATGGTTCATCTCGAATTGCGTGACCGCGTTGAGTTGCGGCGTGATGGGCGTGCCGGTCAGCCGGTGCAGCGGCGCGTATTCAATCAGCGGTTTGTCTGCAATCACCACGCCCGCCGCGTGAGTGCCGGCGTTGCGCACGCTGCCCTCCACCAAAATGGCGCGGTCGTATAACTCTTTCAGGTGCGCTTCTTCATCGTAAAGCTGTTTTAGCGCGGGCACTTGCTCCAGCGCCTCGCGCAGGTTGACGGGTTTTCCGGGGGTGTTTGGCACCAACGAGGTCAGGCGGTTCACCTCGCCCAGCGGAACCTCCGTCACTCGCCCAACATCCTTTAGCGCGGCGCGGGCTTGCATGGTGCCAAACGTGATGATTTGCGCCACCTGCTCGCGCCCATATTTCTCAATTGTGTAATCTACCAGCCGGTTGCGCTGGTCATCCGGGAAGTCCATGTCAATATCTGGCATGGTCACGCGCTCCGGGTTCAAAAACCGCTCAAAATACAAGTCATTGCTCACCGGCTCAATGTTGGTGAGCATGAGCACGTGGCTGACCATGCTGCCCGCCGCGCTCCCGCGCACGTTCCACCAAATCCCGGCCTCGCGGCAAAAGCGAATCAAATCCCACACAATGAGCATGTACGCGCTAAAGCCCATGCCGATGATGGTGTTTAGCTCAAAGTCCAGCCGCTCGCGCAAGCGGCGCGGTGTCATGGCTGGATGGGTATCTGCGCTGGGCAAGGCCAGCGGGCTGAGGGTGGTTAGTTTGACCGGCGAGTCGTCATCCAAACAGACGGGAGACGGCGGACGCGAGACGGAGATTGCG
>DAORUN010000052.1:0-7317 GCA_035433205.1 Thermoflexales bacterium | reverse complement strand
GATGAACCCATCCTCCGCCTGGGGCGGGTTGTCCTCGTGCACCCAAACGCCATCTGCCCGCGCGGGAATGCCATACCGCACCTCAAAGCCCACCTCGCACAGGTAGCGCAAATACTCGTTGTCGCTGGCAAACCGCTGCGGGCGTTTGAAGTGCGGCAAATGAAAATCTTTTGTCTTGACTTTGACATTGCACTGGTCGGCAATGCGTTTTGTGTTGGCGATGGCCTCTTCAATCGCCTCGCGCGGGATGTTTCTGCACAACGCGCGCATCTCATCCTCGGTTTTGATGTAATACGAGTCGTTGTTAAACCGCATCCGCTTGGGGTCGTTGATCATGCTGGTGGTTTGCACGCACAGCATCAAATCGTGCGCCACCGAGTCGCCCTGCTTCACGTAATGCGAGTCGTTGGTCAGCACCAGCGGGATGCTCAACTCGCGCGCCCAATCCACCAGGGTGGGGTTGATGCGGTCCAGTTCGGGGATGTCGTGATCTTGAAGCTCGACGTAAAAGCGGTCGCCGAATATCTCGCGGTACCAGAGCAGCGCCTCGCGGGCCTGGTCGGCCTGCCCATCGGCCAGCAGCGAGGGCACCTCGGCGGCCAGACAACCAGTGGTGGCGATCACGCCCGCCGCGTATTCCTTCAGCGTGGCGTGGTCAAGACGCGGTTTGTAATAAAACCCCTCAAGCTGGGCGATGGTCGCCATGCGCATCAGGTTTTTGTAGCCCGTGTCATTTTGCGCCAGCAGCAGCATGTGATACAAGCTGCGGTCTTGTTTGCCCTCGCGGTCTCTCAGCGTGCGCCCGCGCATGGTCAGGTAGCCTTCCATCCCAATGATGGGTTTGATGCCCGCGCTGCCCGCCGCCTCCACAAATTCAATCGCGGCGTGCATCACGCCATGATCGGTGATGGCGAGCGAATCCTGCCCAAGCTCTTTGGCCCGCGCCGACAACTTTTTTACGTTGCCCAGCCCGTCGAGCATGGAGTATTCGGAGTGCACGTGCAAATGGACGAATGACATGGTTTGCGTTTATCTGGAAGAGTTGTATTTTAACGCGAAGGGATGAGAGCGAAGCGAAAAGTTAAAAGAGTTGCTCTGTTTTTAACATGGCAGCAAACATCCGCGGTGATGCGCAAGAAGTAAACCGTTTGCGCCTCTCCGCCATCGGATTGAATTTGCGCTTTACACGTCACTGCGTCACGCGTTAAAATAGCTCATGGCTTCATCAGATCAGCTTTACCACATTGGATTTGGACACAGCGACCTGGGCGAAAACCCGCCCACACTGGCATTGATGAGCGGCGATCCCAACCGCTCGGCGCACATTGCCCGAACATACTTGAAAGATATGAAAGTGCTTTCGGAAAATCGCGGGCTGAACAGTTACATGGGCGCGCTGCCCACTGGCAAACGCATCATTTGCGCCACCAGCGGGATGGGCGCGCCATCCATGAGCATCGTGGTGAACGAGTTGATCCAGGCCGGGGTCAAAACCATCATCCGCATTGGCACCACCGGCTCCATTCAGGCGCGGGTAAAAGCTGGCGATGTGGTGATTTCCAGCGCATCGCTGTGCCGCCAGGGCGCGGCCAACGACATTGCCCCGCTGGAATACCCCGCCGCCGCCGACCCGTTTTTGACCGTGGCTCTGGCGCAGGCGGCGCAGGCGCTGGGCGTTGTGTATCACGTGGGCGTGACCGCCAGCGTGGACACTTTTTTTGAAGGCCAGGAGCGCAGCGAGACCTCCGCCAACCCGCATTTGCTGCGCTCATTGCGCGGCATGACCGAGGAGTTCCGCAACCTGAACGTGCTGAATTACGAGATGGAAGCGGGGACGCTGTTCAAAATGGGGCTGGTGTATGGCTTCGCCGCCGCCGCCGTGTGCGGCGTTATTGCCCAACGGGTGGAAGGCGAAAAAGTGGTGATGGAGCAAAAAGGTCTGGCGGTCGAGAACGCCATCCGTGTGGCGTTGAAAGCAGCGGAGCAAAATTGAACGCCGCCGCGATTTTGCAAGCCCAACGCGCTTTTTTTGCCAGCGGCGCAACGCGCGGCCTGGAGTTTCGGCTGGAGCAATTGCGCAAACTCAAGCGCGGCCTCATCAAGCACGAGGCCGCGCTGATGGCCGCGTTGCGGGCTGACCTGAACAAACCAGATCTGGAGGCGTATGCCAGCGAGATTGGCGTGACGCTGGCCGAGGTGAACACGGCCATTCGCAGCTTGCGCGGGTGGGCGCGGCCAAAGCCGGTCATGCCGCACATCACCCAATTGCCAAACAGCGCGTGGGTGATGGCCGAGCCGCTGGGCGTGGCGCTGATTATTGGGCCGTGGAATTACCCGGTGGTGCTGATCCTCGCTCCCCTCATCGCGGCCATCAGCGCGGGAAACTGCGCGGTGATCAAGCCATCAGAGCTTGCGCCCGCCACCTCGCAGGCGCTGGCAGACCTGCTGGCCGACACATTTGAGCCGCAGTTTGTGGCTGTTGCGCAGGGCGGGGCAGATGTGGCAGGCGAGCTGCTCAACCTGCGCTGGGACAAAATTTTTTACACCGGCGGCGAACGGGTGGGCAAAATTGTGGCGCTGGCCGCGGCAAAAAATCTCACGCCGGTCACGCTGGAGCTGGGCGGCAAAAGCCCGTGCGTGGTGGACGCCAGCGCAGATGTGGACATGGCCGCGCGGCGCATTGTGTGGGGCAAATTCTGGAACGCCGGGCAAACCTGCATCGCCCCAGATTACGTGCTGGCCCAAAAATCAATCGCCCCCGCCCTGATTGAGGCGATGAAAAAACAAATTGCGCAGTTTTATCCCACTTTCCCGCCAGACCCGCCAGGCGGAGATGGGCTTGCCAAAATTGTGAACGACGCGCACTTTGCCCGGCTGCGCGGCTATTTGGCCGATGGCGCCGTGGCCTGCGGCGGCCAAACCGACCCCGCGCGGCGCTTCATCGCGCCAACACTCCTCACCCAAGTGCCGCCAGACAGCCCGGTGATGACCGATGAGATTTTTGGCCCCATCTTGCCGGTGCTGGAATATGACACGCTGGCCGAGGCGATGGCGTTTGTGAACGCCCGGCCCAAACCGCTGGCGTTTTACATTTTCTCGCGCGATTCCGCGGCGCAAAAAGCCGCGCTGGAAGGCTGTTCATTTGGCGGTGGCTGCGTGAACGACACGATTGTGCACTTTGCGCAAACCAACCTGCCGTTTGGCGGCGTGGGCAGCAGCGGCATGGGCAACTATCACGGCAAATACGGCTTCGATGCCTTCTCTAACTTCAAAGGCGTGCTCAAGAAAGGTTTTCTTTCCAGCGATTATCTGGTGCGCTACCCGCCGCACACATCGCTCAAGCAAAAACTGGCAAAGTTGTTTTTAAGATAGTTATAGTTGATAGTTATAGTGAGAGTATGCTGGTTGGGTAAATACAACAACTATCACTCTCAACTATCACTATTACCCTTCACCCTTCAACGGCCATTCCAGCACATGTGGATGGGCGTTATCTGGCACAAGCTCGCGGGCGCGGCCAAATGGCAGACCCTGCGCGTGGGCCAGCAGGGTGCCAATCACAAACCCGTGTGAGACGATGACCACCGCGCCGCCCGCGTGGCGGTTGGCGATCTCGGTGATGGCGCGCAAAAAGCGCTCGCCCACTTCGTTTGGCGTTTCGCCGCCGGGGGCGCGGTGGCTGATGGTGTCCTCGGCGTGGCGAACGCGCCAATCGTGCGGGTAATGCTCGGAAATTTCGCGCGGGGTCAGGCCCTCCCAATCGCCCTGAGAAATTTCACGCAGGCGCGGGTCAATTTGCACGGGCAGGCCAATTCGCGCGGCGATGATGTTGGCCGTTTCCACCGCGCGGGGCAGGTCGCTGGCATACAGCGCGTCAAAGGGCGTGTCGGCCAGTTCATCGGCCACGGCGCGCGCCTGCGCCACGCCCAGCGCGTTGATGCTGGGCGCGTTGGGAGATTGCCCCTGCCAGCGGCGTTGCACGTTCCAATCTGTTTGCCCGTGCCGGATGAGCCAGAGTTGAGTCATGGCATAAGTTTATATGGCGCTCAGAAAAATCTCCAAACCTTTGCGCAGTATGTCTGGTTTGGTCAAACAAGAGATCATCACCCGCACAGAACCGGCGTGGTTGAAAAAGTAGCCGGGGCTGACCAGCGCCCCGCGCTCCAGCAAATGCAGCGCCAGCGCCTCGTCGTCATCCCAGCCCAAAATTTGAGGAAAGAGGTAATAGCCGCCATCGGGCAGGTTCACACGCACGCGCGGGTGCGCCGCCAGCATGTGCGCGGCCATGCGCAGGTTGGCGTTTGTGCGGGCCGTCATCTCATCCACAAAACCCATGCCTTGGGCAAACAGGGCGGGCAGCATGTGCTGGGTGAGGGAATTCGCGCCGAGGAAAGTGTCGTTGAGCAATTCCAGCCGCTCGCCAAATTCGGCCATCGCGGCATCGTTCAGCGCCATCCACCCCAGTTTGAGGTCTGGCAGGGCGAACATTTTGCTGATGCCGTTGAGCGTGAACACGGGCTGAGCCAGGTTGAACAGCGCGGGCGGGCGCGGCGCGGCGCAGGCAAACTCGGCAAAAACTTCGTCAATCACCAGCGGGATGGGAGATGGCGTGGCGATGTTCCGCGCCACCGCGCCGGTGGGGTTGTGCGGCGAGACCACCAGCATGGCCCGCGTGTTTTCATCGCAAGCGTGGGCGATGGAAGCCGGGTTGATTTGCCAGTTGCGGGTTTCATCCAGCGCATACGGGCGCAGCTCCACGCCATGAATGGCGGCCAAATGCTCAAACAGCGGGTAGGTCACATCCGGGCCAAGGATGTTATCGCCGGGCGCGGCCAGCAGAGAGAACAGCAAAGAGTAGGCCTCGCTGGTGCTGGCGGTGATGAAAATGTTGTCTGGCGAAACAGCCGCGCCGCGCGATTTGTAATATTGGGCGATGGCTTCTCTCGCGCCCGGCAAGCCGCGCGGGTCGGGGTCGTAGCGCCGCGCGTCCCAGTAGCCATCTGCCGCCGCCCGCAAAATGCCCGCCGGAAAAATCATCCCCTGATGGGTGGGATTGCTGCTGGTCAGGTCAATGAACTTTCCCGCCAGCCGCCGTTTGGCTTGCTCAATGCGGTTGGGGGAAAGGTCAAGATCGGAGAAAAGCATGTTGGTTGCTGGTTGCTAGTTGCTGGTGGCTAGTGATCAAACCAGCAACCAGCAACTAACCACGAGCTGCTAAATTACAAGCACACTCTCAAATTGTTTTGGCTTGTCTTCATTCGCGCGTTGAACTTTGTAGGTGAGGCCAGCTTTGGTGGAGAAGCCGCCGCAGTTTCCTTGCGCGTCCATGAGCAAAAGGCGCACCCAGGGCAAATTGCCCTCTTGAAAGAACACGCCCGCGTCTGAATCGGAGGCGAGTTTGTGCATGTCTTGCAGCACCTCGGCCCCGGCCTGGGCCATGCTCTGCCCGGCGGCCATCGCCAAAATGGCGCGCAGGGTTGTGCCATGCCGGATGGTCCACTCGCCCAAGCCCATGCACGCGCCCGCGCCGTAGCGGTCATCGGCGTAAAAGCCCGCGCCAGCCACGGGCGAATCGCCCACGCGACCGGGATACTTCCAGGCGATGCCGCTGGTGGTGACGGCCACAAAAATATGCCCGTGTTCGTCGCGCACCATCACGTTCATCGTGTCGTGGCCGGTCTCTTCTTTCTTCAGCGTGTCGGTGTGCATAGAGATCACTTTGCGGGTGAAGCCGATGAGGTCTGGCAGGGTTTCAACCGACCCCACGCCCGGCGCGGCGCGGTTGATGCGCTCGCGCCACATGGCCAAGGATTCATCGGTGAGCAGGTTGGCCCGCTCGGCCTTGATTTCTTCGGCGAAGCGCATGGCGCCATCGCCCGCCAAAAACACGTGCGGCAGGCGCTCCATCACCTGGCGGGCAATGCTGATGGGGTGCCGGTAGCCCTTGACCGCCGCCACCGCGCCCACGCGGCGCGTGCCGCCCTCCATGAAGGCCGCGTCCAGCTCCACTTCGCCCAAAATGTTGGGCATTCCGGCGGTGCCCACGCTAAACTCGTTGGGGTCGTCCTCCACTTCGCGGGCGATGTATTCGGCCACATCGGGGGCGGGTGTGCCAGCGCGGAGCATTGCCGCGCCAGCCATGATGATTTCGTCTCGGATTTCGCCATTGGCTAGGATAATTGCTGACATGGGGCAGGAGTATAAGACCTTTGCTTTGCCGCGTCATTTGCCGAGCCAGTCAAAAAAATGCATCAAGGCCGCGCTGAGTTTTGCGCCAAGGTCGGGCGGGGTAAATAGAATGACCGCCAGAATGATGGCCGCCACAATCAGCCAGGCCGGGAACTGGGCCGAGACCTTGCCCGTGCGCCAGTTTTTGCCGCTCACGCGCACGTAATTTTTTTGGTAAGTTCGCCTTTTGCGGACGGGTTTTCTTTTTGTGGGTGTGATTTTCTTTGCCATGATTTTGCGAAAATTATAGAACAAATGTCCTATGAATTGTTTCGCAAAGATGGTGTTTTTTTATTTTGGCAAGGTTGGCGTTATGGCTCCAGCTGGCCTTGTCCGGCGATGAAGGAGGGTGAACAAGAATCAGCGCCGGGGACGAGAGGAACGCTCATTGTGAACGGAAGTGTTTCGTTGGAGCTAAGATTTGGAATAGTATGGCTGAAGACTCCGAGGGGAGCTGGCGACCAACTAGAGGGGTCTGGACTGCTTCCGCAGGTTAAATAATATTCCAAACTAATATTGGTCAAGGTTGTGGGGTAGCGATTGTAAAGCGAGTAAGGATAAGAATCTCGCGCAAAAACACTAACCCACGGACTGCTGTCCCGCGTTTCGGCTCCTAGTATTTTTGTTTCTAATCGTCTAACCTGATCAAAAGGCACATCAAAACTTCCCTGAACTGGGTTAAATTGTCCGGGCAGCGTATCTGCAAAAGCAGGCGTAAAAATCCTTGTTGACAAAAGTGTGCCGGTCAAATCGTATATGCTAGCTTGCACAGAAACATTTCGGACAGGATGGGGCTGAAATGTTTTTACATACGCAACAAAAGTGTAGTTGTCGGAAGCGATGGGCTTGCTTCCCCATTGATATACAACTTGCGCCAACGATGGTTGTTGCAACGGATTATCTCGAAACAACATTGGCAGGAAAAGACACGATTGATACTGGCAGATGTTGAACTCCTCAAATGAAGATTGGTTCTCGCCCAAACGCGCTTGACCGACTAGAAGCTGAGCGGAATGAGGGCCAATCGCATAGCAAGATTGAGCCGTAAAATTTCGCGTTTCACCTGGTGGCAATGGTTTTCCCAACCTA
>DAORUN010000051.1:0-22361 GCA_035433205.1 Thermoflexales bacterium | reverse complement strand
AATCTGTCAGATGCTTCTTTGTCTAAATGATACGAGATAAATGTTCGGGCTTGCGCCTCTTTTTCTTGCCATGCGCGCTCTCTGGTCACTTCTTTTTCTTTATTTTTCTTGTGCCTGGTTAAAAAGCGTTTTATAGCATAAATTCCTACCAGAATTAGAGCCGTAAAAAACACTGGTTTTAGAGAATCTGATATATAAGTGTGGACAAGAAACCCTGCCAAAGCAAATCCCAAGATCAACAAAGGAATAATGATAAAAGCAACAATTAACTCCATGCACCCATCAGCAAGTGACCTTGTTGGTTTGGAATCAGTTGGCAGCCTGCTGTTTACTTCGTCAAGCAGTTGTTTTAGGGTTAGCTCGGCTTTTTGTGGCTGAATCGAAGGAGTATTTTGTTCATCAAAAAATTGTTCGTAAACAATCTTTGCATTTTCCAAGCTTATTTTGTAGGAATGATTTTGCACGTTAGCTTTTGAACCCTTTTGAGATTATATGCCTCCTGAAAACCAGCCGTTTTTTCGCATTTCCCCGCGTCATAAAAAACACGCCCATGATAAAATTAGGACACCTGTTCTAGGACAAAAATGGCAGAAGAAAACAAAAATCAAAGCGATTACGGCGCGGGGCAAATTCAGGTTCTTGAGGGGCTTGAAGCCGTGCGCAAACGCCCCGGCATGTATGTGGGCGGCACGGATAGCAAGGCGATGCACCACCTCATCTACGAGGTGATGGATAACAGCGTGGACGAAGCGCTGGCCGGGTTTTGCGACCGCATTGAAGTGACGATTCACCCCGATGAAAGCGTGACCGTTTCGGACAACGGGCGCGGCATCCCCACCGATATTCACCCCACTTTCCGCACAAAATCGGGCGAAAAAGTGAGCACGCTGGAAGTGGTGATGACCAACCTGCACGCTGGCGGAAAATTTGGCAGCGGGGCATATACCGTGTCTGGCGGTTTGCATGGCGTGGGTGTTAAAGCCGTCAACGCGCTCTCCACCAAAACCGAAGTGGAAGTTCGGCGCGACGGCAAAGTCTTCCGCCAGGTGTACAAAGAGGGCAAACCGCAAAGCAAAGTGGAAGTGGTGGGCAAGGCCAAAGACAAAGAGACCGGCACCAAAACCACCTTCCTGCGCGATACGACCATCTTCACCGAAGATAACAGCTTCAAGTGGGATTCGTTGGTTCAGCGTTTCCGCGAGATGGCGTTTATCACCAAAGGCTTGACGATTGCGTTTGCAGATGAGCGCACCGATCAGGAGATGACCTTTTATTTTGAGGATGGCATCTCGGCATTTGTGCGTTATCTCAACCGCAATAAAGACTCTTTGCATGGCGTGGTCTCGGCAGATAAAAAAGTGGGCAACATTGGGGTTGAAGTGGCTCTGCAATACACCGACGCCACCGCGTCCAGCGAATTTTGCTTCGCGAACACCATCAACACCCCCGATGGCGGCACGCACCAGACCGGCCTGCGCAGCGCGCTTACCCGCACGCTGAACGATTTTGCGCGCAAGGCCAACATCCTAAAAGAGAAGGATGGCAACCTGGACGCCAAAGACACGCTGGAAGGCTTGACCGCCATCGTGAGCATCAAACATCCTGAGCCACAGTTTGAAAGCCAGACCAAGGTGAAGCTGATGAATACCGACGCCAAGACGGCGGTGGAGCAGGTGGTGCGCGAGGCGTTGCAGGAATTTTTGGAGCAGAACCCGCGCGACGCGAAGGCCATCATTGAGAAATGTTTGATCTCGCAACGCGCCCGTGAGGCCGCCAAGGCCGCCAGCGAACTGGTGCGCCGCAAGAGCGCGTTGGAGAGCGGCACGCTCCCCGGCAAACTGGCCGATTGCTCTGAGCGCGACCCGCTCAAGTGCGAAATTTTTATCGTGGAAGGCGACTCGGCCGGTGGCAGCGCCAAGCAAGGCCGCGACCGTCACTTTCAGGCCATTCTGCCGCTGTTCGGCAAAATCATGAACACCGAGCGCGCCCGGCTGGACAAAATTTTGGGCAGCGATGCGATTAAAGCGCTGATTAGCGCGGTGGGCACAGGCGTGGGCGAGATGTTCAACCTGGAAAACCGCCGCTACGACCGCATTGTGATTTTGAGCGACGCCGATGTGGACGGCAGCCACATTCGTACACTTTTGCTCACGTTTTTCTTTCGCTACATGAACCCGCTGGTCGAAGGCGGGCATTTGTATATCGCCCAGCCTCCGCTTTACCGCGTGGAGGTCAAGCGCGGGTCAAAAGAAGTGCGTTACTGCTATTCTGATGGCGAACGGGATGGCATTATGACCGAGCTAAAGAAAAAGGGCGTAGACACGGCTAACCCGGCCCAAGTAGTCGTTCAGCGCTTCAAAGGTCTGGGCGAGATGAACCCGGAGCAGCTTTGGGACACCACGATGGACCCGGTCAAGCGCACCATGCTCAAGGTGACCGTGGACGATGCCGCCGAGGCCGACCGCACCTTTGACATGCTGATGGGTAACGAGGTCGCCCCGCGCCGCAACTTCATCACCCGCCACGCCAAAGAAGTGCGGAATTTGGATGTTTAATTCCTCTCCCATCGGGAGGGGCTAGGGTGGGCGATTGAAATCGCGGCTCAGGAGCCTCTGGCTGAGCGTCTGCCTGCGCGGACGCATGTTTCGGCGCAGGCAGACACTCGGTGTTACGCCCGCAAGGCGCGATTTCAATCGCCCGGTTGTTCGTCCATGACCGCCTCTAGCTCCTCCTCCAACTCGTTTGCGTTGTGATGCTCTTTTTGGCGCAAAACATACGCTTTCACGCGGTCAATATCCCACCTGCTGACGCTAAATGCGCCATAACTGCCTTGCCATTTAAACGCGGTTAACCCAGTAAAAAGCTCATCGTTGGCAAAATTAGATGAGACCCCTTTCATGTGTTTTACCAAATCAGCAATGCTGAAAGTGCTGGGGATTTTTAGCAAAACATGCACATGATCCGGCACGGCATTTATTGCGATTGCCTCGCACTTGTGATGAATTGCGACATCTTCGATATTACGAAGCAACCTGCGCTCAACTTCTGGTGTGATTAACGGCAAACGATCCCATGTGGCCCAGACAAAATGAACAAACAGCGAAAGTTTGTTTCCGCGCATGTCTTGGTTTTGTGCGATTGAAATCGCGCCTCGTGAGCCTTTGGCTGAGCGTCCGCCTTCGCGGACGCCTGTGTCGGCGAAGGCCGACACTCGGCGTTACGCCCGCAAGGCGCGATTTCAATCGCAAATAGGTTAAACCAAATGGGCCGCCACCTTCACCTCTGGCACGGCGGCCAGCGCCTTGGAGATGGGGCAGCCTTTCTTCGAGACATCCACCAGCTCGGCAAACTGCTCCGCGCTCACGCCGGGCACTTTGGCCTCGCAGTTCAGCTCAATCAGGCTCACGGTGGGGCCATCAGTCAGGTGGACCTTTGCGGTGGTGTGAATTTTGTCGGCGGTGAACCCGGCCTTGGTGAGCTGCGCCGAGAGGAACATGGAAAAACATCCGGCCAGCGCCGCGCCAATAAGTTCCTCTGGGTTTGCGCCCACTTCCTCGCCAAAGCGGGTGTTAAAAGAAAATGGGCCTTCCCACGCGCCGCTGCCCAGCTTCATGCGGCCTTTGCCTTCGCGTAAATTCCCGTTCCAAGTTGCTTCTGCATTTTTAACTGCCATTTTGTCTGCTCCTGTTTTGTTGGGTTTGCGGATGGCATCCCCGAATATATTACGCTCATTATCTTTGCTTTTTGTGTTTTATCTGAGAGGACACGGGAGACGAAAGACGGCTCTCAGTTTTTTGATTTTCCGTTTTCCATCTTCCGTTTCCCGTTTCCCGTCTTCCGTCTACCGTCTACAATTCCCCAATGCTTTTTGAAAACGCCCTGCGCGTGTTTGGGCAACTGCCAGACGAACCGGCGGAGGAATGGCTCACGCTTGCGGATGGCGCAGCGGGCGGGCTGATGACCATGCCGGTGGATGCGAACGACCGGCACAACGGCGTGGTTTGGCTGCGCTGGTGCGCTTTGGCCGATGGCGCCCCGGCGGGCGCGGTGCTGCGCGATCTGTTTGCCAAAACTCAGGCGCGTTTGCGCGGCGATGCCGTGACCCATATCATGTGCGGCATCTCATCGCAGCATTGGCTTTTGCCGTATTTGCGCGATGCCGGGTTCACGTTGGCCGATGAACTGATTACGCTCCAGCGCGGCCTGGCCGAAGCGCCGCAACCGCTTTCTGCGCTGCCCATCACCCTGCGGCCAGCCACCCCCGCCGACCTGAGCGCCATCGCCCAATTGGACGCGCTGGCTTTTGCGCCGGCGTGGCGCTATTCTCGCGCGGCTCTGGCCGATGGCTTTCTGGACGGGCGCATCTTTCGCGTGGCAGTTTGGGGTTCAAATCTGTCAGATCGCCCCAGCGGTGGTTTGGCAGGTATCGCCGGATATACCTTCGCCGACCTGAGCGACAACCACGCGCACCTCATTCGCATCGCCGTGCACCCATCCAACCGGCGGGGTGGGGCAGGCAAACTTTTGCTGGCCGATGGCATGGCCGCCGCGCAAAAACTGGGCGCGCAAACCTATTCGCTCAACGTGCAAAAAAGCAACATCCCCGCCCAAAACTTGTATGATTCGTTTGGCTTTCGGCGCATTGGCTCGCCGCTTAAAATAATGAGCAAAAATTTTGACGGAAGACGGATGACGGATGACGGTATTTAGCCGTCTTGCGTCTTCTGTCTTCCGTCTCGTCTTCCGATATGACCAAACGAAAAACCAGCGCCAAAAAACGCGTCAGCCGCAGCCGAAAGCGCGAGGCGGCGGCCGAGGCCCGCTCGCCGCTGGTCACGCTGCTGGCCATTGGCATGTTTGGCATCATCGCGGCGGTGATGTTTGGCCGCATTAACCAAAACGGTGCGGCTTCGGCTGCGCCCATCACATCCCAACCCATCACCCAGCCGCCGGTGAACCAAACGGTGATTGGGGTCGCGGCCACACCCACGCCCGCGCCCGCCGCGTCACCCATCCCCACGCTTGCCCCCACGCGCACGCCGGCGCCCCCGCGCCCAACCGTGAATGCGGCCAGCGTGGCAAAGCGCATTGGCATTGTGAGCGGCCATCGGAACAATGACAGCGGCTCGGTATGCGATGACGGCCTGACCGAGGCGAAGCTCAACTTTGACCACGCCACCCGTGTGGCGCAGCTTTTGCGCGCTCAAGGCTACACGGTGGATATTTTGGATGAGTTTGACGCGCGGCTGGACTGGTATGCCTCCGCCGCGTTTGTGTCCATTCACGCCGATTCGTGCACGTATATTAACGACCTCGCCACGGGTTTCAAAGTTGCCCGCGCCGAAAATAGCGCCGTGCCAGAGGAGGAAGATCGGTTTGTGGCATGCATGAAGAGCAACTATCAGGCGGCCACCGGGCTTAAATTTAACGCCTCAACCATCACGGTGAACATGACCGATTACCACGCCTTTCGCGCCATGAACCCGCAAACACCGGCGGTCATCATTGAGACCGGGTTTATGAATTTGGATCGCGCCACGCTGGTCAACCGGGCCGATGTGGTGGCGAAAGGCATCTCTGATGGCATTCTGTGTTTTTTAAGAAAAGGGCAGTAAACTTGCCAGACTTAATCTTGAGTAATAAACGGAATTATGAACAAAATCACACGAGCTTTATTTACAGGTCTTTTTGCGCTGGCGTTGTTATTGTCATCTACCAGCGCCGTTTTTGCCAGTGAAGACACCGCCGCGCGGCGGGGCAAATGGATTGAAGTATCGCTGGCGCGGCAAACGGTATACGCCTGGCAGGATGGCCGCGTCGTAATGTCCTCGCGCATGAGCAGCGGCAAAGCCAGCACACCCACGCGGCGCGGCACGTTTCGCATTTACACAAAACTCATCAGCACCCGCATGCGCGGCCCCGGTTACGATTTGCCCCGTGTGCCATACACCATGTATTTTGATGGCGGAATTGCACTGCATGGCGCGTATTGGAACCCGCCGTATGGCCGCCCCAGCTCGCACGGATGCGTCAATTTGCCGGTGGGGTTTGCCGCGCGGTTGTTCCGCTGGGCGTATGTGGGCATGACGGTTGTGGTGAGGTAAAAAAATCAAGAAATGAGAAATAGGAAATTTTTGCCTGGCGCATTTTCTTATTTCTTATTTCTTATTTGTTTATTTCTCGCGCTTTTCTCGCCCGCCCAGTCCTTCATCAAAAGCGAGCTGGGCTGGCGCGAGACGCAGACACGCGGTGTGTTGCGCGTGGGCATTGACCCCAACTGGCAGCCCTTTTCGTTTTACAATGCCAGCGGCTGGGATGGTTTTGACGCCGACCTGGCCCGCGAGCTGGCAAAACGCCTAAATCTGCGCCTAACCAGCGACCCAGTGGGCTACGACTCGATGTATGACGCGCTGGCGCAGGATCGCGTGGATGTGGTCATCTCTGCGGTGGTGCCAGATGGCAACCGCGCCGCGGATTTTGCGTGGTCAAACAGCTACTTTGATGCCGGCGTGTTTGCGGTTGCGCCCACGCAAGATGGGTTTGTGTTTCTCAAGCCAGAGCAACTGCAAAATAAGCGGGTGGCGGCGGCGTTGGGGTCACAGGCCGACCGGCTGGCGCGGTTTTGGGAGCGCCGCACACCAGGCATGACCCGCCAGACCGCCGCAAGCGACGCCGAGGCTATGCAAATGCTGGCGGATGGCCGCGCCGATGTGGCTTTTGTCTCGCGGCTGGAGCTTCACACATCCGTGCCGCATGATGCGCCTGCGCTCGAAGCCCGCCCGTTTGCCATCGCCGCCAAAAAGCAAAATGCGCGGCTGCTAGGCGAGCTGAACCGCATTTTGGATGAGATGCACGGCGATGGCTCGCTGGCGGCCATCAGCCAAAAATGGGTGAAATAAAGCCGCAACTTCCCCCGGCTTTTTCAACCGCCAGATCCATCGCGCAGAATTTCTAGCGCTTGCGCAGCCTGCGGCGAAATAATGGCGGTGATGCGCATGTGCGCCGTCATCCGGGTGGTGGCGGTTGGCACCCACTCGCGTTTGCCATCCGAGCAACGAACCAAAATACAGCCAGCGGGCAGCCCCAGCGAGCGCACTTGCATGCCAACAAAAGGCGCGCCCGGTTGAATGACAAACTCCATCACGGTTGGCTCTTTGATTTCGTGGGCTTGCCCGTGCCGCGCCAAATCGCGCTCCAGCAAAGCCTCGTAAATGGGCAAATCTTTCAGCGCCTCTGCGGCGATGTAAGCGCAAAAACAACTTACCAAAAGCGGCAACATCAACGAATAATTGCCGGTCATCTCGATGATGAGCATGATGCCGGTGAGCGGCGCGCGCACGATGGCGGTGAAATACGCCGCCATCCCAACAACGGCAAACACGGCTGGCACCGGCGCGGCGGATGGGAAAACCATGTGCGCGAGTTGCCCAATCGCCAGACCAAGCAGCGCCCCCAGCACCAAAAGCGGCGCAAAAATGCCGCCGGGCGCGCCCGTGCCGTAACTCATAAGGGTGAGCGCAAACCGCACCGCAAAAAATAATGGGATGGCGGCCAGAGCCATCTCGCCTTTGAGCACAATCTCGGAAAGGGCGTGCCCGCCGCCAATTAATGTTGGAGAGAACCAGCCCACCAGCCCAACGATGCCGCCAGTGATTGCCGCCGCGAGGACAGCGTATCGCGGCGCGAGTTTGGCGTATGTCTTGATGCTAACCATCAACCCGCGGTTGAATAAAACACCCAGGCCGCCAGCCGCGATGCCCAGCAAGGCAAATACCGGCAATGCGGTGAGCGGCGGCGTTTCGTAGCCGGGGATGGCGAACACGGGCATTTGTCCAGAACCAACGCGGGCGATGATATCGGCGATGACCGCCGCCACAAACGCCGCGCCAAATACGATGGGTTGAAAATCGCGCCGAACTTCTTCCAGCACAAACACAAGGCCAGACAAAGGGGCGTTAAAGGCGGCGGCCAAACCCGCGCCCGCCCCGGCAGAGATGAGAGTCAGCCGTTCCTGCTCCGAGACGTTGAGCAAACGCGAGACGGCATCACCCACCGCGCCGCCCATCTGCACGGTTGGCCCCTCACGCCCCAGCATAAGCCCGCTGCCCAGCGCCAGCGTCCCGCCAATCAGTTTGACCGGGAGCACACGTTTCCAGTTGAGTTGGCGCAAGCGGTGCAAAACTGCTTCCAAGTGAGGAATGCCGCTGCCTGCGGCTTCGGGCGCAAAACGGCGGGTGATGGCTACCGCGAGGGCCGCGCCTGCCATGGTGAACAGAATTGGGAAGATCCAACCAAACGCCGGGAAACCATGCGCCCAATCCAGCATGGCATTGCGAACAGCGTCTCCGCCTGCCAGCAGAGCGCGAAACAGCAAGGCGACTATTCCAGCGCACGCGCCAACCAGCGCGGCGCGGGGAAATATCCAGCGGCGTTGTTGGCTGATATGCAAATATTCAAGAATTTCAGACTCAGCATTTTCTTCGGCGTTCAATCTTTCTCCTCTGTGCCCGCATTTGCCCAATTCATCGCGCGGTCAATGCCCTCGGTCATCCAGCGCTCAATGCTCTCTGCCGCGCGGCCATAAGTCAGTTGCATAAGCTCCAGCTCAGATTTGGCATAGGGTGTGAGCACAAACGCGGCGGGATCCATCCGACCGGGCGGGCGGCCAATGCCCACCCGCAACCGCGCAAAATCTTGTGTGCCAATGTGGGTGATGATGGACTTCATGCCGTTGTGTCCGCCGCTCCCGCCGTTTTTGCGCAAGCGCAGGCTGCCCGGTGGAATATCCAGCTCGTCATACACCACAATCAAATTGGCCGCGCTGGATTTAAAAAATTTCATCACCGGCCCAACGCACACGCCGCTCTCGTTCATAAACGTTTGCGGTTTCACCAACGCCACTTTGTTCCCTGCGATCTCGCCCAGCGCCACCAACCCGCGGCTCATCATTTTGGTGAATGTGAGGCCGTGTTTTTGGGCCAGCTTGTCTAGCGCATGAAACCCCGCGTTGTGCCGCGTTTGGGCATATTCTTTGCCGGGGTTGCCCAGCCCGGCGATGATGCGCCGTTCTGGCCCACCCCCGGCTCCTCCCGAAAGGAGGGATGAAAGATCACTCGCCATAATCCACGCGATTCCCACGCACACGCCGCCACACAAACCAGAACAGCCGCTTGAGCAAGAGATACGCCAGCAACGCGCCAATCGCCATGGCCGCGTATTGAATGCCTTTGCCAAACGCGCGGGGGATGGCGCCGAGGTCGAACGAAACGATGTCGCTGGCCGCGGTTGTGGTCACGCTCACCGGGCGGGTGCTGGTAATGCTGTTTGTTGGGGTGATGGCCCCCGCGACGGGCGTGACACTTGTGCCATTGGCCACGGCCAGGTTGCGCACGGCGGTCGGCATGTCAATTACTTTGCCATCGGATGTGAACACTTGCACACGCAGGGCATATGCGCCATCGGCCAGCGGGCGAGTGTTCCACTGGGCCAATGCCCCGTTATCCACCGGCGCAGTTCCGCCGCCAATCACCACCCATGTTTTTGTGTCTGGCTCCAGCGCATAAGACACCTCGTAACGCGAGAAGCCCGGCGCGGTGGCTGTGCCAATCACACTCACGCTGCCCTGCAACTTTTGGTCGCGCACGGGTGAGGTGATGCGCGCGACGGGCTGCGCGGGTTGTGGCGTTTGCGCCGCCGCCGGGAGCGCCATCCCAATGGCCAGCGCGGTGGCAACGAGAAAGCCAATTCGGTTGAAAATAGTTTTCATTCTGAACGATGGATTTTACTCTGCGGTGTCGGTCAAAGCGCCCGGAGCGGTCAAACCGCTCCGGGCGCTAAGCGTTCACCATTTTTTGCGCAAGCTGGTTGTGCCGCGCGGCAACTTTGTGGATGTTCAGCGTGACCAACTGGCCCTCTTGCACAACCGGGCGGCCATGCACAAACAAGGTGTCCACATTTTGCGGGGCGCACAACACGGCGGCGGCCACGGGGTCGTGCAACGCGCCCGCGTAGGCCAGCCGGCCCAGGTTGATGGAGAAAAAATCCGCGCACTTGCCCGCGCTGAGCGAGCCAATATCCGTGCGGCCCAGCACCGCCGCGCCACCCAGCGTGGCGATCTCCAGCGCCTCACGCGCGGGCATTTGCGCCCGGTCGCCCGCGCCGGGCAGGGCCGCGCCCAGCCGCGCAAGGAGCATGGCCTGCCGCGCCTCGGCCAGCAAATGCGAGCCATCGTTGCTCGCAGAGCCATCCACCCCCAGCCCAACTTTTACGCCCGCTTTGCGCATGTGGCGGATGGGCGCAATGCCCGATGCCAGCCGCATGTTTGAGGTGGGGCAGTGCGCCACGCCGCACCCGCATCGCGCGTAGGTTTTGATCTCGTCGTCGTTCACGTGCACCGAGTGGGCAAACCAAACTTCCTCGCCCAGCCAGCCCACCTCGTTCATGTATGCCACCGGGCGATGGCCGAACTTGGTGAGGCAAAATTCTTCTTCGTCTTTTGTCTCGGCCAGATGGGTGTGCAGCCCCACGCCATATTCTCGCGCCAGCTTCGCGCTCTCGCGCATCAGGTTGCCGGTGACAGAGAACGGTGAGCACGGCGCAAGCGTCACGCGCAGCATCGCGCCGGGGCGGGGGTCGTGGTATTGCTCAATCAGGCGTTGCGAATCTTTGAGGATGAAATCTTCGTTTTCCACGCAGCTATCTGGCGGAAGGCCGCCCTGCGATTCGCCCAGCGACATGCTCCCGCGCGAGGCGTGAAAGCGCAGGCCCACCTGCGCGGCGGCCTCAATCTCGTCATCCAGACGGCAGCCATTTGGAAAAATGTAAAGATGGTCGGAGGCGGTGGCGCAGCCAGACAAAGCCAGCTCGGCCAGCCCCACCTGAGTTGAGGTGCGTATGGCCTCTGGGGTGAGCCGCGCCCAAATGGGGTAGAGCGTTTTTAGCCAGTGAAACAGGTCGGCATCTTGCGCGGCGGGCACGGCGCGGGTGAGTGTTTGGTAAAGATGGTGGTGCGTGTTGACCAGACCGGGCAGCACAATATGCCCGCGCATGTCCACGATGGAATCCGCGGTTTGGGGCAGGCTGCAGGTCTCATCCACCTGAACGATGAAACCATCACGCGCAAAAAAACCGCCATCGCGTATCTCGCGGCGGCGGTCATCCATCGTCACCAAAACATCGGCGTGGCGGACGAGGAGCGTTGGCACGAAAATTAAAAATTAGAAATTAAAAATTGGGCAGGAAACGCGCAAAGCTGTTTTCTGACTCCCAATTTTTAATTTCTAATTGAATCAGGCGGTCGCGTTGGTCGCGCTGGTCTTGGTGCCCCAAAGGTCGTGCTCTTCCCAGGCGACCAGGAGCGGCACGGCGTTGTAAATGGATGAGAAAATGCCCGACGCCATACCAATCAGCAAAACCGCGATGAATTGCTTGATGCTGTCCCCGCCGAACAGGAGGAGAGCCAGCAGCACCAAAATGGTGGTGAGTGAGATGGCGAGCGAGCGGTGCACGGTCTCGACCAGGCTGCGCGTGGCGATGGTGGTGAAGCTCTCGCCGCGGTGGCGCACCACGTTCTCGCGGATGCGGTCGTAGACCACGATGGTGTCTTGCACCGAGAAGCCCACGATGGTGAGCATGGCGGTGAGGAACAGCGCGTCTACTTCCCAGCCAAACAGCAGGGAGAGGATGGCGGTGATGCCACCGGCCACCAGCAGGTCGTGCAAAAGCGCAATGAGCGCGCACACGCTAAAGCGGATGGGGTGGGGCGAGTTGCGGAACGAATACCAAATGAACACAAGGATGCCCAGCGATGCCGCCAAAACGGCCCAGAAGGCCGCTTGTGTTACCTCGCCGGCCACCTTGGGGCTGACCGATTCAACCGTGAGCGAGCCGCGATCCAAGGCGCCCACGCTGGCCTCCAGGTCAGATTGAATTTTTTGCGATTCAACGCCATCCAGAAAGCTGGTGCGCACTTGCCACAGGTTGTCTGCGGGCGCGCCCAACTGAGAAATCTCCGGGTTGTTTACGCCATCCTGGGTAAACACCGCGCGAATCTTTCCTTCATCGGTGGGCTGCTGAAACTTGAGCACAAAGCGGGTGCCTTCGCGGAAGTCTACGCTAAGCCGCCAGGGCGTATGCGTGGGCAGGGTAGCCGTGTTGATGATCATGGCGATCAACCCCGGCACGATCAGAATCAGCGAAAGAATGAAGTAAACCCTGCGGTTTTTGACAATGTTGTAAATGCTAAACATGTTGAATTAAACCCCCAGCAAATCGTGGCGCTCGCTCAATGACTCAGAAGCCGAATCGGTGCTAAAGGTCAGCCGCATCAAGGTGCGCGTAATAATCATCGCGCAGAACAAGCTGACCAAAATGCCAATCACCAGGTTGATGGCGAACCCACGCACCGCGCTGGCGCCAAACGCGCTGCCAAAGATGAACAGGATGGCGCATACCAGCAACGTGCTGAGGTTGGAATCTCGGATGGAGGGCCACGCGCGTTGGAAGCCCGCCTCTACCGCGCCGCGTAACGAACGCCCGGCGCGAAGTTCCTCGCGGAAGCGCTCAAACACAAGGATATTTGCATCCACCGCCGCGGCGATGGAGATGACGAAACCCGCGATGCCCGGAAGGGTGAGCACAACTGGCATGAGGATAAACACCGCCAGCGAAAGTAACACGAAGATCGCCAGCGCAATCACACCAACAATGCCGGGCAGCTTGTAGTTGAACAGCATGAAAATGGACAGCACGATGAAACCGATAATGCCCGCGATCACGCTCTTGCGCACGGCATCCGCGCCCAACGTTGCGCCCACTTCGCGCACGGCCTCAATCTTGAGCGGAACGGGCAACGCGCCATAGTTCAGCGTCACGGCCAGTTGCCGCGCTTCTTCAGATGAGAATCGGCCGGTGATCACACCGCCATCTGTGAGTTTGGCTTGAATGGTGGGACAAGATAGCACCACACCGTCCAGCACAATGCACAACGGCTGGCCAATGCGGTTGCCGGTGAAATCGGCAAAGGCTTGCTGGGCGTTGCCTTTGATGGAGAAACGCACATCAAACGAGCCGGTGCTGGTGGTTTGGGGCGCGGAGTTGCTCTCCAAAATTTCGCCCGTAAACGCGGTGCGGTAAACGGTTGTCCCGCTTATTTGCGCGGCCTGGCTGATGGGTTTGCCGACCGCGGCGGTTTGCGGGTAAAGCATGGCCTGGTTCAGCATGTAGCTTGTGGTGATGGGTGTGCCCTGTGCCAGCGCCACGCCTGCATCCACAAACTCCAACGAGCCAGTGCGCTTGATCAGGTCAATGGCAAGCTGCCGGTCGGTCACGCCGGGCAACTCCACAAGAATGCGGTCTGCGCCCTGCTGCTGCACCACTGGCTCGGCCACGCCGGTGCTGTTTACGCGGCTCTCGATGATGGTGCGGGCCGACCCCAGGGTGCCGGTCACCAGCGCGCCGGGCTGCACATCCGCAGCCAGCAACACCTGCAACCCGCCTTTCAGGTCAAGGCCCTGCTTGAGTGAGAAATCCCGGATGCGAGGATCCTGCCAAAACAGCAGGCTCTTCATAAACTCGGGTTTCTGAAATGGCAGAACAACGATAAGTGAGATTGCCGTGACCGCGATCACAACAATCAAGTTAAATAAATTACGCCCTCGCATCCAAATATTTTTCCTTTTGCTTGCAAATTAGCTGAGGGATTATAGTGCATGGCGAAAGCAGGATGATGGACGATTGACGATGGACGAGTCGCTCAAAATATCGCCATTCTCAAAAAAAACAAACATGACCAACTTGCAACCACCAGATACCCTGAACGAAATTGGCGTTTTGCGCCGCCGCGAGATTGAGGCCCGCGTGCTTGGCCCGGTGATTGAGGCGCTGGGCAAAGAGTTTGGCCGCGAACGCGTGATTGAAGTTGTGCGCGAGACGATCATTGGCATTGCCCGCAAACAAGGCGCGGAGCTGGCCGCGGCGCGGGGCGATTCTTCGCTGACCGCGTTCTCATTGGCCACCGATGGCTGGCGCGCGGGCGGCGCGTTGGAGATGGAAGTGCTGGAGAAAAACACCGGGCGCTACTCTTTTAATGTGACGCGCTGCAAATACGCCGAAATGTATGCCGCGCTGGGGATGGCCGAACTGGGCGCGGTGTTTTCGTGCAACCGCGATTTCTCGTTGGTGGAGGGGTTTAACCCGGAGATTGAACTTGTGCGCGAGCAAACCATCATGCAGGGCGCGCCGTGCTGCACGTTTCGGTATAGGATGAGAGAAGAAAGAAATGGCGAATAAGATGCAAGATGCAACGTGTAAGATGTGAAAGAGACTTGCATTACACATTAAACCTTACGGGTTATATTTTCTTGCAGGAGCAAAACGAATGAGCGAAAACACAACTGAAGCTGGAGCCGTGTTGAACACCGGCGCGAACGATTTTTCTGTGCGTGAGACAAAAGTGCGCGAGGCGTTGCGCACGGTCTACGACCCCGAATTGGGCATGAGCGTGATGGAGCTGGGCCTCATCCGCAAATTTACCTGGACACCGGAGTTGGTGGATGTGACCATGATCCTGACCACGCCATTTTGCCCGTATGGCCCGGCCATGATTGAGCAGGTGCGCCAAAAAGTGCAGGAGTCTTCGGAGATGGCCGCCAAAGTGAGCATGGGCTTGGAAATGTGGGAGCCAGCCATGATGGAAGATCAGGCCGCCGCAAACTGGGGCTTGTATTATTAAGGCGCAGGCATAACGGGTAAGGTGTAAGTTTTTTTGCCCAGAGATCGGCTTAGCGCCGGTTAAATCACACCTTACCCGTTATTTCACTCTTCACTCTTCACTCTTCACTCTTTATCTTTCACCCTTCTGGGGTTGCGCCAAAATTAAGGCGGTGGAAGATATTCTCGCCACGCCGCAAATGGCAAGGCCGATGGCGACGGACATCCCCACATTCACCAGCCCAGACATGAGCAACGGGCCGATAAAAATGCCGATGTTGAGCGCCATGCCCTGCACACTGATGAAGTTGTCCAGCGATTCTGGCGGGGCGCTGTCCACAATCAGCGAGAACTGCGTCACCTGAAACATCACGCTGGCGATGCCGCCGATAAAACTGGCGATCCACGTGGCCTGCGCGGATGACGCGGTGATAAGAAGAAAAACTTGCGCCGCAAGCCCAATCCCAGAAGCGGCAAAAACAACCCGCGTGCCAAACTTGCGCACAAGGGTGGGGATGGCAACCGAGGCGATGGCGATGCCCGCCCACAACACCGAGTTGGTGATGCCAAACTCAAAATCGCTCAACCCCATTTCTCGCACCAGCCGCAGGGTGATGAGCGGCACGGCGGCGTTGAGCGCAATTTGCGTGAGCAGTGTGACCAGCAAAAAATACGCCGCTGGTTTGTGCGCCAAAATCTCTTTGATATTTGGGCGGCTGGTGGCGCTGTGGCTTGATCCTGCGCTGGGCGGGGCAGGGCGAATGCTGACCAGGCACAGGCTGCTGATGATGGTGATCACCAGCGCGATGCCGCACATGACAAAATAATTGACGGGCATGGGAAAGGCGTTCAGCACAAACCCCAGCCCCGCCAGGCTGATGCTCATGCCGATGCCCAGCGCTGTCCACCGAAAGCTGACCAGCGACGACAAGCGGTTGCGCCAGGTGTAGCGCGGCAAAAGCGTGACAAACGTAATTTGCCCCAACCCCGCAAAAAAGTTGGAGATGATCGTGAGCAGGATCAGAACTTCTGCGCGGTAAGCGGGCAAAAGCAGCACCAGCGGGATCCAAATGAGCATGCTGCGGAAGATCACAAATGGCATGACCAACGCCCGTATGCCTTCTGGGGCGCGAGAGCGATACCAATTGCTCATCATCGCGGTGATCGCCAGCATGAGCGCCGACCCGCTGGTGACCCATCCCAGCAAGATGGGAGATGCGCCAAGCTGAGTTGCCAGCATGGGCACAAATTGTTGAATGACAACGATAAACGGCGAGATTAAAAAAACTTCCGCGTAATTCAGCTTCTCGTTGCGCTTCACTTCCTTAAACGAGAGCGTTTCTTTTATTTCAGACATTTTTTACAAGACCCATCCCTCTTGTCAAATTTAGCGAGGCACCGCCGTTGGCAACACTTGTCGCCAGGTAAACCGCCGCGCGGCGCTGGGCGGGCTTAAGGTGACATACGTGCGGCCAGCCATCGCGTTTGGCGCAGGGGTTGGGCCGCCCGCTTGTGGCACAACGCGCTTCACCTCAACCCACCAGGCCACGCTGCGCTCTTGTTCCGCGCCCAGCAGGTCGCGGGTCAGCTTGATGGATGTGCCTTTGGTTTCGAACAGCGGCACCGTGATGGCGCCGGATGGCTGCACATGCACCACATACCACTCGTCTTCTTTTAGCGTGCCAACTGTCAGCCATTGCAGCGTCACAACCTCGACGGTTTCGGTGAACGCCGCGTTATCTGCCGGTGAAAGAGCGATGGGCGCGCTATACCCCACGCGCGGGGTGGGCGTCATGGCTACGTATGGCGTGTTGGTTGAGGCGGGGGCGGCGTTGGCCGCGCCAAATTTCAGCGTAAGCTTTTGCCCCACGCGGATGGTGCAGTCCACATCCAGCTTGTTTTGGGTAATGATTTGCGCCACCGGGATGCGGAATTTCTCGGCTATGGTGCCGCACACATCGCCAGACCGCACCTCATACACCAGTTCTGGCGGAAGGGTTGAAGTGGGCGCGGCGGCCACCACCGTGATGTTGGGGTCGGTGGTGGGGGTTGGGCCAGCGGTGGGCAAAATGGGCGGTATTTTGATGGCGTTGCCAATGTTGATTAGACAATTGGAATCCAAATTGTTGTATTGGATCAACTCGTCAATATCCACCTTGTATTTCAGCGCAATGCTGCTGCACGTATCGCCAGATTGCACCACCACCTCTGCGCGGGGCGCAAGCGTGGGTGTTGGGGGGATGGGCGTGGGCGGCGGCCTGGTTGGGGTGGGTGGTGCGGTTGGCGCGAGTGTGGGCGTGTGCGTGGGTGTGGCGCGCGTGGGCGCAGCCGTGGGCGTCACGGGCAGCGCAGCCGTGCCCCCCCGCAAAAGCGCCATCGCCCCAACGCCCAGCAAAACAATCATGCCCACCACGCCAATCACGCCCCAGGGCAGGCGGGCCAAAAACCGCACCAGCCTTTCACGGGTGGTGAGGGGTTCAATGCTGGTCGTGACCTCGGTCAGCGCGGCTTCGTCCACCAGCGGGGCTTCCATCACATGCCCGCAAACAGGGCACGCGGTTGTGCCTGGCCGCAGTGAGGCCCGGCACGATGGGCAGCGCAATGTGTTTCTACGCGATCTTGGTTCCATGACTTTTATCTAACATGGATAAACAGGATGAACAGGATAAAACCATCCTGTGCATTTTGTTCATCCACGTTAAATTACTTTGTCGCTGCGCTCCCATCCAGCCCAAGTTTAGCGGCCTCGGCTTGCATGGCAGCCAAAACCACGCCAATGTGTTCATCCAGCGGCACGCCCAGCGCGGCGGTGTTGTGCTCAATTTCGTCGCGGTTTACCCCCGCCGCAAATGCCTTCTCTTTCCACTTCTTTTTGATGGAGCTGAGCTGCACATCCGCTATGTTTTTTGAGGGACGCACGAACGCCACCGCGGCCACCAGCCCGGTCAGTTCATCCACCGCCACCAGCGTTTTTTCCATTTGGTTTTCTGGGAAGATGTTGGTGCGCTCGGAGGCGTGGGCCAAAATGGCGCGCAGAATGTCTTCTGGCCAGCCCAGCCCGCGCAGGTATTCCACGCCCGTCACCGGGTGACCGGTGGCGAGGTTGGGGTAACGCTGGTAGTCAAAATCGTGAAGCAGGCCAACCAGCCCCCACTGATCCTCATCGGCGCCAAAACGTTTGGCATAGGCGCGCATGGCGCACTCTACCGAGAGCATGTGGCGGATCAAAGCAGGGTCGGTCGTCCATTCGGTGACGATGTTCCAGGCGGCGGGTCGGTCGTGGTTTGTCATGTTGGTTGTTGGTTATTAGCTGTTTGCTAGTAGCTGGTTGCTGGTAGTCATTCTCCCTTCTCGCTGGAAGGGGCCGGGGGTGGGCCGCGTAATGAGTGTTTCAATCACCGCGTTTACGGTGGCGGGAACTTCGCGCAGGTAATTCCACCACACCCCGCGGTATTCACGCAGGTCTGCCGAGTAGCCGGTGGCGTTCACGCCCAGCAGGGCGCAGGTCATCAAAGCGCGATCCAAATGAAAGTTTTGCGTAATCAGAATTGGATTTTTAACGTGCAGCGTTTGGCGGGTCTGGTAGCAGGTATCGTATGTGCTAAAGCCGGCGTTGTCTAAAATGATGGCGCGTTCGGGCACGCCCATTTGCATGGCCGTGCGTTTCATCACGGCGGGTTCGCCGTATGTTGCGCCCATGCTGGCGTCGCCGCTCATCACCAGCGTTTTGACCCGGCCTTGTTTGTACAGGTCAACCGCCGCCGCCACGCGGTCGTAGAGCATGGGGGTGGGGTTGCCGTTGCGCACGCCAGCGCCAAACACAATCGCCGCGTCGGCTTGTGCCTGCGCAGCGGGCAAAATGCGCCCACGCGCCCACACGTGCGCTACCCCGCGCACAACCACGCAGGCCAGCGCAAGAAAGAGGGCGAGACGAAATAGTTTTTTCATCCAGTTTTAGCGCTCCGGGCGCTTTAAGTGCCCGGAGCGCTAGTGATGTCTAAATTATCTCAACCGAAAAGCCAGCGGCAAAAGATCGCCGGTGGTGGTTAAGGTGTATTTCCCTTTTTCATCTGCGATGATCACGTCAATATCCAGCCCAAACTCTGCGAGCATTTGGCGGCACGCGCCACACGGCGAGCCGCCATCTTTTGTGACCACGGCGATGGCGAGAAACTTTTGCTCGCCTTCGCTGATGGCTTTTGTGAGCGCCGTGCGCTCGGCGCAGATGGACATGGGGTAGGCCGCGTTTTCCACATTGCAGCCGCCATACACCAGGCCGCTTTCTCCCAGCAATGCCGCGCCAACGTGGTAATGCGAGTAAGGCGCGTAAGCCAGCTCGCGGGTGTTGGCGGCCACCTCCAGCAAAACCTGAATCACGTCATCGCCAAGCTCTGGCTTTGGCTTGCGCCGTTTTGCCAGCTTTGGCGATTTTGGCAGATGATCTTGCGGCGGAGGGGTTGTTTTTTGTTTTGCCATGTTTTTTTAACGTGTAATGTGTAATGTGTAAAACGCAAACCAAGCAGGTTATTGTCACGCACACATTACACCAAAATTTCTTCTTTGTCCGACGCGCTTTCGGGTTTTGCCAGCGTTGCTTTTACCTTGAGGATTCTGCGCTCACTCATCTTTAAGACCTCGAAAGTGGCGCCGCCTTGATGAACCACATCGCCCACGTTTGGCTCTGCGCCAAGCTGGTCGTAAATCAGGCCGCCCAACGTGTCGCTTTCTTGTTCTGGCAGCTCAATCTTGAGCAGTTCGCACACATCGTCAATTGCCATGCCCGCGTCCAGAACATAGCCGCCATCGGGCAGCGCCACCGACTCAGGCTCCTCGGCGTCCAGCTCGTCTTGAATTTCGCCGACGATCTCCTCCAGAATATCCTCAATCGTCACCATGCCCGCCGTGCCGCCAAACTCATCCACCACGATGCACACATGCGTTTTGCTTTTTTGCAGTTCGCGCAAAAGGTCGCTCACCGATTTTGATTCGGGCGTAAAGTGGGCGGTGCGCATCACTTCATTTAAGGATGGATACGCTGTTATCTGCGGCGCGCGCAGCACCTTGAGCAAATCTTTGATATACAAAAAGCCAACCACATCATCAATCGTCTCGCGGTAAACCGGCACGCGCGAATGCCCCGCGGCGATGATGACATCCAGCGCCTCATTCAGCGGGGTGTTCACTTCAATTGCCAGCATGTCTATGCGCGGCACCATCACCTCGCGGGCCACCGTGTCGCCAAAATTCAGCACAGAGTAGATCATCTCTTTCTCTTCGCTTTCAATCAGCCCTTCTTCCTCGCCCGCGTCCACCAGCGTTTTAATTTCTTCCTCGGTGGCGGGCGCGCCGGTGAGCGATTTTCGCCCGCCCAGCGGCATGGAAAGCGCATTGCTCAGCCACACCGCCACGCGCACAAATGGCGCCATCAGGGCAGATGCGATCTGCATGGGCAAAATGGTCGCCAGGGCGAAGGGTTCTGCGTAGCGCACGGCCAGCGCCTCTGGCACAAGGCGGCCAATTACAAACAGCGGCAGCCCAATTACCAAAACCACCAGCATGGCCGCCAGCGCGTTTAGCCATGCATCGCTCATGCTAAAGGGCGTGTTGGCATGCACCCACGCAAACACCTGCCCCCCAAACTTCATGGTGGCGATGGCCGCCGCGAACAGCATGGAGATCAGCGCGCCCACCTCTGCGGTTGCCAGCAGCCGCCCGGAATTTTCGGTGAGCTTGCGAATGGATTTGGCCGCCCCGGGGTCGCGCTCTTCAAGGTCGCTCAGCCGTGCCGGGCGCAGGTTGATGAGCGCCCCCCGCGCCAGCGCGAAGAATGCCCTTACCATGAGGGCCAGCAGAAATAAGATGATTTCGATCATTCGTGTTGTAAAACCTCACGGGTCTCGCAGACCTGTGAGGTTTAGGCATCATTTCCTCTCCAGCTTCTTCGCGGGCACACCCACGTGCGTCTCACCCGCTGGCACATCGCGCGTGACAACTGACCCCGCGCCCGTGCGGGCGCCATCGCCCACCCGCACCGGCGCAACGAGCAGCGTGTCGCTGCCAATAAATGCGTCATCGCCAATGAGGGTTGGGTTTTTGGTTTTGCCGTTAAAGTTGCAGGTAATTGTGCCCGCCCCGATGTTCACGTTCTCGCCCAGCGTGGCATCTCCCAGGTAGCTAAAGTGCCCCTGTTTAACCCCGCGCCCCAGCGTGCTGTTTTTTACCTCGCCAAAATTGCCAATGTGCCCACCCGCCAGCATGTGCGCCCCGTTGCGCATGTGCGACCAGGGGCCAACATCGCTGTCCTCGTCCACCTGTGAATCGCGAATGACCGACTGGCGGATCTCGCAGCGGTCGCCAATCGTGGCCGCATCCAGCAAAGAATTTGGGCCAATCACGCATCCATCGCCAATTTTTGTGCCGCGCAAAATATGCGTGTTTGGCAAAATGGTTGTGTCTGCGCCAATGCTCACATCGGCGTCAATATAAACGGCGGAGGGGTCCGTGATCGTCACGCCGTTCAGCATGTGGGCGCGGTTGATGCGTTTGCGCATGGCGGCATCGGCGTCGGCCAAATCCACGCGGGTGTTGATGCCAATCGTCTCATCAATGTCATCGGTGGCAACGCCCACCACCGGGCGGCCATCTTTGTTGGCTAGCTCCACCGTGTCGGTCAAAAAGTACTCGGCCTTGCGCGGGTTTGGCTTGATGCGGGCCAGCGCGTTCCACAACCATTCGCCATCAAAACAATACACGCCCACGTTCAGCTCGCGGCTGCTCAGTTGTTCTGGCGTGCAGTCCACTTCCTCAATAATGGCCGTGATCTGCCCGCTGGTGTCGCGCAGCACGCGCCCAAACCCGCGCGGGTTGTCCACCGTCACGGTCAGCATGGCAATCGCCGCGCCGTAACGCGTTCGCGCGTCAATCACTTTGCGGATGGTCTCCGGGCGGAGCAGGGGCATATCGCCATACATGCAAAGCACCTGGCTTGCGCCGCCCAGCAGCTCGGCCTCGTCTTGCGCCACCATGAGCGCGTGCCCGGTGCCAAGCTGTTGCTCTTGCAAAACGCATGTGGCTTGCTGGCCGATGGCGCTCCGAACCGCCTCGGCCTCGTGCCCAATCACCACCACCGGTTTGCGCGCAAGCGCCTCGCTGGCCGTGGCGATATCCAGCCCATGTTGAATAATGGTTTTGCCGCGCAGAGGATGAAGAACTTTGTGCAGGGCAGACTTCATGCGGGTGCCTTTGCCAGCGGCCAGAATCACCGCGCAGGTGTTGAGAGGGTTATTTTGTTTTGAACTGTCTGTTTCCATTGGTTATTCCTTCCCCTCCCGCCGGGAGGAGTAAGGGGTGGGGAAAATTGTGCCACATTTGCCAAACAAAAAACCCGCCATCTTTTGCAGACGGCGGGTTATCTAAGACTGGGGAGGCTGGATTTGAACCAACGATTACCTGATCCAGAGTCAGGTGCCTTACCGCTTGGCCACTCCCCAACATTTGGGTGACAAGATTTTACCAGATGAAAAATAACGGACGATAGACGATGGACGATAGACGATTATTCTCGTCCATTGCCCACCGTCCACCGTCCATCGTCTATCGTCCATCGTCAAGAATCCAAACCATCAACAACTCGTCAATTGCTTCGCCGTTCA
>DAORUN010000050.1:0-22663 GCA_035433205.1 Thermoflexales bacterium | reverse complement strand
TCGACTGCTCCTGCTCGTGCCTCGCAGTCGCGCTCAGGATGAACGGATTCCGCAAAATTTTTATCCAAAACTGACATTTGCTCAGCGCAGACGGCTTCTTGAAACACTGAGCGCAACCGCCGCCGCGGCCGCAAGCGCCATCACGCCCAGAGTGATGGCCTCTTGCGCGGGCGCATCATGCGCGGGCGGATTTTGCGCCAACACCCGCGCCGGGTCTGTCCGCACGCCCAGCCACGACCCGTTTTGACCCGCCGCGTTTTGCGGCGCGCCCCAAATTTGGCGCATATTCGGGTTGTCATTTTTGCGCATCCGCGCCCAGGCAAATTGCGCCTGCGCCCCATCCCCGCTCAGCAAAGCCAGCCGCCCCGGTGGCAACGCCGCGCCGGGGTCAACCGCGGCAATCTCATACACGGCGCCCGCGCAAACCACCCGCCCGCGCAACGCGCCGCCCTGCGCCGCCAAAGATGCCTCGCACCAGCCATCTTGCACCGGCTCGGCGTATCTGTTCTCGGCCAGCGTGGCTTGCGTTCCGCTTGCGTCTGTCTTGGTGATGAGGTAACTCAACGCGCCATCCCCGCGCGAGACAAGGCTGAGCGCATACATGGCGTTGCCCGGCTCATCCGAGCGCGCCCCCAGCGACCAAACCCGCTGGCCGGGGGTGTATTCCATCACCCGCACCCGCGCCTCGGCGGTGTAATCCGCGTCTGTCCACGAGCCAATCAGCCGCGCGTTTGGCCCGCCCGCCCGCGCCCCATCTGCCTGCACAGCCCAGTTGCCCCGCGCCGCCCAAAGAGATGGGTCAAACGTGCGCAACGTTGGGCGGCCATCCAGCGAAGCGGTGCGAATGTTGACCTGCCAGCCGCCCGGCCCGGTGTCTTTGCACAACGAGCCAACCAGAACGCCTTCAAATTGATGCTGAAAGAAACACGCCTGGTTGTCGCCCATCACCGGGTTGCCCGCCAGCGGCGCAAATGGGCCAAACGGCGTTTTGCCCTCAAAAATCACGGTCATCCAGCCGCGGTCGTTCACCTCGGCAGATAAAAAATACGTCCCATCGCGGTAAAACAGGCTGGGCGCGGCAATCTCGGTGTCGCGCTCCAAAATCACCTGCTCGGTGGATGGGTCTGCGAGGCCTTCTGGGGTGGCCGCGCTGCGGGCGCGGATTTGCCAAAGCTGCAGGTTTGGCCCGCCGCGATACCAATACAAATAAAACAATTTGCCAACGGGGTCATAAAAAAAGTTGGCGTTTTGGTTTTTTATCCCCGGCTCTGGCTTTACCAATGTCAGATACCCTGCGTCATCGCCCCAGTTCAGGCCATCGGCGCTTTTGCGCAAGGCCAAATAACTGGTGCCGCAATAATCGCGGTCGGCGACCATGTAAAGCGTTTGATCCACTTTTAGCACGCTGGGCCAACGCTCGCCGCCGCGAAAGAGCAGCGGGTTGCCTGCGTATTTTGTCCACATTTTAAGATCGTTGCTGCGGGCCAGCCCAACGCCGCCGCACTCCACCAACCCGTAATAACCCCAGTATCTAAATCCATCCGCGTTTTGCTCCACAATGCTCAGCGTGTGCGGGGGCGTGCGTTCCCAATCCTGATCTTTTACCAGCGCGGTCACCGGTTCGCCCAGCGCAAAATAGCCGGGCGCGTCGGCGGGGTCGCCGGCGTAAAAAGCGTCAAAAAACTCAAATGTGTGCGGGCCGTTGGCATCGGTTTGGGCAGAGGGGTTGCCGTAATACAAAAACACCGTTTTGCGAGAATGCGCCGGGAAGGCCCACACCCGCAGCCAAATCACGGCGCGTTTCGCGGCGGGGTCATAGCTCTCGATCCAGTGCGGCAACAGCGCCCAGCCGTTTTCGTCGGCCACGCGCAGGTCGCGGCCATCCGGCGCGGCCTCAGAAAAATCAAAGTTGGCCGCGCTCAGCTCCACCCGCACTTGCGTGCTGCGCAGCTCCGCGCCATCGTTCACCAGGGTGATGGGGATGCGATGCGCCCACCCCTGCCCAACGGCCGAGGCGGGGGTTTGCGCCGCCGCTGGCCGGGCAAACATCCCCAGCAAAAATAGGATTAAGACAAGATATTTCATGCGCCGCATGTCCAGTCACAATTCTTGTTTTGAGCCAGTCAGCCACTCTGCCAGAGCCTCGCGCTCCATCAGCTTGCAGCCGGTTTGGGCGGCCAGCGCCCGCGTGTCTTTGCGGCACGATGAGTTTGTGACCAGCCACGCTTCATCGCACCCGGCGCGGGCTTTGAGCGCGTTTGCTTCTTGCGCCATGCGCGGCGAGAGCGGCTTGCCAGAGCGCACCACAAAAACGGCGACGCGCCTGCCTGCTTTGGCCGCAATCAAGCTCATGCCCAAATCTTCTTCGCCAGGGGGCAGCGGCGCCAGCGTGTATCCCATCGCCGCCAGCTTTTGGCCGATGTAGCTGCGAAAGGCCGAGATGGTCATGACATCCACGCCCGCGCCCCGCAAAATCTCATCGGCCTGCGCCCCAGCCGTTTTTTTTGCGCCGCTTTCCTGCGCCAGCGCATACCCCGCCCAGAACAGAAAAATAAACAACCCCAAAATAGGCAACCCCAGGCACAAAGCCGCCGGGTTGGTGATGGGGTTGAGGTTGGGGTTGACTTGCAATTAAAGACGGAAGACGGAAGACGGGGGACTGAATCTTTATCCGTCTTCGGTCCCCCGTCTTCCGTCTCAAAAATTACGCTTGCGCGAACGTATCAATCATCAAATACGGGTCGCTCATGGGATACAAAATGGGGCAGGTGCAGCCGCGCTTGACGTATTCCTGCACTTTGGCGCGGGCTTCTTCGGGCGTGCCGGTGGCCGAAATTTTTAGCACGAAGTCATCGGGCACGTATTGCATGGCCTCTAGAACCTGCTCTTTGCGGGCAGGCCAGCCCAAAATGCTCTGCACTTTCTTCACCACATCCTCGCTCACGCCGCTGGCTTTGGCAATGTGCGGTTGCTGCGCCAGATATTGCGTGAGCAGCATCTTGGCATGTTCAATGGCAACCTTTCGGTCTTCGTGCACCGAGCACACCACCAACTGCGGGCGGTCAAGGTCGTCTACACGACGGCCAGCCTTTTTTGCGCCCTTGTCCAGCAATTCCATGGCTTTGTCGTTGTACTCCGGCGGAACGCAATAGTTCAGCACCGCGCCATCGGCAATCTCGCCGGTCATTTCCATCATCTGGTCGCCGGTTGCGCCAATCATGATGGGCACGTTGCGCGGTTCCTTGCGGCCATGCACCACGTCCAGCTCAATGCCGGTTACGTGATGAAACTCGCCGTGAAAGGTCACATTTTTCTCCATGCGCAGGAGGCGGCGCAGCACTTCCACCGTCTCGCGCATGGCGACCAGCGGCTTGCGGCGCTCAATGCCCACATTCTTTGCCAGCGGGTCCCACCACGCGCCAATGCCGCAAATAACGCGGTTGGGCGCAAGGTCATCCAACGTCAACAGAGTGGCGGCCAGCAAGCCAATATTGCGCGTCCAGTTGTTGATGACACCGCTACCGACCTTGAGCTTGTCCGTCACGGCGGCGAAGGCAGCCATTGGCACAATGGCATCGCGCACCAGGCGGCTCTCGGCCTGCCAAACCGCCTCAAATCCTTTTTGCTCGGCGTATTGCGCATATTTCATCCCATCGCGTAGTTCGTGGGCATCTTGAAGATAAAGAGCGACTCGTTGTTTTGTGTTAGACATTGTTAATACCTCGTGGTATGGCCTGCGGCCTGTTTTGGGTATTGTCTCACCAAGTTGAACTCAAAGTTCTGCATTTCATATTCTGCATTCCATCACGGCCCGCCTGGGCGAGAGATGAGCACAGCCAAAAGCGCGGCGACGATGGCCCAGAGGAGAACGCCGGGGCTTTCCAGAAATGTGAACACGGCGCGGAATGGCGCAGCGATGCGGTTGACGCTGCCTTCCAGAATATCCTCCAGCCAGCGAAATTTGAACACCTGCTCGGCCATCTGCATCTGGCGCGTGGCGCGGCCAGCCCAACGCGGCGAAAAAATGGCGAGCAACACCCCCGCGCCCGCCGCGAAAGCCATCGCCAGCCAGTCGGCCAGACCTTGCCTGGACACCAGCGCGAGCGCGTTTGGCAAACCCAGCGCCTGGGGCAGCGCGCCCAGCGCGATCAGCGGGAGCGCCATCACCCCAAAGCTGATGAGCGATTGGGGCGAACCCGCCAGCCCAGACAGCAACCGCAGGCGCGGCTGACCTGCCCCGCGGACGAGTTGGAACAGCGAGAATGCCAAAAGCGCCATCGCCACACACCAAAGGATGAAGGCCGGGATGTTGGCGGTGGCGGGCACAGCGCCAGAACGGGCAATAAACCCCGCGCTCAGCGGAACACCAAACAAGCTCAGGGCGCCAATCAGCCGCGCAATGGGCGCGGGATGTTCTATTAATTCTGCCGAAAGCAGCCAGGCGCTGGCGCTGGCCGCAACCCACGCGGCTGGGTCGGCAGGATGGGGGAGCATGATAAGCAGGAACGCGCCCGTCTGCGCCAACAAGTTGCGGTCGCTGGCGTTTTGGGTGATGGCCGCGCGAATCAGCGTGATCACGCTGGCGATGAGGACAACCAGCGCGATGCCGGGCGTGAGGAAGGCGTTGTTCAAATCCAGCAGCCGCATCAATAAAACCAGCGTGGCAATGGGGCCAAAGCGGTTGGCGATGGCGCCCGGATAGAGCAGCAGGCTGAGCGCCCTCAAAAGCAGCGCGGCGGCAAAAAATGGCGTGGAGCGCAAGCTGATTGTGGCGAGCGCAAAATATAAACTGCTCTGCGCGGCCACGCTAATTAGAAAACCCATCGCCAGCAAAAGCAGCGAGCCAACCTGGAAGATGGCGTGCCGAAACACATCTCGCCGAGAGATTTGGTCTGGCGCAGTTTGCGCCGACGCCAGCAGAGTAAAAAGCTCCACAAGACCCATCCCCACAAACAAGGTGAGCATGTTGGCGGCCAATGTGGTGAGCATAAGCGCGGCAAAGGCCAAGGCTCGCGCGGCAACCACCACGTCTGTTTGGCCGTGGCTGCGGATGGCTTGCGCAAGCCCCACGCAGGCCAGCGCAGTCACAAGCGCGGCGGTGGGCGGGGCGATGGAGATCAGGAGAGGCGCGCCCACCAATGAAACGGGCATCCACCCGCCAACGATGGCTTCTCCACCAAAACCAAATAAGGCCAGGGCGCACAGCACTGCGCCAATTGCGGCGGCGGGCAAAATGAAATGTTGCGCCGGGCGGGGGAATCTGGCAATGGGCGCGAATCGGCCCACCACGATGTGGGCCGCCGCGCCCACGATGGGCAGCAAAACCAAGACCGCGAACAACAGAGAAATCACGCGCCGAATATAGCATGACGGGCGCAAAACGCAAAAACATTCCGCAAACAGGCTTTATAAATGGGTTTTGCGGACGCTACAAATTTAAGTTTCTGGTAGTAAGATAAGCCACTTTCGCAGACAAAGCAGATAAAAAGGACTCACATATGAATATAACCCGTCTCTCAATTACTGGATGCCTTGTCCTGAGTATGCTGGGCGCAGGCACGTTTATCTCAAAGCCTGTATTGGCAACACAATTACGTGAGGGAGGGGAAACACAAGGGGACTCGCAGGTTAACAAGACAAATCAAATAATGTCACCAATGGCTGGCAGCGCAGATATTGTGATAAGCCAGGTATATGGCGGCGGTGGCGCGGCAAGCGGAACGCCCACATACGTTGCCGATTACGTGGAGTTGTTTAACACAAGCTCAGTTGCAACAAGTTTAAATGGCTTGTCGCTTCAATATGGATCTGCCACCGGACAATTTGGAAGTTCCACCTCTAACATATTTGCGCTTCCCAACGTTATACTCAATCCAGGCCAGTATTATCTTGTACAACTTGGGACAGCTACCGCATTTGGAAGTCCCATAAGCCCGGCTCCAGATGCAACAACCACGAACTTAAATATGAGCGGAAGCAACGGGAAAGTGGCTCTCGCAAATCAATTAACAGCCTTAGGATGTGGCGCAACTGCTACGCCGTGCGCACTACCAAATGCTGCGATTCGCGATCTTGTCTCGTATGGAACAGCAAATAATGCCGAAGGCGGCATTGCGGTTGGTGCGCTCACAACGGTGACTGGCGCGATTCGCAATCTTAGTGGTTGTCAAGATACAGATGTGAACGGGTCAGATTTCACGGTGGTAACTGCACCCGTGCCACGCAACTCGGCATCTCCGTTAAATCCGTGCTCTATATCTACGAGCACGCCTACACCTACGCCAACTCTTACTCCCACCCCAACCCAGACGCCCACCCCAACGCCCGTGCCCGTGAGCGTTAGCTCGGTGAGCAATCTGTGGCCGGATAAGAATCAGACCAACACATTTGCTTCTGGCGGCACGCTTGATGTGTATGCGCAGGTTTATGCGGCAGGCGTGACAGACCCAAGCGGGCAGGGCGCTGGGATTGAGTGCCAAGTCTTTTGGAGCCCGGTGAGTAGTTTTGGCGGCGCGTGGATAAGCCCCGAATACACCACCACCATGACCTATAACGCGGACATCGGGAGCAATGACGAATACAAGGGCACACTTGGGCCATTGTCTGCGGGGTTGTATGAGTACACCGCCCGCTGCGAAGGCATTGGCGCGAACAGTTGGGTATACGTGAGCGATGGCACCAATAATGGCAAGATCACCGTGACTGGCCCAACCGATACACCCACACCCACACCAACAACGACAAATACGCCAACCCCAACCAATACACCCACCGCCACCGCAACACCAATTAATGTATGCGCGGCGCCGGTGTTGCCTATTGGGCAGGTGCAAGGCACAACCGACACCACGCCCTACTCTGGCACGGTGGTGAGTGTGCGCGGCGTGGTTATTGGCGATTACGAAGGCGCAAGCCCCAATCTGCGCGGGTGGTATATACAAGATGCTGGCGATGGCGACCCCGCCACATCGGATGGGATTTACGTGTTTGACTTTGACACTGCAAACGATCAGGTTGTGGCCGGACACATATACAGCATCACAGGCACTGCCACGGAATTTTCCGGGCAGACCCAGCTCACCAATTACACCTTGACCGATTGCGGCGCATCAGCTCTGCCCACGCCAGTGGATGTGACCCTGCCTTTCTCTAGCAGCACCTACCTGGAGCGCTACGAAGGAATGCTAGTGCGCCTGCCGCAGGACCTCACGCTGACCAACAACTTCTATCTGGGACGGTTTTCGGAGGTTGGCCTGAGCAGCGGCGGGCGATTGTGGCAACCCACTAACATTGTCGCGCCGGGCGCGGCGGCCATTGCCCAGCAAGCGGCAAACGACCTAAATTACATCCAGCTGGATGACGCCTTGAACAATCAGAATCCTGATCCGGTGGTGTATGGCGGTGGAACCAGCCAGTTAAGCTTCACCAATACGTTGCGCGGCGGCTACACCGTCAGCAATTTGGTTGGCGTCATGTCGTATAACTGGGCTGGCAACGCTGCCAGTCCCAATGCTTATCGCATACGCCCCGTTGTTGGTTACACACCCAATTTTGTCGCGGCCAACCCGCGCCCAACCCCGCCGCCATTTACTGGCGCAAATGTGGTTGTGGCAGCTGGCAATGTGCTGAACTACTTCAACACATTTGGCGTGGGCGCTTGCACGGGTGGCGTAGGCGGAGCCGCGACGGATTGCCGCGGCGCGAGCAACTCGACTGAATTTGCCCGCCAATGGCCCAAGACCGTGCGCAATATTGTGGATGGTGGCGCGGATGTGTTCGCCTTCATGGAAATGGAGAACGATGGATATGGCGCTGGCAGCGCAATTCAGGACTTGCTGGACAAGTTGAACGCGGATGCGGGCGCAGGCACATACGCCTTCATCAATCCAGATACAACTAATGGCACAAACTCTCTCGGCACAGATGCCATCAAGGTTGGTATGTTCTACAAACCCGCCAAGGTGACGCCGGCTGGCACAACGGCTGTGTTGAATACTACCGCATTCGTGAACGGAGGAGACACCACCCAGCGCAACCGCCCGGCTTTGGCGCAGGCTTTCCAAATTGCCAATGGCGAGAAATTTATCGTAACAGTCAACCATTTGAAGAGCAAAGGCAGCGCGTGCGACGCCGCAGACACGGGCGACGGGCAAGGCAACTGCGCAGTTGTGCGCACCAATGCAGCCAACACACTGACAAGCTGGTTAAACACAGACCCCACCGGCACGGGCGATCCTGATCGGTTCATTGTGGGCGACCTGAACAGCTATGCGATGGAAGACCCAATCACGGCGATCAAAAACGCGGGCTATACCAACCTCATCAGCCAATACATGGGCACAGATGGCTACTCGTATCAGTTTGATGGGCAATGGGGCTATCTGGATCACGCGCTTGCTTCAAACGCCGCTTTAACGCAGGTGGTTGGACTGCAGGAATGGCATATCAACTCAGACGAGCCAGTTGTTTTGGATTACACCACTGATTTCAAGTCAACCAATCAGTTGTCACTTTTCTACGGCAATGATGAATACCGCTCATCGGATCATGACCCGGTTTTGATTGGGTTGAATTTGCAATCTGTTGTCACACCCACGCCTACCCCAACTCAGACACCAACGCAAACACCAACATCAACGCCAACCCAGACGCCAACTCTTACACCAACTCCCACCGCAACGCCAAAGCCGTTGCATTACTACTATCTTCCCAACACAGTCCGCGCATTCAGCGCAGGTTGGTAAAAATAAGCAACGCGGCTAACGCGTAATCTTCTAAAAAAACGGTTCAACCGATTGATGCGGTTGAACCGTTTTTTTACGCCTCATTTCAAGAGTGGTCGGCCAACAAATGGCGGTCGTCATTTCCGCGCAAGCGGAAATCCATAACGCGCCAAGCTCAAACGCAAGAAAAATCGGCCTTCTAGCACGTGTTTTTGTGAGTTTGTTATAGATTCCCGCTTTCGCGGGAATGACGGGCTTACTTTTTTGCACAAGCCTGATTAAGTTCATTTCATTCCCCAGTTGACCACTTTCTCATTTCCCCGCCTCCGCGCCTTGTGATACCATCTCAACAATTCAAGGCAGATGGGGCAATGCCTGGGAGGCCGTGTCTGCTCAATCATATCCATTGGGAGGGATATATGCGCGTACACATTCAAAAAATGATGCGCGGCTTGTGCGCTGTTGTCATGATGCCGGGTTTTGCCGTATATGCGCCACCAGACCCGCCAACCCTGCATGACAAGCCGCAGCAGGCACCGCAGTTTATGCAAGTGATGCAAGCCGCGGCGGACGACATTTGCGCCATCAATCATGTGGTCATTAGCGAGTTTAGAACGCGCGGCCCAAACGGCGGCAACGACGAATTTGTGGAGTTGTTCAACGTCTCGCCCGTCGCGGTAGACATCAGCGGCTGGCAAGTCTGGGGGTCAAACAGCACGGGAAGCTCGCTCAGCTCGCGCATCACCATTTCATCGCCGGTCATGCTCGCCCCCTACCAGCATTACTTGCTCACCAATCGCAGCGCCACGGCCGGGCCATACAGCGGATCGGTTTCTGGTGATCAAACGTATGGCTCTGGATTTGCGGACAACGGCGGGATTGCCTTGAAAGATGCAAGTGGCGCAATTGTTGATCAGGTAGGCTTGTCCGCCACATCCGCATACAGCGAGGGAACGACTCTTGCGCCGATGAGCGCGAACACCGACCAGAGTTACGAGCGATTGCAGGGCGGCGCACAGGACACAAATGACAATGCGGCGGATTTTGGTTTGAACCCCTTGTCGAGCGGGCCGCAAAACGCCGCAAGTTCCATCACCAGCTTGAACTGCGCCACGCCAACCCCAACCCAAACACCCACACCTGGCGATACGCCTACGCCTACGCCAACTTCCACCTCAACACCCACCGCCACGCCCACATTCACCGCAACCCCGTTGCCCACGCCGGTGCCGATGGATGTCTGTTTGGTGGGGCACGTGGTCATCAGCGAATTTCGGTTTCGCGGGCCAAACGGCGGCAACGATGAATTTATCGAACTGCTCAACGTTTCTGCAAGCGCAGTGAACATTGGCGGGTGGAAGCTCAACGCCTCAAACACAAGCGCGGTCACCGGCACACGGGTCACAATCTCGGCGTCGGTGGTGTTGCCGCCGTATGGTCATTACCTCATCGCCAACACCACCAGCGGCGGGTATTCCGGCGCGGTCATGCCAGACCAAACATACGGGTCGGGCATTGTGGACGCGGGCGGCATCGCGCTGATGGATGCGAACAACATGATTGTGGATCAAGTTGGGCTTGGCACAGGCTCGGCGTATGTTGAGGGCGCGGCGCTGGCCTCGCTCGGCTCAATCAACGCCGACCAGAGCTATGTTCGCTGGCAGGGCGGCGCGAGGGACACGGATGACAACGCGGCAGACTTCACCGCGCTTTCGCCAGCCGACCCGCAAAACGCCGCGAGTTCCATCACCAGCTTGAACTGCGCCACGCCCACACCGACCCAAACGTTGCCGCCAACGCACACGCCTACACCAACGCCCACCGCCACGCCCACATTCACCGCAACCCCGTTGCCCACGCCTCAGTCGATGGATGTCTGTTTGGTGGGGCACGTGGTCATCAGCGAATTTCGGTTTCGCGGGCCAAACGGCGGCAACGATGAATTTATCGAACTGCTCAACGTTTCTGCAAGCGCAGTGAACATTGGCGGGTGGAAGCTCAACGCCTCAAACACAAGCGCGGTCACCGGCACACGGGTCACAATCTCGGCGTCGGTGGTGTTGCCGCCGTATGGTCATTACCTCATCGCCAACACCACCAGCGGCGGGTATTCCGGCGCGGTCATGCCAGACCAAACATACGGGTCGGGCATTGTGGACGCGGGCGGCATCGCGCTGATGGATGCGAACAACATGATTGTGGATCAAGTTGGGCTTGGCACAGGCTCGGCGTATGTTGAGGGCGCGGCGCTGGCCTCGCTCGGCTCAATCAACGCCGACCAGAGCTATGTTCGCTGGCAGGGCGGCGCGAGGGACACGGATGACAACGCGGCAGACTTCACCGCGCTTTCGCCAGCCGACCCGCAAAACGCCGCGAGTTCCATCACCAGCTTGAACTGCGCCACGCCAACCCCAACCCAAACGCCCACGCCCACCGCCACGCCAACCAGCACGCCCAGCCCGGTGTATCCATACATCAACGAGCTGGACGTGGATCAAACCGGCGCGGACGCCCTGGAATTTATTGAGTTGCACGATGGCGGAAGAGGCAACACGCCGCTGGTGGGGCTGGTGCTGGTTTTGTTCAACGGCTCAAATAACAGCTCGTATCGTGCCATTGACCTGACCAACTGGGCGACCAGCGCCGCCGGTTTTTTTGTGGTGGGTGGCGCGGCTGTGCCCGGCGCAAGCATCATCTTGCCCGATGGCGCATTGCAAAACGGCGCCGATGCGGTGGCCTTGTTCAAAGGCAGCGCCAGCCTGTTCCCCTCTGGCACAACCATCACAACCGCCCTAAACTCCTCGGCCACCTTGATAGACGCAGTGGTGTATGACACCGGCCAGGCCGACAACGCCATTTTGTTGCGCCTGCTCAATCCGGGTCAACCGCAAATCAACGAGGATACGGGCGGCAAGAGCGAGGTGAACTCGAACCAGCGTTGTCTGGGCAGCGCCTCGCCGTTCCGCAACACAAACCAGTTTGCCCAGTTTCCGCCCACGCCCAACCGCGCCAACGCCTGCGGGCAGACGGCAATTGAATTGGCTGGGTTTGGCCTTGCGCCGGTTTCTGCGGCCAAATGCGGCAACCCCAGCGGCGCAGATTGCGTGAGCGTGTGGTGGCAGACCACCAGCGAGATAGACACGGCGGGCTACACGCTGCTGCGCTCCATCGCCGGGCGAGAGGCCGCCAGTGTCATTGCGCTGTTTGTTCAGGCAGATGGGGCTGGCGGCGGGCTATACGCCTGGCAAGACAGCGGCACGTTGCCCGGCGCGACCTACCAATACTGGCTGCAAGAACTTGCGCTGGATGGAACGGTGAAAGAGTATGGCCCTGTCAGCATCGCGGTGGATGGGTCTGTGATTGGCTTACCTTGATTCCTCGTGACGTGAATATGATAAAAACAAATGCCATCTTGCCCAAATTGGTATAACATTCGCGCCATACAACCATGCAAAATTTCACCATCGCCCTGATTCAGGAAAAATGGAACGCCGACCCGAAGGCGCACGCGCAAGCCTTACGCGCGGGCGTGAAGCGCGCCGCCGCGCACGGCGCAAAACTGGTCTGCCTGCAAGAGCTGACCCTGCACCGTTATTTTGGCGATGATCTTCGCGCCGAAAACTTTGAGCTGGCCGAGCCGTTGGAAAAAGGGCCATCGGGCAAAGTGTTTGCAAAACTGGCAAAAGAATTTGGCGTGTATTTGGTTGGCTCTTTGTTCGAGGTGACCTCGGCTCGCAAAGGCAAAGAAGATGCCTATGGCCTGGGGCGCAAACATTATTACAACACCGCCGTGATTTACGACCCGCAAGGCAAGCTGTGCGCCTTTACCCGCAAACAGCACATCCCGCAAGGCACAGGCTACGAGGAAATTTATTACTTTGAGCCGGGCGACTCCAACTATCCGGTGCATGATCTGGGGTTTGTCAAAATTGCCGTGCCCACCTGCTACGACCAGTGGTTCCCGGAAATGGCCCGCATTTGCGCGCTCAAGGGCGCAGAGTTGATCGTTTACCCCACCGCCATTGGCAGCGAGCCAAATTTTGGCGCGTTCGACTCCATGCCGCGCTGGCAAACCGTGATGCGCGCCCACGCCATCGGCAACGGCGTATTTGTGGCAGCCATAAACCGCACCGGCAACGAGGGCCTCATCAATTTTTACGGCTCATCGTTTGTGTGCGACCCCACCGGCGAAGTGTTGGCCCAAGCCCCGCGCGGCGAGCCAGCCGTGGTGATAGCCGAACTTCGCAAAGACACGCTGGAGATGTGGCGCGATATGTTCCCGCTCCTCAAACAGCGCCAGCCGCACACGTATGGCGAGTTGGTTAGAGTGAACTAACGTGTAAGATGTAAGGCGTAACGGGTAACCAGCGGTTTATGCTGGTGTTACACATTACACCTTACAAATCATCATGTCATTGGAAGTAATTTTGTTCAGCTTGGCCTGCGGCGTGGCCGGGTATGTCGTCGGGTCAATCCCGTTTGGCTGGGTCATCGTCAAGCTGCTCAAGGGCGAGGATATTCGCACATACGGAAGCGGGCGCAGCGGCGGCACAAACGTGATGCGCGCCGCGGGCAAACCGGCTGGTTTTGCCACCGCCATTCTGGATGTGCTCAAGGGCATGGCAATGGCGTGGCTGTGCCGCGAGCTGGGCAAAAGCGTGCCGGGCAGCGCGGGCTGGCCAGAGGCGCTGGCAGGCGCTGGCGCGGTGCTGGGGCATTGCGCCTCGCTGTTTCTCAATTTTCGCGGCGGGGCGGGCGGCGCAACCGCCACCGGAACATCCATCGCCATGTGGGCCACCGGCGGCGTGCCAGCCATGCTGCTGGGCGCGTTTGTGTGGCTCATCATTGGCTACGCCTCGCTGGGCACGCTCACCGTTGGCGTGTGCGTAGCGGCGGGCTTTTTGCTGGGGGCGCTGATGGGTCTTGTGCCGGTCTCGTATGCCTTCTTTGGCTTTGCCATACTCGGCATCGTGCTCATCGCCCTGCGGCCAAATTTGGCCCGGTTGCGGGCTGGCACAGAGCCGCGCAAACCTATTTTTGACCGCTAACACCCGCGTTCATCAGGCAATAGCCGGCAACCAACACCTCACCATCGTGCCTTTCCCCGTCTCGCTTGTCACCGCAAGCTGGCCGCCGTGCGCATCCACGATGGCTTTGGCGATGGCAAGACCCAACCCGCTGCCGCCCGTGCTGCGCGAGCGGGCGTCATCCACGCGATAAAAACGGTCAAACAATTTAGGCAGCGCCTCCGCCGGGATGCCCTCGCCTTCATCGCGCACCTCCACGCAGGCGCGGTTGCCTTCTTTCCACGCTCTCAGGGTGATGGCTTTTCCGGCGGGCGTGTGTTTGCGGGCGTTGTCCAGCAGGTTGATGAATACCTGGCGCAGGCGGTCGCCATCGGCTTGCGCGCGCAACCCATCGGCCACGTTAACCGAGAATGCGTGCGCCGCCATGATGGGCGCGTACTGCTCGGCGGTCTCGCGCAGCAACGCGCTCAAATCGGTGGGCTTCAGCGTTGGTTTGGGCTGGGCATCCAATGCGCTCAGCGTGAGCAAATCGTTGGTCAGGCGGATCACCCGCGTGAGTTCCACATCCAAATGGCGCAGCATCCGGTCAGATTTTGCGGGGTCATCCTGGGTCGCGCCCATGCGCAACAACTCCACCGACCCGCTGAGCGCGGTGAGTGGCGTGCGCAGCTCGTGGGCGGCATCGGCCACAAAACGTTTTTGCGCGGCGAAGGAATCCTCAATTTGAGCGACCATGCCATCAAACGCGCCGCCCAATTGCCCAACCTCATCCGCCCCAGAAAGGCCCACCCGCTGGGTCAGGTCGCCCGCGGCGATGGCCAGGCTGGTGTTCACCACTTTTTGCAGCGGGTGCAAGGCCCTGCGCGTGGCGAACACGCCCAGCGCAGTGGCGGCGGTCAGCACAAGCGCAATCCCCACCCCCAAACCCAGGGCCAGCCCGTTCAGCGATTCTTCAAGGGCGGCGGTGCGAATGCCCACTTGAACCGCCACATTTGCATCTTCGGGGCGGCCAGGGCGGGGAGCCAAAATTAACGATAACACCCGCCCCGTGTCCGAGTCGGACAGGCTGGGCGGGGCGTTATCGTTTTGATCGCGGGCAAGTTGGGGAATGCTCGGCGCGGGCAAATTGAACCCGCGCGTGCCAGTGACCACCAGCGTCCCATCCAGCCGGTAGATGGCCGCCCCGACATCACGCGAGGCCAGCGCATCCGCGAGGTCTTCCAGCGTTTTGACCCGGTTGTTCCCCTGCGGCCCGTTGCGCCCGCCGGGGCCATCGCCCGGCAAAAATTGGTCAATCACGTTCCGCGCCTGATCGCGCAACCGCGCCGCCGCATTAGCGTAGGCCAATTCGCGCTGCTGGTTGTAAAGCAGCAAGCCACCACCGGCCAGCACCGCAAACATGATGATGGCGTAGAGCAGGGGAATTTTCCATCGCAAAGGCATTTTGGTCGCTGGTTGTTGGTTGCTGGTGAATTTCACACTTCACCTTTCACTCTTCACCCTTTAATAGTGTACCCCACCCCGCGCACGGTGCGGATGATTTGGCGCTCGGCATCGCCCAGTTTGTCTCGCAGCGAGGAGATATGCACTTCAACAACGTTGGTATCGCCCACCCAGTCGTACCCCCACACGCGGTTGAGCATTTGCTCGCGGGTAAACACCTGGCGCGGGTGGCTCATCATCAGTTCCAAAAGCCCAAATTCGCGCGGGGTCAGCTCCACCGGCGCATCACTGCGCCACACTTCGCGCGTATCGCGGTCAAGGGCCACATCACCCAGCGCCAGCCGCTTGCGAGCCTGCAAATTGCGCCTGCGCAGCATGGCGTTCACCCGCGCCAGCAATTCTTGAAACTTGAACGGCTTGACCATGTAGTCGTCCGCTCCGGCGTCCAGCCCGGCCACGCGGTCGCTCAGCTCGCCGCGGGCGGTGAGCATGAGAATAGACACATCGCTGGATGCGCGGAGCTGTTTGCACACGCTCACGCCATCCAAACCGGGCAGCATCCAATCCAAAATTGCCACATGCGGCTGCAATTCTTTGGCGGTTTTTAACGCCGATGGCCCATCTTGCGCAACACCCACCTCAAACCCCTCGTAGGCAAGGCCGGTGCTGAGCAGGTCCACCAGCGTCTCTTCGTCATCTACCACCAGCACCCGGATGGCCTGCGTGTTGTCTGTGTCATTCATCTGGCCTTAACTTTACTCGAAATGGTTGGAAAACGAACGGAAGGCGGCGGTCTTGTAAAATGTTGCGGCGGCGTTCACAAACAAGCGCCAAGTCGCAAAACCATGCTGCCATTACTGCTCATCCCTGCGCTGCTGGTCTGTTTCTTTCTGCTCATGCGGGCAGAGGGGCGCGCCCCGCGCGATGTGGCCGCCGTGCGCGTTTGGAAACCAGCCTGCACCATCCTGTGCATCTTGATGTGCGGCCTCTCGCTCACGCAGCCCGGGCGCGACCCGCTTTACACCGCGCTCATTTTCATTGGACTGGTGTTTTGTTTGATGGGAGATGTGCTGCTGATACCCCGCGAGGACCCCAAAAAATTCATGTATGGGCTGGTGTCATTTCTCATCGGCCACATCATTTTTATTGCGGCGTTTATCGCCGCGCAAAACACCATCGGCCTGCCCATCAACCCCGCGCGCGAGGTTGGCGCAGGGCTGGCTTTGTTTGTGCTGGCGGGCGTCGTGTTCTTTTATCTGCGCCCGGGTCTGGGCAAAATGCAAATTCCGGTGATGATTTACATGGCGGTCATCTCGCTGATGGTGCACCGCGCGGTGGGCGGGTTTTACGTGGGCGCAAGCGTGCCGCTTCAGCCGCTTTTGGCGATGGCGGGCGCGCTGCTGTTCTACGTTTCAGATTTTGTGCTGGCGGTGGATCGTTTTGCGTTTGACGGCGAGCTGCCCCGCGCAAACTGGATGGTGCTGGGCACATATTTCAGCGCCATTGCCCTCATCGCGCTGTCCACCTCGTTTGTTCGTTTATGAACGCGGTTCGCTTTTTGCTGGGGGCGTTGCTGGCGTTCAGCATCTTTGGGGTGATGGCGCTCTCGACCTCGCCAGCCCCCAGCCCCCAGCCCACACCCACGCCGCAGATGGCCGCCCTGGCCACCGCCACGGCCACCTTTGTGCCGCCATCGCCCACGCCAACCGCGAAACCCATCACCCCAACGGCCGTGCCGCGCACCCCAACGCCCAGCCCCCAGCCGCCAACCGCCACGCCGGTTTGCGCCAACCCAAACGGCTCGCTGGTCACAGAAACCGTGCCAGATCGTTTGCTGGCCTCGGCGTTCAAAACGCAGGTGTTTTTGCCGCCTTGTTACGACCGCGCCAAACGCTACCCGCTGCTTGTGCTCATTCATGGCACATCGTATCCGTTTGGGGGATGGGTGAGCAAACAAAAGATTGACGCGGTGGCTGGCGCGGCCATGCGCGAGGGCAAGCTGCCGCCGTTCATCATCGCCATGCCATCCAGCGATGTAAATTTTGGCGCGCGCAGCGCTTACGTGTGGACGGATGGCGGCGTGGATTCGTATGAGGACGTGATCATCAAAGAGCTTTTGCCGTTTGTTGAAAGCAAATACAGCGTGGCGCAAACGCGCGAGGGCCGCGCCATTGGCGGAATTTCTCGCGGGGGGTATTGGGCGCTGGAGATTGCTTTTGCCAACCCCGATATGTTTGGCGCGGTGGGCGGGCACTCGCCATCCACCTATTCGCAATTGGTGGGGCTGCCCAAAAGCTTTAGCGTGTTGCAATACGCCAAATCTACGGATGATATTCGCAGCCTGCGCATTTGGCTGGATGCGGGTGAGAGCGATTGGGCGCTGGCCGATGCCAAACGTCTGGCCAACGAGCTAAAAACCAGGAACATCCCGTATGAATTTTCTACCGCAAAAGGCGGCCACGCCGATGCGCTTTGGGCGGCGCGGGCGCTGGAGTATTTGCAGTTTTACGCCCGCGAATGGTAAGTTTTTTGCGCCGCCAGCCGCAATGCGGTTACCATTACCCCCATGCTCGCCACAAGCGCCATCCGCCAAAAAGCGCACGAACTGGGCTTTGACTTGATTGGCTTTGCGCCGGTGGGCCAAACGCCCCACGCGCAGGCGTTTACGCGCTGGCTGGAGGCCGACATGCACGGCGAGATGGCCTGGCTGGCCCGCGAGCCATCCAAACGCGCCGACCCGCGCAACGTGATGCCCAACACAAAAACGGTGGTGACGGTGGGCGTGAGCTACGACACGCTGGCCGTGCCGGATGTTTTGCAAGACCCCGCTCGCGGGCGCATCGCCCGCTACGCCTGGGGCGCGGACTACCACGACGTGATTACGCCAAAACTGCGCGCATTTGGCGAGTGGATGACCCGCGAAAACCGCGCCTATGTGGACACTGGCCCGGTGATGGAACGCGCCTGGGCACAGGCATGCGGGTTGGGGTTTATTGGCAAAAACACCTGTCTTATTCACCGCAAGCGCGGCAGCTATTTGTTTTTGGGCGCGGTTCTGGTGGGCGAGGAAATTGAGGACGAGCAAGAACCAGTCTCCCGTCCGCCGTCCCCCGTCTTGGGTTGCGGCAACTGCGCCCGCTGCCTTGCCGCCTGCCCAACCGGGGCGCTGGTTGCGCCGCACGTGTTGGATGCGCGGCTGTGCATTTCGTATCTCAGCATCGAGTTGAAAGGGGCGATCCCCATCAACCTGCGCCCGCGCATGGGCAACTGGGTTTTTGGCTGCGATGCGTGCCAGGATGTGTGCCCGTATGTGCGGCGGTTCAGCGCGCCATCAACCCACGCAGAGTTTTACCCGCTGGATGTGAACCGCGCCGCGCCCAAGCTGGCCGATGCGCTGAGTTGGTCGCCGGAGGAATTTGCCCGCATCTTTAAGGGCAGCCCGGTGAAGCGCGCAAAATGGCGCGGGTTTATGCGCAACTTGTGCGTGGCGGCGGGCAATTCTGGTGATGGAACCCTTGCGCCCACCCTAAGCCATCTCAGCCAAAGCGAAGACCCGCTGGTGAGCGAACACGCCCGCTGGGCGCTGGAACATTTGATGGCAAAACAACAAACTTCATCGGCATGACAAACATCAAAACAGCCACCATCATTGGCAGCGGTGTGGGCGGATTGTGCGCCGCAATCGCCCTGCGCCAAGCGGGCATTGACGCTCACGTTTACGAAAAAGCCGACCTGCTGGGCGATGTTGGCGCCGGGTTGGTCATTTGGTCAAACGCCATCCGCGCGTTGCGAATGCTGGGGCTGGCCGATGACGCGCTTCACGCCGGCGCAACGCTCCAGCGCGGAGAAATTTCTACCGCAACCGGGCGCGTGATGAAGCGCACCGACCTCGCTTCGCATCAGCGGTTGTATAGCGAGCCAACGGCGGCCATCCACCGCGCGGCGCTGAGCCGGGTTTTGCTGGCGCGCTTGCCTGCAAACGCCATCCACCTGAACCAAAAATGCGAGCGCGTGGAGCAGGACGCAGGCGGCGCAACCGCCCACTTTGCCGATGGAAGCTCCACCCGCGCCGATCTGCTCATTGGCGCGGATGGCATCCGTTCCGCGGTGCGCGGGCAGTTCTTCCCAAATGTGGCGTTGCGCTACTCTGGCTACACCGCGTGGCGCGGCGTGGTGCAAACAAAGGATGAATCCGCGCTGGGCATTACATCCGAGACATGGGGGCGCGGGGCGCGGTTTGGCATTGTGCGGATGGATGCCGAGCGGGTGTATTGGTTTGCCACCGCCAACGCCCCGGCGGGCAGCCTTGTGCCGCAAGCCCAGCGCAAAACCACATTGCTTGCGCTGTTTGGCGGCTGGCACAGCCCCATCCCCCAACTGCTGGCCGCCACCCCAGACGAAGCCTTTTTGCAAAACGACATTTACGACATCCCGCCGATGAAAAGCTGGAGCGCAGGGCGGGTAACCCTGCTGGGCGATGCCGCCCATGCCACCACGCCAAATATGGGTCAGGGCGCGTGCATGGCCATTGAGAGCGCGGTGGTTTTGGCGCGTTGTCTGGCAGATGGGGCCTCGGTTGAGGCGGCCTTGCGCGAATACGAGCGCATCCGCCAGCCGCGCACGGCGTGGGTCACCCGCCAGTCGTGGCAATTAGGGCAGGTCGGCCAAATAGAAAACCCGCTGCTGTGCGCCGCGCGAGACGCCGTGTTTTCGCTCTTGCCCACCAGCACAATGAACGCTCAACTGGCGCGGGCGTTGGGCGGGTTTGAATAAAAGCCGTGCGATTGAAATCGCGCCTGGTGAGCCTGCGGCTGAGCGTCGGCCTGCGCCGACACGATTTGCGTCCGCGCAGGCCGACACTCGGCAACATGCCCGTTAGGCGCGATTTCAATCGCACAGCCAGCAAATGCGCAAATTTAACGCCCGCCGCCGGTCAGGCTCACCCGCAAGGCATTGATGGCTAGGCCATCTGCGCCGGTGTTTAGGCGCAGCCGCACCTCGCCCGCGGGCGAGGCATACGCCCCCGTGAGCGTGAGCGCGTTCGTTTGCGAGACGCTCTCCCCAGCCCAAACATACCCTTGCGCCCGCCAGTCGTAAATTTGCAAGCTGGTGTGCGCCAGTTGGTCGCTCATCGCGTTTAGCGCGGCATCCATCTGCAAAATGATGGTGTTTGTGATTGAGCTTGTCCGCGCGTTTAGCCAGGGCGTGAAGGCAACCACCGAACTGCCCGGCTCAAACGACAACCCGTTATCGCCATACCCCGCCCCGCCGCCGGTGATGCGCCATTCAAACGCATCGGGCGGCAATGTTTGGCCCGCGCCCAGCAACACGTTTTGCACGGGCAGCCGCCACACAAACAATGTTGTGTCTATCACGCGGCCCGCCCCGCTTTGAATGCCCGCGCCCAATGGGTTGGCCGCGCCCCAGCAGGCCAAATTCGCGCCATCGCCCGCGCGGTTCACCGTGTCAAACAACGCCGTCACCAGTTCCTGCTGAGCTTGGTCGGCGTATTTGTTAGAGGCGGCTCGCCACTGGATGAAAGGCGCGGACACGGGCGGCCCTTTCAAGTCAAAGTTAGAGTTGCGATACAAATTATTGCTTGAAGAGGAGGCTTGGCTGGAGCGCGGGGCAGAGTTGAACGCGCTGCGAAACCGCTGAAACCCGCCATACGGGTAGCTCAACTCATGCGCGCCAAAATGCGATTGCGCCTCGTTTTGCCACAACACGACCTCGGCAAATATGCCCGCGCCGGGCGCGATGCCCCCGACCGCCTGATAATCTCGCCCAACGATCAAAACGCAATCGGTCAGCGGGGTTGCGCCAAAGTTGCGAATCAGCCCGCCCAGCCGGGCCGGTTCGCCGCCAATGGATGGCGTGAGGGTGAGCGCCGCTTGAATGGCGCCCGCCCCCTGCGCGAGAGCGGCCTGCCCACGCGCATAAAACGCCCGCGCCGCGCCGCTTTCAATGATGAGCGGCGCAATGCGGTTGGGTTGGGCAATGTCTTCGCTCACCGGCGCAAACACATCCGGGCGGTCGGAGTGTGTCTCCATCGCGAGGCCATCGCCCAGCTCCAGCGCCAAATCTGCGCGGCGCGGGCTAAACACGCCCAAAATGACGCTCGCGCGGCCATCGGCCAGCCGCGCATCTCCCATCCACACCGTGAGCCGGTTGAGCGTTGGCCCACCGCCTTGCGCGCCCGCGCCCAGCAGCGCGGCCCCCAGCGTGAACGCCAGCACCAGCGCGGGCACGGTCACCCACGCCCAAGACAGCCGGTTCACGCGCCGCAAAATCAGGTAGTTGCCCGGCCCAATCGCCATCACAAACAGCGCAAGGAACACCGCAATGAGCAGCACGCTGGGCAACGCCGAGACCTGCATGGCGCGGGCGGCGTTGTTGGCCGAGGTCTCGTTTTTGATGAGGGTTGGGCCAGCCAGAGCCACATCCACCCGCCCGCCGCTCAGCGCATCAAACAGCGCCAGTCGCGCGGCGCGGTCATCGGCCCAGCCGCCCAGGGTGGGGTCAAACGCCAGTTGGTCAATCACGCCTCGCCCAATGGCGCGGCGAATGATAAGCGGCCACTCGCCGCTGGCCGATGCCGCGCTGAGCAAAATTTGCGCGTCGGGGGCGGTTTGGCGCAGTTGGGCAGATGGGGCCGCGGCGGTTGAGGTGATGACGCCGGGCGCGGTTTGGGTGAGCGCGAGGCTGTTTGGGCGGGCAAAATCGCTCATCACCTGCGCCGGGTTTTGAATGTTGAGCAAGGCGGGCTGAACTTGCGCGGGCAAAATATCCGCAAACCCGCGCGAGCTGAGCGCCGCGCCGGGGCCGCCCGCAATCACAAGCTGGCCGCCGCCCACCAGCCACCCGCGGATGGCCCCGCGCTGGGCGGCGGTCATCGCGCCGGTGTCGGCGTTGCCAATCACAATTTCATCCAGTGAATCCAGGGCGGCGGCCAGGTCTGGCAATTGCTCAATGCGCAATTGGGCCACGTATTTGCGTTTGCCCGGCGCGGCGCCATCGGCCAAAAAAGTGTAGGCGTCCGGCGGGTCGTTGATCGCCAGAGCCAAATGGTCGCCTTCGTTCAGCGGGCGCGCGACGGGCGTGGCGGTGGCCAACAACACGCCCGTGTTGTCCATCACTTGCACGGTGATGGCGTTTATTCCTGGCGCGGCGTAGAGCGTGAGAGTGCGCCTTGCCCCGCGCGGCAACGAGACGCTGGCGCGGGTTTTGGCCGGGTTGTTCGCATCGGATGAGGTGAGTTGAATGACAGCCTCGACCGGGTCACCCACGTTACTCACGCTGATCCGCACGGGCGTCCATGCGCCGGGTTTGGTGTAACCGCCATACCCCGCCTCTGCGGTGATGGTGATGATAGGCGCGGCGGGCGCAGCCGCGAGCGCAGGTTGCGCCATCAGCAGCGCCAAAAGGGCCATCACCCACGCCACATATTTGAACATGCGGGGAAGATGATAC